>JAUSGZ010000011.1 GCA_030648715.1 bacterium | reverse complement strand
CCGGTGGTGGTGAAGGCAAAGCTCTGGGGGTCACCCGACGGGTCGGTCACCTTGTCCACGATGATGTGCCCGCGCTTGGTGTTGGTGAACGTGCAAGTAACGGTTTCACCAGGCGAAACGACGATCGCGCTCACTGGACTGCCGTCGGAACAGGTCGCACTGCTAAGATCCCAACCGGCTACGGCGGTTTCGGATACTGCGTAGGTGCCGGCAATAACGACTGAATCGCGGCTGTTCGACAATGTTCCATCCGCATCGTCATCTAACAGGAACGGCGAAGGATTGCCGTTAGCAAAGTCGTTGGTGAACGAGAAGTCCTGGGCGTCGTTCGGAACAGCATCTTTAACCACTATAACGTGGCCAGTCTGAAGTGTGTTGACGTACGTACAGCTTACATTGGCTGCTCCAGTTGAACCGATCGTAATGGACACGGTCCGGGTTCCGACGTTTGGCGTTGCGGTCGTGCCCGTCCCGGTTACTGTTGGGCACGTAAGGCCCGAGAGCGCATAACCAAACGGGGTCGGATCGCCTTCGGTCACCGTGTACGTGCCGGGAGGCACACTGAAAGTCTGTGTAGTAGATAGTGTCCCATCAGCATCGTCGTCCAAACTGAAGGTTGTAGGGCTCAAACTACCGGTCGTGGTGTAGGCAAAATCTTGAGGACCATTTGGCACCGTGTCCTTTATTATGGTGATGGTACTCGGTGCCGCAATTGCGGATGAGGCAAGCTGTAAGTCCTGACTGCCAACGGTGAAAGACGACCCTCCGCTCGTTTGAGGGAACCCTGCGTGCATGTGGTAGGAAGAACCGGTGGGGACAGAATTGCCAGCACCCCAGTATCCGCCTGAACCCGGGTCCAGGTTAGCGGCGACGTGGCCGCTCCAGGCAAACACCACGGTCGTTGGGGCAGCAAGGGTAAACGTGATCGTGAACTTTGCCTCGCAGCCACCGACGGTGGGAACTACAGGAGTGTCAGGGAAAGTAACGGTCATGCCGCTGATGCCCGTGCCCCACGCCGACATAATGCCGGCGATAGGCGTGCCGCTCATGACGCTGCCATTTGCACACGAGGCGGGGTAGGTGGGGCCCGATCCTGTTAATCCTGCTGGTACTGGGATTGCCGCAGTGGCGTCGGGGGCAGATGGAATACAGCCGCCGATGACATCACCGCAAGGATCGGCCAGATTGGCGTGTATTGCATTCGCTGCGCCGGTCGTCTCCGTCAAGCTGAACGAGCTAAGGTAATCGATGGCGTGCTTAAGATCGCTCGGCTTGGCAGTATCAAAGCTGAACGTGACGGTATTTATCCCGGCATTGGGCGCAACCACGACAGCCCGATACGGGAGGAAATCACCCTCCTGCCAATGGGCCTTGGATCCATTCACATTGCCCGTGACGTATCCATCGGAACCACTCAATTTCTTACAGATATTCAAGCTGCTCGGGAGCGTTCCGTTCGCGCATTGTGCGATGTCAACTGAAGATGCGGACGGCGGGTCCGTAAACGTCGTTTGGGCCAGTTGAGTACCAGATTCGTCGCTCGCAACGACCGTATAGTTTGGGACGACCACGCTACCGAGAACGAACTGCTGGATGAAAGATCCGGATTCATCCGTGGTCACGGTCGCGGTCTGCTCGGTGTAATTCCCCTCCTCGGTAGTGCCGAAGAGCTTCAGGAAAATGTTCTGTAGGGATTGGAAAAACTTGCCGAATACGGACACCGTCTCGCCAGGATGGTAGTCGGCTTTATCGGTGCTCAATTCCGGCGACGGCACCGGTTCGCTGACCGTTGTCGGGGAAGATTCCGGAGCGGGGGTTGGTTCGCTGGTTACCGTGCTTCCCGCAGTTGACCCGGAAACGCTTGTGGTTTCCTCGGATGGGGTCGCGTCGGGAGTAGGTGTTGCTTCGGGAGTTTCAGAAATAGTTGACTGCGCTTCAACCGTTGCAGGTTCATCGGTTACTACTGTTTCCTGCTCGGGAGTCGCTTCGGGGGTCGGCTCGACAGTCGGTTCAACCGTCGGTTCCACGGTCGGTTCAACCGTGGGTTCAACAGTCGGTTCAACGGTCGGCTCCACCGTGGGCTCAACAACCGGCTCAACCGCCGATGGTTGCGGCTCGGGGGTCGCGGAGACAATAGTCTCCGTTGCTACCGAAGTATCCGCCTCCTGGGCGCGGGTTGCCTGGACGGCAAACCCTGCGGTCAGAACAACGACGGCCGTGATAATAAAAGACGCAACAACGGATTGCCCGTAGGCGCGGGCCATTTTCTTGCTCATAGCATCGCGAGGTTAAAGTTTGACTTTATAATAATGACTATAGGTGATGCCCTGCTGCCGCTGCCCGCCTTCGCGGCCGCTGGACGAAGGTTTTAACGGGTCCCTGCTCCCTACTTATAGACGACGGCAAATGCCTGAAATTAGTTCGCAACTATACCCCGGACCCCGGGTTGGTGTCAACCGCACACCAAGGGCGCCATACCGGCGCCCTTGGTGTCGCAAAAAATTATCGGTTTTCAACGCCCCCGTACTACGGGCACAGCTGGCCGGCGATAGTGCTATAGATAGCCGACAGGTCGCCGCTGCTTGGACTGAAGTAGTACTGCCCGCCGGTCATCGTTGCTATCTGCTGCAGCATCGTGCTGTTCACGTCGGAACCAAGACCGATAGTGAAAATGGTGGTACCGGCGTTGGCCGCATCCTGCGCGCGGTTGATGGCGTAGGTTACGTCAGCAGCATACTCGCCGTAGCCCGGGCCGAAGGGCTTGTTCGCCTTGCCGTCGGTCAGCAGAATTTCCACGTGGGCTGCGGCGAGCCGCGCCCGTACGGACGCCAGCTCCGTGTTTGCCTTGCTGATGGCGCCGCCGATATTGGTCGCGCCGACCGCCACCAGCGCGTCGATCTTGGTCTTGACCAGCGGATAGTTGTTCGTCAGCGTCTGATCTAATGTCACCGCGGTCGCGAACGACACCAATGATGCCTGGTCAATAGGCTGCAACAGATCCACGAAGCCCTTGGCCGCCGCCTTGGCGTCAGCAAACCGCGTGCCGCTGTCAAACAGCATCGAGCCGGAGCGGTCAATGATAAGGACGACATCCACGGGGCCGGTGCATTGCTGCGTGGTGCAGCTCGCGCTGCAGGAACTGCCCGGCTGGCCGTTCTGCGGTCCCAGGTCGCACTCCTCGCTCTGCTCCACGATGCCGTTACCGCAGGACGGGTCAATGTTGACCGACAGGTCGCAACCGAACTCGCCGTTGGTGGTGACGATGCCGCCCTTGTGATCCTGGGCAACGCCGCCCGACACAGGGTCGGCAATGGCCGGCGCATCCAGCAGCACCGTCCACACGTCCGTCTCATCCGTGCTTTCCGTCAGCGTCGCGTTGGCTGGCACGTCCCCTTCGCCGGTTTCGCCACTCAGCGAGATGTACGGGCACAGGTCGCGGTAGTACCCCGGCATTGCCGGGTCGCCGCCGCTCGGGTACTCCGGATGCTCCGGCGGCAAAGGCTTACGCTTCTCCTCTATCCAGTAGTCCTGCGACTGCCCCAGGAATTCCGGCGCCAGGGTGATGGTGAAAGTTTCATCCAGCTGCTCGCCCGGGAACACCGTCCCGAAGTCCAAATGGTTGATGGATGCCAAGATGGGCAGCAAAGTGGCCGACACGCCGATGAGCGCAGACTGGAATATCGCGAACACCAGCCCGCTCACCACGAGTGTGGCACTTCCCTTGGCCCAGCGGCGGATGGTCATTTTGGGGGTAAGCATGGTCGTCTACGGGCTGCCATCAACAGGTGTTGGCGCGGGAGTTGGTGTCGGTGTCGGCGTCGGCGTAACCGTCGCCGTTTCCTCCGTCATTGCCGGCTCATCGGATGGTTCCGTGGGCAGCGCCGTGGTCGTATCTGAAGTTACGGTCGTCGTGGTGGTTTCCGTCTGCGTCAACGTGCTGCCGTCGTCACCAATGGGCGTCGGGGTGGGTTCCGGCGACGGCGATGGTGAGGGCGTCGGCTCCACGACCGGCTCCTCTACTTTGCTGACGGGAACGACCAATTCCTCGGGGCTTGGTTCGGGCGTCGGGGTGGGCGACGGCGCGGCCAACGGGTCCTCATCCGCCGCGACGGGTTCAAAGACGATGGTCTGCGACGCATCGCTGTTCTCGAACTCCGCCAGCAGGAAGGTGAGGGCATCCAGGGAAAGATCGGCGGCGTCTTCAATGATGGCAACCTCCGGCTGCTCGGTAACCACGCCGACCTCCTCGGCCGGCTCGCCGTCGCACGTCTGGTCTATGTTGTCGTCGCCGGGCGTCGGGCACGGGTCCACCCAGTCGCCAATACCGTCCGGCACGCGGGCGTAGGAATTTCCCTCGCCCTTTTCGCTGGTCCACGCAAAGGCATCCATCAGCGAACCGAAGCTCGCGATCTCGCGGTTGAAGAGCCGCACCTGGTCGCCGCTGTTGTTCAGACTGAAATCGCCGTCCCCGTTACGGTACACCACCAGGTGGCCCAATGCCGGAATGGTCGTGGTCCCCGAATCGGTGTGGGAACCCAGGACCGGCAATTCGTTGGCGTTATTCGTGTCATAGAGCCACCACCCGGACAACGAGATGGGCTTGCCGGAGCGGTTGTACAGTTCCACCCATTCGCCGTCGGGCTTACCGGCATCGTCCGCCCCCACGGGGTTGGGCAGCACTTCATTCAGCACCACTTCCTGCTGGCCGGTCGGCGAGCAGCCGTCCCACGGGATGAGGTTGCCGTCGTCGCACTGTTCACCCTGCTCCAGCACGCCGTTACCGTACCCCGGCAGGACGCATTCGCCCACGTTCGGGTTCAATCGCTCATACCACCCGTACAGGCGCGCGGCCACATACATTGCCCGCTGGAGATCGCTGGTGCTCGCGCTGCCGTTGGCGATGACCTGCTCCACCGCCGTCATGGCCTGCTGGAGCGTAGACGTCGCGGTCAAGCCGAGCGCGTCGAATGCCGCATTGCCGTCGTCGCCGCCGGCGACCAGCGCGGAAAGCAGCAGCCGTCCCTTGGCGACGCTGGCCTCGTCCGCCAGGAGATGCTTCTTGGCCTGGCAACGGGCCTTGTCGGTCGCGCTGCCGCTATTGCAGTTGCTCGCGAACTGGATACACATCTGCGGCCCGGTGATTTCCGCAAAGACATCAAAGAAGCTGTCCGAGAGCGTATTGACCTCGTCGGCCCAGATGCTGTCGCCCGTACCCTGCTGGCAGCCGTCGTTATTGCGGAAGTAGCCGGGTGATACCGCGGCGCACAGGTTCTCTTTCGGCGTGCAGGTGGTCGTGCACAAGGACTGCGCCGTGCCGTTCAGCGATCCGTCGTCGCACTGCTCGGTCTGGCCGAAGGAATTGGGTGTCTGTACCGTGCCGTCGCCGCACCAGTTGGTCGGCGTGCAGGTGTTGTCGCAGTCGTCAAAGTTGTTGGTGTTGCCGTCGTCGCACTGTTCGCCAGGCTCCACCGTGCCGTTGCCGCAGACGGGCGCATCCGTGCAGTCGTTGCGGCAGGCATCCTCGTCGTTCGTGTTGCCGTCGTCGCACTGTTCCGTTTCCTGGTTGACGACGCCGTCGCCGCAGCGAGGCGGGATGGGACACAGCACGACTTCGTCAATGGCGTAACTGTCGTTGCCGCGCAGTTTCAGCTGGCGGATGCCCGTCACCTGGTCGCCGGATATCTTTTGCACTGCATTGCCACCGAGCTTGGGCACCGGGATGGAAAAGACTTGCGCCGTGCCACTCGCGTCCGAGTACCCGACCACCGCGCCGGTGCTGTTGTCCAGGTCAATGTACTTGACCGAGGAGAACGCCATTGGTTGGCTGAAGGTGAAGCGCAGGGAACCGCCGGCGGGCTCGTCGTTGGGGTCGTCCACCAGGCCGTCGGCCGGGGTCGTGTCCACCACGTTGTCTGGGATGATGAGCAAATTGTGCAGCGGGATGTTGTTGGACGGCTCCTTGCCATCCCCGGTTTCACTGTTGCCCGGGCCGCCGAACTGGAGGTTGGTGGTGCCCAGGTCCACATCCACGATGCCGTCGCCGTTCACGCCGCCCGTCGGGGTGTCGGAATCAAAGGTAATTCCCACCTGCGGGTGCGCGGCATTGTAGTTGTGAGCGGTTACGGTGATCCCCCATGGCAGGTATTCGCCGTCGATGAACTGGCCGCGCAGGATGTCCGCGCCATTCGCGTCCTTGTCAAAATCCAGGGTAACGGCGTTGGCGCACACGCCCTCCTGGTAGTTGCCGAAGTTCAGGCCGGTTTTGTGCTCGCCCTGGGTAAGCGTCGTCGCGATGGAGGTTGGCGTGGAGTTGGTCCACCCCGAACGCGTCTCTTCCGTCACGGTGTAGTTGCCGGCATCCAGGCCGAGGAACTCGTAGTCGCCGTTGGCGTCGGTTACGTCCACACCCACGGCATCGCCGGACAACGTGATGTTCCAGCCCGCGATCGGCGGTTCACCTGCGTCTAGCACGCCGTCGTGGTCGGTATCCAGCCACTTTTTCCCGCCGAGCGACCCCTTGGGCTCCTCTTCCTGGCGGTTGCCGAAGTCCACGGTCGTTGCGCACGTGCCGATGTACACGGCAACGCTTTCGTCCGTGGTAGACACCCAGCCGTTCTGTGGGGCTTCGGTCACGATGTAATCGCCAAACGTTAGGTTGCCGAATTGGTAGTTGCCGTTCACGTCCGTTACCTGGTTGCCGAGGTCGCGCGCCGCCAGCCAGTCCTGGAAATCACCCAGGTCGCCGGACGGAAGCGCGGTAGAGCCGTCATTGTTGAAATCACACTGCGTGCCGGCCGGGCAACTTGCCCCATCCACGATGACGTCTTCCAGCACGCCGTAGTCGTTGGAATCGTTGAAACCGTTGCCGTTGTAATCAAATTCGGGAGTGTAGGGCCCGCGCTTCAGTTCAATGACCCAGTTCTCCAGGCCCGGCTCGCCGGCGTCGCGGATACCGTCGCCGTCCAGGTCGTTGAACTTCGCGCCGGACAGCAGGATCTCCTCGCAGCGGGGGGTGATGCGGGCGGTGACGTTCACGACCGAGGCCTCAAAGGCCGCGATGACGGGCAGTTGCGTCAACACCACCGCGAACGCGACAAACGATGCCCCGAGCCGCCGGAAGGCGGCGAGGGCGCGACGTTTCATCGTTTTTCGGCGTCGGATGGACATGCAATAAAGAATATGGAATTCGGAATACAGAATCTGGAATATCGCTTATTGGATTCGAGTCTTCGTTTTAGAAATTAATCCGCTTAATATTTTCTTCACAGTTACCGACCGTTCGGCCGCCTTTTGGAAGGTATCGTTCTTGAGGTAGTGAATATCCCGCGAGATCAGTAGTTGATTCTGTAGTTCGGTGACCGATGCCAGGGCTACGTAGTAAAATTGCGTTTTCTCCTTCCAGGATTGTCTGCTGAATCCCTCCGCGATATTTGATGTAATCGACACCGCACTTCGCCGCATTTGGCTTACTAATCCGAACGTCTCTTGCTTGGGATATGATCGCGTGATCTCGTAGATCATGAGGACCAGTTGGTGCCCCTCGCGCCATGCCTCCAAATCTGTGAAACTTTGAATTTTGTTTTTCCCCTCCATGTTTTTCTGTATTCCGTATTCTGCATTCTGTATTCCTACTTCTCCACTCGTTTCGACACCACAATGGAAATGAACCCCAGCTTCGGTATCCGCACCGGTTTGCCGGACGACCAGTTCAGCGTGCGGCCGATGACGGTGGTAATGGCGACGGGCTTGTCATCCACGTTGTTGGCGTCGCCGCGGGTGGTAATCTCGCCTTTGGCGGTGTCAATTTCCTTAATGCGGTGGATGGTGAAGCCGCGCTCGTTGGTGTAGACCACGATGTCGCCCACCTTGAGCTGCTCCGGAGTTACCGCCTGCACCAGGATGAGGTCGCCGACTTTCAGCTCGGGCCACATGGACCCGGACGTAATGGCGGCCATCGGGTACTCGGTGCCAAGCCACCTCGAAAGCCCGATAGGCAGGCCCCACACCAGCAGGGCGACGAACGCGACGTACGCCACGAGGTTCAGGACCAGCTTCAGGATACGCCTGCCAAGCGGTTTTTTCTTTTTCTCCGACATCCTGGGCGTTACCGTGGAACGCTCGATGCCGGCCGCAGCCGCATCGGTGCCTTCCATCTGCGGGGTTTCGGTCTCAATTTTGTGTTCTTCAGACATTGTAAAGTGCGGAATCCAGAATTCAGAATACGGAATATGGAATTAATCTACCGTCCGGCTAACTCCACCTTCGGTATTCTGGATTCTGTCTTCTATATTCTCAAAACACCTTCGGCCACTTGAATATCATCACCCGTCCGCTGTACTTGCGGTATTGCGCCGATGACGGGATGCGGACGTTGAACTCCAGTTTCACCTCTTCCCCCGGCCGCAGCGTGAATTTCGCCGGCCGGTCCACTTTCATCAGCTCGGCCAATTCGCCCGACTTCACCACCCAGATGGTCTTTGGCATTTTTCCCGGGTTTTTCAGGTTGATGAAGCGGGAAGCTCCGGTGTCGCGCGACAGGTCGCCAAAGTCCAGGCGCTCGGCCGTCGGGTTGACGCCGACCTTATCCGTGCCTTCCACCACCTGCACCACCGCCTGGTAGCGCTCGGCTGCCATTGTCATCCCGGCCCCAGAGCCGGGATCCAGAAAACCGATTCTGTTGGTTTCTGGATTCCCTCTGAGGCTCGGGAATGACGGAATGGCTCGGGAATGACGGTTTAGTTACGGTTGGTCAATGGACGAACAGCTTCTTTCAGTACCTCTCGACTCGCGGAGTTTACCCCGTCGAATGACGGGGCTCGCTCGAGGAATATTCTTTTATCGTTCGAGCGATGGCTCGCCTCGAGACAGAGTCGAGAACCTACGTGCCATTCTCCGGGCAGGACGCCAACTTCTCCAGCTCGGCCTGCAACGTCGCGAAGTCGGCGGCCGAGAAGTAGTGGTCGTCGCCGGAAGCGATGGTCTTCAGGAAGGTGGCATCCACATCACCGCCGATACCCACCACGTAGATTTCCACACCTGCCGCCTTGGCCGCGTCAGCGGCGGTCTTGGCAGCAGCCTTGTCAAGCGTCACGTTGCCGTTCGGGCGGTTCGGGTTGCCATCGGTCATGATGACCATGACGTCCGGCACTACTGGACGCTCGTGCGGGTCGGCGCTGTCCAATTCACCGGTCGCAAGTTCAATACCTTCCTTGAGGTTGGTGAACCCGCCGTTGACCAGGGCGTCAATGGCCGCATCAATCGTAGCCTCGCTGTCGCTCAGGTGCAGATCGAGCGTGCCGGTGTCCGAGAAACTGGACTGCCCGACGTGCGTTCCTGCCGTGGACGGGTTGACCGCATCCACGAAGGCCTTGGCAGCTGTTTTAAGTAACGGAAGTTCGGTCGTTGAATCAATGCTGCCGGAACGGTCAATGACCAGCATCATGTCCAGGGTCTTGCAGCCCAGGCCAGGGAGCGAAATGCCGAACACTTCGATCCACAGGTCGCACCCAAAGATCTGGTGTTCGTTCGCGGTGGGCTGGATGAACGCGCTGGGTGTCGCCGTCGGGTTTGCCGCATGGACGAAGTCATCCCAGTCCTGCGCGCACTGGCCTTCAAAACACGGGGTCTTAAGGTCAATGAGCCACTGGTCGTCATTGTCCTGCTGCGACTTGGCCAGGTGGCCGGTTACCTGCGTGTCCAGTGTGGTCTGCAGCGTCCAGCCGTCAATGACGCCATGGAACGCCGGAATGCCGCGGCTGTCGTTTTCCGAGACGATGCCGTCCGGGGAAATCTCGTGCTTGGAGAGGTACGGGCACAGGAGCGGCAGCGGTACATAACCCACTGGGCAGATGAACTCGCCCGTATCCTTGTTGTGGCCAACCACCGGCTTGTAGTCGTCGTACGCGACCGGCTCGTTCGGATTCGTGCTCGGTACCGGGTGACCGCACTTCGGCTTCTGCCGGATCATGTAGTCAATGTCATCCACGCGGTCCTCGTCCACGAACGACTGGGACAGCGAGATGTCAATGAACTTATCCAGTTTTTCCTGCGGGAATACCGTGCCAAACTCTATCGGCTTAGTGTTCACGCTCAACGCGTTCTCAATTCGCGCCGTTACGTTGATGACGTGCGCCTCAAATGCCGCGAACATCGGCACCGACGCGACCGCCAACGCCAGGGCGGAGAGAGAAAGCAACGCTTTCTTCATGTTGGTTATTGATTAATTATTTGTCGCGGTTACCGACCGTACCGTCATTCCGGGCCTCCCCAGTCATCCCCGCGCCGCAGCGGGGATCCAGAAACCAACAGAATCGGTTTACTGGATTCCCGATCTGGGTCGGGAATGACGGTGTGGTCTCCGGGCATCGGTTGGCAACCGCCGTTCAAAGTACCTAGCACTTCGTACTTAGCACTGAGAACTAATTACTTAGAACTTCGCTCAGTGACCCGCCCCGCACTTGAAAGCGTGCCCTCCGGGAGCCTGCGCCCGCACCTTCCAGCATGGAGCTAGTCACTGCATTGGATTTCCACCGCACCCCGCCTTTGGCGGGTTCGACCTTTGCAGCGGAATAAAATGTAAGGTTCCT
>JAUSGZ010000005.1 GCA_030648715.1 bacterium | reverse complement strand
CATAGGTACGGGAACATTCTACCCCAGCGCTAGTTGGAAACCAAGCCAAATTTAAACCCCGGCGCGCATAGCGTGCCGGGGCGTCGGAATGAATTAGGAGAGATGTCGAGGGCGGAGATTAGTCCCGCCGTCCGTAGTACCGGGCGTGGCCGGTCTTGCGATGGCGCGGCAGCCGCGCCACGATGCACCCGTGGACCCCGTCGGCGCGGTACTCGACCCTACGGTCGGACTCGCGCGGATGGTCTCCCGCGTGCGGGAACTGCGGGAAGCTGGCGACGACCGCTTCCGCGACGGTGGGTCGCGCCATCACGGCGCATGATTCTTGGTTCCTCATTGGAACACTCTCCTCAAAAAAAGGACGTTGATGAGATACCACCAGACCACCACGATCTGGTTAACGGTATTTTGGCAAGGTTCAGTATAAAAAGTATTATAACAGGTATACAGTGTTTTGTCAATAGTAAATATCAACAACTTTTTTGGCTCAATTGAGGGTATAAATCTGATAAAATGTTAAAAAACCTACTCATATAGCCAAAAAAACATCCTGATTTTCGTTGACCAACCCACTCTCCTCTGCTAGCCTCAATGGTGAAGCTGATGAGAAACCTCCTGCGGAAAATCCTGGTGAAACTGCTGGCCACCACAATGCGGGTGGCCGTCGCCGTCTTGAAGCTGTTTTCGCCGGTCTCGCGCCTCGCGGGTGTGTTGTTGCGCGCCGTTGGCCGCGCGGTCTTTGCGCTGCTGCTGCCCCTCTTCGGGGCGCTGCTGGCACTCAAGCGCGGGCTGCTGAAATTCTACGCGCCACTGGAACAACGCAGCCGCATCTTGCACTTGTTCACGCGGCGCTACGTGTTCCATGTCACCTTCATCGGCATCGCGCTGACGGTGGTGACCGCCAACCTCAACGCCTACGAGGTGAAGCGCGACGAATTCACCTACGCCAACGTCTTCACCGGCTTGAGCCGCGATACGACCTACGACGAATTGGAGGAAGTACGCCCGCCGCTGAGCCCCGTCGTCAAGCACTACTACAGCCCCGCCGCCGTCTCACCGATCGCCCGGCTGGATACCGCCGCCGCGGACCAGGAACTTTCTCCCGCCACCACCATGGGTGGCAGCGCCGTGGTCAAACCGTTGCGCTTGCCGACCGGGGGTACCGCTGCCGAGGATCTGGCCCCGGGCGCGCCGCGCAGCGACATCATGGTCTACACCGTGCAGGATGGCGACACCATCTCGGGCGTGGCGGTGCGATTTGGCATCAGCATCAACACTATTCTGTGGGAGAACGGCCTGACCGCCTACTCCATCATCCGCCCCGGCCAAAAGCTGACTATCCTCCCCATCTCTGGGCTCCGGCACAAAGTGGCCCGCGGCGAAACCGTCGGCAAGATCGCCACGCGCTATAGCGTGGACGCCGACGCCATCATCAGCGCCAATAAGCTGGCGTCGGCAAACGACCTGCAGGTGGGCGAGCTGCTGCTGGTGCCGGGCGGCGCTAAGCCGCGGCCCACGCCCACCTACGCGCTGCAGCGGCCCGGCGCGAGCACCCCGACCATCACGGGGAGCGGAAAAATGGGATGGCCGGCCTCCTGCCGCCGCATCACGCAATATTTCGGTTGGCGGCATACGGGCGTGGACATCGCCTGCTCCAACGGTACGGCGGTGTACGCCGCCGACGACGGCCGCGTCATTAAAGCACAGGGGGGCTGGAACGGCGGCTACGGCATCATGGTCGTCCTCCAGCATCCCGACGGCTCGCAAACCCTCTACGGCCACAACAGCAAACTCTATGTGCAGGTCGGCGATGAAGTGGCCCGCGGCCAGGCCATCGCGGCGATCGGGTCGACCGGCCGCAGCACCGGGCCGCACCTGCACTTCGAGGTCCGGGCCGGCGGCTATCGTAGAAACCCGTTCAGCTACCTGAAATAATGCAGCTTGTAGGTTGTAGGGAGTAGCTTGTAGAATAGAAGGCGGAGCACTAATTCTACAGACTACCTACTACCAACTACCTCCCTACGACATGGCAACCTACCTCATCAACGGCGGCAAACGACTGTCCGGGACTGCCGACGTTCGCACGGCAAAAAATTCAGCGGTGTCGGCGATGTGCGCGGCCCTGCTGACCACCGATCCCCTCGTCATCAAGATGGCGCCCCGCATCGCCGAAGTGGACAGCATGGCCAAAGTGCTGTCATCCATCGGCGTGAAGGTGCGCTGGCGCGGCCGCAACCTGGAACTGCGCGCGCCCACCCGCCTGCAACTGACCCGCATCGATGCGGTTGCAGCGGTGCGCACCCGTTCCGTGCTGCTCCTGCTGGGGTCGCTCTTGCACCGCACCAGCCGCTTTGGGATCCCCCGTTCCGGCGGGTGCCAGCTCGGACGCCGCACCGTACTCCCGCACTTCTACGCCCTGGAAAAATTTGGCGTGCATATCAAAACCACCCACTTCGCTTACCAGGTCCAGCGGGGAGCGATCGTCCGGGGCGCCGACATCACGATGTATGAGTCGGGCGACACCCCGACGGAAAACGCATTGTTCGCCGCAGTATTGGCCCGCGGCGTAACGACCATCACGCTCGCGTCGGCAAACTACCAGGTCCAGGACCTCTGCTACTTGCTGACCGCGATGGGCGCAAAGATCGACGGCATCGGCACCACGACCCTGGTCGTTACCGGCGTGCGCAAACTGCACGGCGCACGCTATCACCTCATCCCGGACCCGACCGAAGCGATCTTTTGGCTGTCGCTCTCGGCGACCACCAAATCGCCGCTCACCATCATCGGCTGCCCGGAGGACTTCCTCAAGCTGGAGCTGTTGAAATTGGAAAAGATGGGTTTCGCTTGCCGCGTGCTGCGGCGCTACCGCTCGGCGTCGGGAAACTTCACCCTGGTGGACCTGCGCACGAAACCGGGCAAACTGACCGCGCTCGACGATAAGATCTACGGCCGGCCGTTCCCGGGGCTGGGTATCGATAACCTGCCGTTCTTCGTGCCCATCGCCTCGCAGGCGCGCGGCACCACGCTCATCCACGACTGGGTGTTCGAGAACCGCGCCATCTACTATATGGAGTTCGCCAAATTGGGTGCGGAAATCCACTTGGCCGACCCGCACCGCGTCTTCATCACCGGCCCAACGCCGCTGAAGGGCGCCGAGATCATGTGCCCCCCGGCGCTGCGGCCCGCCACCATTCTGGTCATCGGGATGCTGGCCGCCAAAGGCCGCTCGGTACTGCGCGGCACGTACTCCATCGACCGCGGCTACGAGCACCTCTCCGCGCGGCTGCGCAAGCTCGGCGCCGATATCAAAGAAATTCCGTAATCCGCCCAAAAGGAAAGCCCGCCGTTCACATATGAGCGGCGGGCCCGAATTCGAGTTCCGATAGAACAATTTTTCGGCCCACGCCAGCGGGGGCGTGGTTTATTTTCACGGTTATCCGAATGGCCTGCGCCGAAGCGCTGGCCGCATGCTGTATCCGGTTAAGCCCACACCAATCGGCGTGATTTTTTTATTTATGGGTATCAGACAGCAATGCAAAGATGTCTCACAATCGATATAACTGGAATAGTCAATAAGCAAATATTCTATTCCCAAACTTTTCGCAACTTATATCCTTTGCCTTTACAAAAGGTGCAATCGCTAAGTTCCCACTCTGGATAGCCCCACTTGTTCTCGCGATATGATCCGTGCCGACCCGTACCATTACACCACGTACAAGCCTCGCTAATTTTCAACCCACGATATATCATTGGTTCCTCGGTTGACCCGCAGTGTGGACAGCTTTCCGCCGAAGTGGACATACTTTCCTCACAATCGCGACAACGCCCGAGTGCCATCTGGCACCTCCTTTTTGTTGTCAAAGGCCAGTCGTAAATAGACGCCGAAAAACTATCGCAAACTTAGCACCGGTTTCAAAAAAATGTCAAGTATTTCTTTCACTGCACTACTAAAAGAATCGTGGCGCAAGGGAAAAGAATCTTTGTGGAAAGACAAAACTTTCCCTGTGACGGCATAAAAAATCGGGGCGCACGCAGCGCCCCGATTTTTTTATCGCACTATTTCTCCCCCCACCCTGCGGTTCGGTGGCGGATACGCAAACTGTTCCCAACCACGCTGATGCTGGAGAGCGCCATCGCGCCGGCAGCGATCATGGGGTTGAGCCACCCGAGTGCGGCCAGCGGAATGGCCGCGACATTGTAGCCGAACGCCCAGAACAGGTTCTGCACGATGGTGCGGAAGGTCAGCTGCGACAGAGTGATCGCCTCCACCACCTTGAGCGGGCTGCCTTTGACCAGCACGATGTCGCCGGCTTCGATGGCGATGTCGGTACCCGTGCCGATCGCGACGCCGAGGTTGGCCTGTGCTAGGGCGGGCGCGTCGTTGATACCGTCGCCGACGAACGCCACGGCCTTGCCCTCGCGCTGGAGCAGCGAGACTTTGGCAGCCTTGTCCTGCGGCAGCACCTCCGCCATGAGGGTGGCGATACCCACCTGCTTGCCGATCGCCTCCGCCGTGCGACGGTTGTCGCCGGTCAGCATGATGGAAGTGATACCCCGTTCCTGCAGCCGCTTGACCGCTTCCGGCGCGTCGGGTTTCAAGGTATCGGCAATGGCGATGGCCCCCAGCAGTCGCGAACCGCGGGCGACCGCAACGACGGTCTTTGCCTGCGCCTCGAGGGCCGCGATGGCGTCATGGGCGGCAGTGGTGCTGACGCCGGACGCCTCCAAGAATCGCGCGTTGCCGACCAGCCAGACTTCGCTTCCGACGGTCGCGCGCACGCCCTTACCCGGAACCGCCGTGAATTCACGCGCCTCCTGCTGGACCAGGCCGCGCTCCTCCGCGGCGGCAGCGACCGCCGCTGCCAGCGGGTGTTCGGACAATCGTTCCACCGCCGCCGCGCCGGCAAGCAATTCGTCGGCGCTGACCCCGCCGCCCAGCGGCGTCACATCGGTGACGCGCGGCTTGCCTTCCGTCAGCGTGCCGGTCTTGTCAAAGATGACCACGTCGATATGCTTGCCTTTCTCCAGCGCTTCGCCGTTCTTGATCAGGATGCCGCGATTCGCGCCCACGCCGGTACCCACGAGGATGGCCGTCGGCGTCGCCAGCCCCAGTGCGCACGGGCAGGCGATGACCAGCACCGCGACGGCAGGAATGACGCTGGCGGCGATATCGCCGGTCACCAACAGCCAGGTGGCGGCCGTCAGGAGCGCGATCACCAGCACGACCGGCACGAACACACCCGAAATTCGGTCCACCAGTTTCTGGATGGGGGCTTTCTTGGCCTGGGCATCGGCCACCATCTTGACGATCTGGGACAGCACCGTGTCCTTGCCGACTTTGGTTGCCTTGAGCTGGATGGCGCCGTTGAGGTTGATGGTGGCGCCAAAGACGGTATCGCCGACGCGTTTGCTGACCGGCATGCTCTCGCCCGTCAGCATGGACTCGTCCACGCTGGATTCGCCGGCAGCGACCGTGCCGTCCACCGGCATCTTCTCCCCGGGCTTGACCAGCAGGATGTTGCCGACTGCCACCTCTTCAATGGGTATTTCCTTCTCTTTGCCGCCGCTGACCAGGCGCGCCGTCTTTGCCCCCAGCTGCATCAATTTTTCTATCGCGGCGGACGCCCGGCCGCGGCTTTTCGCCTCAAAATAGCGGCCCAGCAGGATGAGCGCGGCGATGGCCGCGCCGGTCTCGAAGTAACGATGGGGTTCGCCGACGGCCATCGCCCACAGGCTGAACCCCAGTGCCGCCAGCGTGCCCAGCGAAATGAGCGTATCCATATCCGCCGTACCATGGCGCGCCTGTTTGAGCATGCCAATGTGGAACTCCGCGCCGAGCCCGAGGATGACGGTCGCGCTCAACGCTGCCTGCAGCCAGATGCTGGCGTTGATGCCAATGATTTCCCACGGCAGCATGATATCGCCCATCGCCAGCACCACGGTCGGCACGGCCAAGGCGAGCGCAAAGAATGCACGGGTCCGTACGCGGGCGACTTCCTCCTGTTCCGAGGCGTGATGGTGCTCGGCCATCTCGTGCGTCATGACCTTGTAGCCATTGTCGGTGATAGCTTTCACCATGTGGTGTTCGCCGATCTTCGTCTCATCGTAATCCACCGTCGCGGTATGCGTGGCAAAGTTGACCACGGCGCTGGTAACGCCGGGCAATTTTTTCAACGCCCGTTCGTTGCGCAGCACGCACGATGCGCAGTGCATGCCGACGATGTTCAATGTGGTTTGCTTCATACCAAGAGATTACTTAACGCCCGAGGCTGCTGGCGGCAGCTCCACGCGGTACTGCGAGCCCAGCTCGCTGACCGCCCGCTCGAACGCCGCCCAATCAATGTCGCCGTCGTGTTCCACCACGGTGCGGCCGGTACGGTAATCCACCGCGCACGAACGGACGTTCGGCACCTCGCGGCACACTTCCTCCAACAGCGCTTTACAGGACTCACAATGCGTGCCCGAAATCATCAAGGCAGTTGTTGCCATAACATTATCAATTGAGCACCGTGAACTGGCCCATTTTGGACCCCATACTACACGTAAAGGGTATCACGCCGCTTTCCGTCGGAGTAAATCGTACCACGGATTTGCCCAGGGTCAGCCGGTGGGCTACCTTATAGCGCGGAATGACCATCACGCTCATACAGCCGCCCATCGGAACTTTGGTGTCGATCTCCAGTTCGACGGGCACTCCCTTGCGCACGGTGAAGTCGTTGGGGTAAAACCCGCGCTCGCGGGAAATTTCCATCTGCAGACGCTGCGCTTCCAGGCAGTTTGAGATGGTTGGGTCGCAGGCCGCCGGTTGGGACGGAGCGGGCCGCGGCGCGTCCGAAGGGGCGGTATCATTCGGCACCACGGTAAAACTGCCGCGGTACATGCCCATAGAGCAATGGAATGGCAGTTCGCCCGCCGTGGTGGGCGTAAACTCTAGGACGTTTTTGCCCTGCTGCACATACTTCGTGATGTTGAGCTTCGGCATCAGAATGACGCTCTGGCAGCCGTAGGTGTTGATGCCGTTGATCTCCCAGCGCACCGGGACGTTCTGACGGATGGTGAAACGCGCCGGCCGGTAGCCGGCGGAAACGACATCCATCTTCACCACCTGCTCTTTGCCGTTGAACGTGACGTTCGGGTCGGTCCACTCCTCGCGAACGGTCGCAACGGCCTTTTCCACGCCCGAGAACCCGGGGATCTGGACGTTGAAGCCGGCCAGCGTCAGGCCGTTATTGATGTTCCACAATCCCAACAGCAGCACCACCGCGCCCGAGAATTTCAGGAAGTAGCGCTGGAAACCGCCGCGGGCAAAACTGGAGACAACGCCCAGCGACAGGAGCGCGGGCAGCGTGCCGAGCGAAAATACGAACATCGTCAGTGCGCCCCGCCGCCAGTCGCCCTGCGACAGCACGTACAGCTGGAGTGCCTGGGTGAACCCGCACGGCAGAAAGAACGTCCCCGCGCCCAGCAGCGCCGGACCGGCCGGATGCCCGGAGTCGGAGAGGGCGTGGATGCGATGCGCGAGAAACTTCGGCGGTTTCAGCTGAAGGCGCGCGGCCCACGGAAAGATCTTGAGCAACTGCAGGCCGAGCGCGATCATCACGACGCTCACACCCAGGGTCAGGTAGCCGGTCATTGCTGGCGTGAACGTCAGCATGGACCCGAGCGCCCCGACCACACCGCCCAGCACCGTGTACGACACGACGCGGCCGGCGTTGAAAAAGAGGTGTGGCCGGAAACGCTGTGCGCCGCTCAGGTGCGGATGCTGCTCGTTGTACTTGGCCGCCACCGCCAACAGCAGCCCGCCGGTCACCGCGATGCACGAGGACACGGCGGCGACCAGCCCGATGAGGAATACAACGCCGTAGCTCATGCCCTCGCTG
>JAUSGZ010000065.1 GCA_030648715.1 bacterium | reverse complement strand
CCAAGGACGAGGCTGAACGGCTGGGCGTGCCGGAAGTGCAGTTCAATTCGTTCGGCACCAAAAAACTGGAGATCTCTTCCGGCTACGCCGGGCTGGTGGTCGGCTACCTGGAAAAAAACGAAGTACTGCCGGTCATCAACGCCACCACGAATCTCGAATACGACCTGACGCTGGCTATCCGGCGCCTGACGCGCGAAAAACTTCCCATCCTCGGCGTTGCCGGCGGCCACGGCGAAACGCTGGACCCGGCGGTGCGGCAGGCCCTTGCCCGCGAGTACCAGGTGACCGACGTGCAGTTCGCCAACGGCGCCTTGAGCCCAAGCAACGTCGACGGCTTGCTGATGGTCGGGCCGACCACCGTGTTTTCCCCCGCCGAGCTGTTCGCACTGGACCAATTCGTCATGAAGGGCGGCAAACTGCTCATCTTTGCCGACGGCGTGTCGGTGGACGAGCAGCAGGCGATGCTGGCCCAGCCGAACCAGACCAACCTCAATATGTTGCTGACGGCTTGGGGGGTGACCATCAACGCGGATGTCGTGGCGGACCCCCAATCGCCGGAAATTCTGGCGTTCAACGCCGGCGACCGCCGGGTGCTGGCCGCCTATCCGGTCTGGCCCAAAATAGTGCAGGCGCGCGGGGCGTGGCAGGGCTTGAACGGGGAACATCCCATCACGGGCAAGATCAGCAGCATCACCTTCCCCTGGCCCAGCTCCCTGACGGTCAGCCCCAATGACGAGCGCGTCATCGTGCTGGGACAGACCAGCCCGCAGGGCGGTACCTTCACCACGGGCAATGGACCGCTGTTCCTTACCCCGGATGCGGTGCAGCAAATTCCGCCGGGCGGGCCCGGAGCGAAAATCGTTGCCGCCCTCATCCAGGGCAAATTGGCGTCGGCCTTCGCGGGCAAGCCCGTCCCCGACGGCGTGACCGTCAAAACCGACGACGTTGCCGGTTCCACCGAGAACGGCGCGGTGCTGGTGGTGGGCAACAGCCGCTTCCTGACGGTCAACATGCTGCAGCAGGCCCCGGAGAACATGGTGCTCCTGGGCAACGGGCTGGACGCGATGCTGCAGGACGCGTCGCTGATTGAGATCCGTTCGCGCAGCTCCGTGCGGCGGCCGCTCAAGGCGGTCACCGAACCGCAAGCCGCCGCCGTCCGCTATGGCAACATCTTCGGCGGCAGCGCACTGGTCGCCGTCGGCGGATTGCTCGCCATGCTCATCCGCCGCCGCTCCACCGCCAAAGCCGTCGCGCGCTACACCCAAACCGGATAAACTACTACCAGCTAACTCCTACCAGCTACTAGCTCGCCTATGCGCTTCCGCTCCACCTACCTTCTCATCGCCGTCCTGCTGCTGGTTGTCGCCGGCATTGTCGGGCAGCGCTTCCGCGAGTACCGCCGCCTGCAGGCCTTGGAACAGCGCAAAACCCAGGTCGCGATTCCCGATCCGTCGGCGGTGGACAACATCGAATTGAAGCAGAAGGACAACAGCCTGCGCCTGGTAAAAACAGGGGGGAAGTGGTTCATCGCATCCGATAACAATTTCCCCGCCGACGCCACCATCATTGACCGGATGCTGGATGACCTGTCGCAAGTGCAGGTGCGGTCGGTGGCCGGCAACGCCAAGGACTTGGCCGCGATGAAGCTGGACCCCGGCCAGCGCATTGAGCTGACGTTGACGGGCGACGACTTGGTCATCCGGGCTTGGTGGCTCTCCCGCGGGGACGACCGCGACGGCACGAGCTTCTTGATGGATGCCCAGAGTGACGTGGTGTTCGTGGTGGAGCCCATCCCCAATGACGTGTTCACTCGCACCGACTGGCGCGATAAGGCCATCATCCGCGTCCCGGAGCAAGACATTCAGGAGATAAAATACCGCCGCGGCCGCGAACAGTTCACGCTCGCCCGCACGAACGGCCAGTGGGAGCTGGACGGCAAGCCCGCCAACCAACAGGCCGCTGACCTCCTGGCGTCCAACATCGCCAATCTCAACGTGGTGGAATTCCTGCCCCCGGACACCACGTTTACGCCGCTCAACATCGTCATCGGCCTGACGCTGAAAGACCGGCAGATGGAACTCGCGCTCGGCAAGGCGCCCAACGCGGACGAAGCCTACCTGAAAACCGACGACGGCAAAATGTATCTGCTGGCCAACACCAACCGCGCGCGGCTGGAAAAGACGCGCAAAGAATTCGCGCCGTAGCACCTGAAAGGCCTGAAACCAAACTAAAAAATCCGCCGTCCGGCGGATTTTTTACAATGGAGAAAAACCCGTACCGCTAGTGGGAACAGGTCGCGCCCACGCCGGCTTCCGTCGCGCACCCCAATCCGGCGTCCAAACCGCCGGTGCCCCGCTCAAGTCGGAAGTGGATCTCATACCCATTATTGGTCCCGGTGCCGATGTTGATCTGGTCGTAGGAGTAGTTACACGCCAACGCGGTAGTTTCGCAGGGACGGTTGTTCCCCGGGTTGGTGGCGGTATTGCTCGGGTCGCGCGGTGCCACCCCCATATAGATCGGGGCAGCGCAGGATGTGTCCAGCTCCCAGCCGAGGTCGCCCAGACAACCCTGCCCGTTGGCGGGGTTACCGATCTCGCCGTCGCCGGATTCCGGGGGATAAGAACCCTTCGTGTTGAAATACAGCTCCAAAGCCGTCCGCAGCTGTTTCATGTCGGCCGCGCGCTTGGAGTCGCGCGCTTTCTGCCGCGGAGAATTCAACGCGATAAAGGCGATGGTCGCCAAAAGACCGATGATGGCGATCACCACCAGCAATTCAATCAACGTGAAACCCTTTCTCATCTTCATGGCACTTTTCTTAACGGTTAACAGCAGTATAGCAACTCCCGACACCCCAGTAAAACACACCGGACCCTCTGGAAATACCTCAACTCGCGGTTGGACGAAACAAAGAAAGAGTTCCTGCCGGAAGACGGGATTTTCAAATCCGGCTTAAGGAAGCGGGCCGGACCGTAGCAGCTGCTCAAGCCGCTGCAACTGCTCCACGGCAACCTCGTTGTCCGGGTCAGCGGCAACTATCTCCGTCAGCAGCGCTTGCGCCTCTTGGTACCGCTGCTGGCCGATGAAGGCCAGCGCCAAGCCGAGACGCGCCGGCGACAGCGACGGGTCGCGCTGCAACGCGCCGGAGAAACTGGCTGCCGCGTCCGGATAGGCGCCCGCGCTCAGCAGGGCCAGCCCCAGATTATTGTAGACTGCGGGGTCGTTGGGCTCATAGCCAAGATACGCGCGGTACTGCGCAATGGCGGCGGTGAACTGTTCCTGCGCCAGGTACGCATCTCCCAAATTCCTGATCGCGTCCAGGTACCGCGGCTCCAGCTGCAGCGCGTGCTGGAACGCCGCAACCGCCGCGTCATACTGCTCCGTGGCCGCCAGCACCTGGCCCAGGGTGGCGTAGCCTTCGGCGTAGGACGGGTCGAGGGCAACAGCCGTCCGCAATGACGCCAAGGCCTGCGGGTAGTTTCCCTGCCGCGAGAACGCCGCGCCGAGGTTGTGGTGTGCGCGGGCATCGGCGGGAACCTGCGAAACGGTTTTTGCCCACAGGGTCGCGTCGCTGCGCCAATCCCGATTTCGCTGCCACGTCAACGTGCCGTACCCGCCCACCAGCACTGCCAGCAGCAGCCATACACCTAACTGGCTGCGGTTGAGGAAACGCTGCAGCAGCCACGCCAGCAGCAGGCAGAACCCGAACGACGGAAGATACAGGTAGCGTTCGGCCATGATGATCTTTGCGGGGATGATCTGCGCGACCGGAAGCAAGGCGAGAAAAAATAGCCCCACCGACCAGGCGACGAGCGGGGTATTTTTACGCACGGCCAAGACCCCGAGCATGACGAGCACGGCCAACAGGCCGAGGGCAAGCAGCACCGTGGGGTCGGCCAACCCGCGGGCGGATGCGAGCGGCGGGTAGACGGTCTGGGTGAGCGGCAAGACGGTCATGAGCGCGTACTGCGCGAAAATCTTGACCACCGTCAGCGCGTGCAACCAGGGCGTTACCGCCAGCAGAGGGGCAGACCGAATGGCGCTGCCGATAACCATGGCGCGGACGGCAACGTAGCTCAGGCTGACCAGGATGTACGGGAGCGCGACCTGCACGGCGCGCAGCAGGCGGTCTTTCCGCCACAGCAGGGCGTGGAAGAACACCACGAGCGGGAACACCAGCGTGATCTCGTACGTGAATGCCGCCAGGAGCGCCAGCGTCCAGGAAACCAGGCGCCACGGCTTGGGTTGTTCCTGGCCCCGCAGATACGCCGAGAGCGCCCCCAGGAACAGCACGATGCCCCAGAGGTCAAAGTTGGTCGTCAGGTAGGTGACCGCTTCGGTGTGGACAGGGTGGACGCCAAACAGCAGGGCGGCGAAGAACGCCATCATCTGCTGTCGCGTGAGCTGCCGGGTAACCACGTAGACCAGCACCACCGCCGCCAGGTGGACCAGGAGCGAATGGACATGGTAACCGATGACGTTGCCCCCCAGGAGTTGCCGCGCGGCCAGGTAGATGACGCTCCGTACCGGCCGGTACACGCCCACGTGACGCGCCGGCAGCTCGCCCGCCAGTAGCTGCGGCACGGAATCCCACCGCTGCAGTGTTTTCCACTGGACCAAGAACTCCGGGTCGTCCCACGCGAACTGGTTGTAAAAAATGTTGCCGTAGGCAAACAGCGTCACCCCGATGATGACGGCCAGTTGCACGGCCTGATGTTTCATCCAGCGCGGCATACTACGATGCAGTATAACGCCTCGCCGGACCAGGGGCGAGCATTCCCGAATCTTGGGACACGTGACAAAACCCCCGCCAAAAGGACGGGGTTTTCTTTACAACCCGAACCGATAGACCTTGAACACCGGCAGGCCGACGCTGTTGGTGATGGGAGTGGGGGAGAACCCCTGGCCGGCGAGTTTCTTTTCCAGTTTCACCGCCGCCGCGCTGACAGTCCCGCGTTGCCGCCACAGGCTGTACTCGGTGCCCGTAACATAGTAAATGGTATAGCCCTTGAATTTTGCCGCGCCTTCCTTTTCAACCGTGTCGGAAAATTCGTCTGCATAGTACGCCGGCCAGCCCTGGTAGATGAAACGGCGGTCAAATACCCACAACGTAATGGTCTCATGCAGGTGGGTGTCGTAGACCAGCAGAACTTTCGCGGGTTTCTTACCGCGACTGTAGCGTTCCGCGTGCCGCTGGATGGCCGCGTCCAGTGGAACAGTACCCGTTTGTGGTATGCCGGCCGACGTCTTGCCTGCTAATTCCTTTTCGAGCCAGCGGTCCAGCGCATTGATGCCGAAGTCCGACGTGTAGGGCCGGACTAAGGACCAGGCGAGATTTGGAGTACCGTAGGAAAACGGCACCAGGTTGGTATTAATGGAGAAGCCCAATTCGTAGACTGCTGCCAGCGCCAAAAACCCGAGCATCGCGTGCCGCTCCAGCCCGCGCTTGGCCTCCCAGAGTATGGCCAATACCGCGCCCGTTGCCAGCGGAAACACGAGCAAGTAGTACGACAAGAACCGCGGCAGAGGTTTGATAAGGACGAGGAGCAGCGTGTAGGCGACGAAAAACAGCAACAATAAAATGTGGCTGGCACTTCCGTCATTCCCGCCCCGCATCTCGGTGCGGGGTAAACTCCAGCGGGAATCCAGAAAATCTGTTTTTTCCTTTGTTGAAGGTAAGCTGGATAGAGTTACTGGATTCCGGCCTGCCCCGTCTTGGCGGTGGCTCCGGGGCCGGAATGACAAAAGTAAATATGCAATTCCGATCACCGCCATCATCAGCGCCAGCGGCGAATACGCGTCCACCAGCCCGCGGAAGATGCCAGTGAAATTATCCCAGTAGCTGGTCGGTATCTTTTCTGCTAAAAGCTGCCACTCCGGCACGTTCTGTTTCAAAAGGGCTGCAAACTGCAAATCAAAATGTCCCGTGGTGCGGTACAGCAGCACGTTGTAGATGATGACGGGGAAGAAAACCGCGAGGGCCGCAAACAGTCCGACGTGGAATTTTCGCAATTTAAAAACGTCGCGCTTGAACAGCGCTAGGTAAACGACGCACACCGCCAACACCGGAAACGCCGTGTACTTGGCAAGCCAGCTCAAGCCCAGGATAGCGCCCCACCACGGAAACCATTTTGGATTTTCCAGCGCAAGTAAAAAGAGGTACCAGGTCAGCAAGATGAGCACGATGGCCAGCGGCTCCATCAGCGCCGTACGCGACGCGAACACCGCCTGGCTGGAGACCGTCATCACGGCAGCGGCAAGCAGGCCCGCGCGCTCGGAAAACATCTTGCGGCCGATGAGGTAGACAAGGAATACCGACCCGAGGCCGGCGAGCGCGAACGGCAACCGCGCGACCAACACCGACACGCCAAACAGTTTGAAAAAGAAATTGGCAACCAGAAACACCAGCGGCGGGTGATCATGCATAGACAGCATCGTCCACGCCGGCAGGGGATTGAACCAGTACAAGGGCGTGGACTGCAGGTCGGAGCCGATGTAATCCAAATACCCGATACCGCGCAGCGCGTAGTACACCTCGTCGGTCACCATGTCCGGCCCGCCAAGGTTCCAGAACCGCAATACTGCGGCAACCGCCAAAATTACCAGCAGTATATTTCGTATCTTTGTACTGGAAAACCAGCGCATATATACGATTTTGGCACCTTTTTAAAAAAGGTGCCACCAACCTGTCGGCTGGCCCCACCAACGGCGGGAGAATCCAGTAAGCTCAAACCGTCACCCCCGCGTAGGCGGGGGTCCAGTAACCCGATTCTTTTGGCACCTTTTTACAAAAGGTGCCTCCAACCTGCCTGTCGGCAGGCAGAAAACGCGCCCTTATGTCATTCCCGAGCCGCAGAGGGAATCCAGTAACCCGGTGATTGTATTCTGCCCCCCTTCGGGGGGTCACCCGTGGGTGAGATCCCGGCTCTGGGCCCGGGATGACGCTGGACGACATTCCTCCAATGGGCGCATCGGATCAAACCACATATGCACATTCGCCCCGCCATGCGACGGGGCAGGCGCGAATGTGCATATGTGGCGGACACCAACCGTTCACGGCTGGACAAGGCACACAAAGAGTTTGTGTCATAGGAAAAATTCTCTAAATTAAGATTTACGGGTTTGATCGATTTTTCACGTTATTTTGTCATTCCCGCGAAAGCGGGAATCCAGAATTGCGCCCATCGATTGGCCTAGATTCCGGCTCCGGGCCGGAATAACATTAAACCTGTAATTCCTATTATATTTCCCTTTTTTCCCCTGGTTAGGTAGGGGGTGGCTCCAGGCCGGGTGAGGACGGGTGAGGGACAACGCCGACCAACAACTTCTTCCCCTTACTTGCCCCGCGTCCGCGGTGGCGACTGCGGTGGCGAAGGGGGAGCTGGAGAGGGTTGAACAAAACCCCGCCGGATGGCAGAGTTTTGTGATATGTGGAACAACTGATATATCAACATGTTCTCATTCGCGCGAATGAGAACATGTTGCAGAAGTGGTACTTTTGCGAACTACGCGCACGGGCAAAACAAGAGGGTAATAAATCCCGGAGTCGTCATAAAATGGAGCACGAACTCCACCTCCGGCTACTTATCGCGGTCTGCCGCCCTTGCCGCCGGTTTGCGAGCCAAAATAGTTGCTCAAACCGTCAACCTGGAGCTGGGCTTCATGGTCAACGCGGTTTTCAATGGCGTAGCCGCTGTCCTGGCACGACTGGCTCGTACCGGCGAGTTGGCCGGTAGCGTAAAGATACAATTCCGCCTCGCAGTCGTTGGTAATGTAGTAGGCCTCGGTGATCACCGATACGAGGTTACCGTACACGGTCATGCCGTAGCCGCCATTTTCCAATCCTTCGCCCCTGCCGGTCAGGGGCGTGAGCGCGGCCAGTAGTTTTTCGGCCAGCGGCTTATCTTTCTTTTCGTTGTAGATGGCGAGCGTGCCGTCATGTGCCGGATCGCTTGCGCTGTTGTGGTGAACGGACACTAACACATCGCACTTTCTACCATCCGCCGTGCCGTCGCCGTTGAGGTCTAAAGCAGCGCACTTTGCCAACACATCGTCCACCCGGTCCTTTCGCGACGATAAGCGGTCAGCGATGACCACGGCAGCATTCCGGACGGTCAGTTTCGTCGCCAGCGCCGCCACGACATCCCCGTTGAGGTCGGCTTCCGTCACGGTAATCCCGTTCACCACGTTGGTCGCGCCGGTATCGCCGCCGCCATGTCCGGCATCCAAAGCGATGATTTTCCCATGGAGCGGATTATCGGTGGCGAAAGCCATACTGCCGTATACCGTCGCGATCGCTAACGCGACAACTCCAAATGCCAGTTTCTTCATAAACATAAATTACATTGACTTAATGTTTGGTTCGACCTTACTAGGGGGTAATCTCCCTCCCTTACTTCATTATACATGAAACATCTAAACCCCGCCGGATGGCGGGGTTTAGGTTTTTACTCACCAAAAATTTTCAGTCAATGAATTCACCGCGCCAGAGTGGTTCAGCAACCTGTTGCTCATTCCTGCACGCAGTTTCATTCAACACACTCTTCACTTGCACAGCACCGACAAACTCATGGGCCTGCACACACCACTTTCCTACAGGTGTCGAGAAATGAAGCTTATAAATCTGGTTTTCCTCCCCATGCTGAACGAATGCCTGCCCGGTACAATCCAGTTCGGAGAACCACAGTCCCGCTGGCTGCAAAGGTTTATCATCACATAAAGTTGGTATTGGAGTAGGTGTTGGTACAGGAGTTGGTGTTGGTTCTGGGGTCGGCGTAGGTGTGGGTGATAGGGCTGCAACTTTCTGCTCCAATTCATTTACTCGAGCCTCGAGAGCACTCAAATCCGGGGCTTCACCTACTGGTCCCGGTTCACCCTGCGGTCCTGGCTCTCCTTGAGGACCAGCTGGCCCAATGTCGCCCTGCGGTCCGGGTGAACCTGCTGGCCCTGGTTCGCCTTGTGGTCCCTGAGGTCCAGGAATGAGCTGGATATTTTCCACGCGCGTAGTCAAGATATCCAGCCGTTCGCGGAGGTCGCAGACAAACGCATTAATGCCCTTTGGCTTCTCCTGGCTGACACAAACCTTTTGAAAAAACTTCTCCGCTTCAACGGAGAAGTGCGACGCGAGGGCGACAGTACCAACCGATAACCCGACTACTAGCGAGATAACCACGGCTCGCCGTTTCGTTGTGTGCCGCATAATACGGACGTTAGATATTAGCCCCTCACGGTTGCAACGTACTGCTGGACAGTTAGGGTGTCAAATACTAATCCAATACGACTTTTATACCGTTGATTTCCCTAAAATAAACGCGGTATTAAAAAAGCGCCCAAGTTTGGGCAACGGGAGAGTCCACACGGCGTGACGTTATTCGCGTCCGCCAAGGGGATTGGCTGGTGTCCCGTCGGCCATGAGGGCATCAGCTTGTAGGCTAAACTGGTAAGGCGTAAGCCCGAGTGGTTCTTCACCACTTTTCTGGAGGAAACTAAGAATCTCCTTGTTCGTTAAACAGTCCTTGACGTAGGCCGACACTCCATTGAGATGGGAAGAGTAACCGCCTTTATAGAGGCAGGTGTTGAGCATTTTGTTGTATGCGTATTGTGGAACTAAAGCAATACCCAGAGTGGTCTCGGCACTTGCTTTGTCTTGTTCGTAGAGCGGGCTACACAACCGCAGACATTCTTTCTTGCGCTCGAAGTCTGTTGCGGCGGCACTCGCGGCGGTTGTCTTCTGGGGTTGAGGGGAAACGCGAGCCGTACCTGATGAGGCACAGCCGGCGAGGGCGGGGATGGGGGGAGAGTGGTCTTACTCCTCGACGATAATCAACGGAGCGGCATAGGGTGGTATGGGCGGTGGTGGTGGTGTAGAAGTTTCAACAACCTCGGTCAACGGGCCGGTGACTTGGGACAAGGAACGACATGCGCCGCCCTCCCAAACGCTTTGCGTGGGAATGTCGCCACGAAGAACGGTGGCGGTGAAGTAAGCCCAGCCGTAGGGGTTGGAGCCGGCGTAGTACACCCGGTCGGAGAGGAGGTGGAGCTTAAGAGGTTGGCCCGTGCAATCGCTTGACTCATACCAAAATTCTGGGGCCGGAGGGGAAAGAACGGGATCAAGTGGTGCAGGTAAGTTGAAACCAGTGGAACGGTCATAGTAAATAATTTTGTGTTCGCGCGGGTCCCAAACTTCGTAGGTATTTCCGTCTGTATCTACAAGAATTCCAACGAGAGCACCTGTGGCGTCTTTCACGACAAGACGCGAGCCGGTCGGTCCCATGGGTCCTGGCTCACCCTGCGGCCCTGGTGATCCGGCGGGACCCGGCTCGCCTTGCGGGCCGGGAGGACCGGCTGGAATGTTGTCCACGCGGACGGTGAGCGCGTCGATTCTCTCGCGCAAATCGCAGACGAACGCGTTAATGCCCTTAAGGTCTGCTCGGGTGCAGTTCTTTTGAAAAAACTTCTCCGCCTCAACGGAGAAGTGCGATGCGAGGGCGACAGTACCAACTAATAGCCCGACTACTAGTGATATAACCACGGCTCGCCGTTTTGTTGTGGGATGCATAAAACAAAATTATTAAGCCTCCACAAAGGTAACCTACTCCCATCAAACATACTTATCAAGACAGCCTTTAGCCACCCTCCAAAAAAGTCATATAATCTCCGCTATCGATAAAGTCAGTAAACCCAGCTCTTTTTGAGGGATTTATCAAATTTATTCCTGTATCATTAGAAATTTTTTGGGCGATAATTTGCGCATTGCCATAATCTTTTGATACAACCGTCACAGGAACTTGCATATTAATCTGTTGATTTAACTGTTCCATCAGCCATAGATCATTT
>JAUSGZ010000058.1 GCA_030648715.1 bacterium | reverse complement strand
CCGTCGCGCCGGCGCGGAACGCCTGCTCCCAGGCGTAGTCGCCGGTCACCTTAACCACCAATTTCTTGCGCCGGAGCTTCGCGACCACCAGCGCCGGCAGTCCGGAGCTGACCGGCCCCTGGGCGTACACGGCGCGAAAATGTTTGGCCGTTTTCCAGATCGTAAAAAAATACCGCCAGTAGCGAGCGACCGGCCCGCCGCGGCGCGGCACCGCGATGACCGGATCGGGGTACTCCCCCACCACCTGGTCAGCGTAGCACACCACGGTCACCTCCCAACCGCGGGCGGGCAGCTCGCGCGCCAACGTCGCGGCGTACGTCGCCGGCCCGCCAATGGCGGGCGGAAATATCTCCGCCGCGATGAGAAGCCGGTGGTCGCTCATAGTCGCATGAAAGACTGCATGATCGCTCCCAACTGCACGGCGACATGATCCCAATCATAGCGATGGGCAGTTTCGCGGCCGTTGCTGATCAGCCGCTCGCGCAAAAAACGTTCATTGATGGCGCGGGTGAGCGCCGCGGCGAGCATCGCGGGATCATTGGGCGCGACCAACAACCCGTTCTTCTCGTGCTCGATGAAATCCGGAATACCACCGACCGGCGTGGCCACCACCGGCAGGCCGGCGGCCATCGCCTCCACAAAGACATTGCCGAATCCTTCGGTCCGCGAGGGCCGGCAAAACACGTGCGCGACCGACAGGAGCGACGGCAGCTGGTCGTGGCCGACCTGGCCCGCGAATCTGACCTGCGGCGCGATCCCCAAGGTTTCAGCCTGGCGCCGTAACGTCGCTTCCATCTCGCCCGTCCCGGCGACCACCAGCGTCACTTTTTCTCCGCGCTGGTTGAGCTGCGCGACGGCGGTGATCAGGTCGTCAACCGCGTTCTTGGCGACCAGCCGCGATACCGTCACCACGACCGATTCGCTGCCCGAAAGTTGCAACCGCCGCAGCCAGGCCTCCCGCTCGACGTTCGGGACCGCGCGGCTAAAATGGGCCCCATCCACTCCGTTGGGAACGACCGTCACCTCGCGCGCGCCGTAGCGCCTCGCCCGATCCGCGAGATAGCGGCTGATGGCCGTCACGGCGTCCGCCCGACGGAAGATCTGCCGGTAACGCCGAGCCCAAAACCAGGTGCGACGCCGGATGAACGCTTCGCTGTCGCCGCTCTGTTCAGACAGCACATACGGCACCTGGGGGAAACGCTCCTTGAATTTCAACGCCGCCCAGCCGCCCCAGCTGCCCATCATCCCCCAGCACAACCCAAACGGCGTACGCGTGTGCGCCGCAACAGCCGCCGCCGTTGCCAGCCAAGGGTAGCGATACTTATCCCAGCGCGTACCGCGGCCGACCCGGACCACGGTCACGGCGCCGATCTGTTCGCGCGCCGGAAGGTCCGGTCGCAGGCGGGCGGTAAAGACCGTCCAAGCGTACTGCGGCAAGCGCCGCGCGATCTGGTCGATCGCAACCTCCGCCCCGCCGACGAACGGCGGGTACGTCAAACTGAATACGGCAACGCGGGACATCGTTGGCGCTTAGGGCTTGGGAATAAATAACTTGCGCAAATCGCGGCCAGCGTTCGGTCAGATTTTGCCGCTCCTACCGAGCGGAACCGGAAACGTAGCCGCGCTACGGTGAGGATTGCGCGACCGCGGTTTGGCGAAAGATGGCCGGACGATGGGATGCGAATTGACCATGGTATTTATTTCCAAACCCTTAGAGTCGTTGGTAGGAAAAACCGGCGGCCTCGGCGTCGCGTCGCGCGTAGAACCCCTTCACGTCGTAGAGCACGGCCTTGGGCTTGCACACCGCGGCGAGTTTGGACGGCGGGAGTTCGGAAAATATGCGATGCGGGCTCACCACGACCACCGCGTCAAAACGGAGCGCGGTCTTCCTTGGATCGGCCACGCCCGCGATCCCCGGGTGACGGGACAGTTCCTGTTCGGTCAGCAGCGGATCGTAGGCATACACCTTGGCTTTGAGCTTGGCGAAACCTTCGACCAACTCGAACGCCCGGCTATTGCGCGTATCGTTGATGTTCTCCTTGAAGGCCAGCCCGAGCATCAGGACCGTGGCGTCGCCAATGCCGCGACCGGCCGCGTGCAGCATCGTGACCACCTGCCGCACGATGAACTTGGGCATGTAGTTGTTGATCTCACGGGCGCCCAGAATGAGTTTGGGTTCCAGCCCCTTGCGCAGCGCTTCATGCACCAGATAGTACGGGTCCACCGCGATGCAGTGGCCGCCCACCAGCCCGGGCGTAAAACGCTGGAAATTCCACTTGGTCGCCGCCGCCGCGATGACGTCGCGCGTGTCCAGTCCAAGCTTATCAAATACCAGGGCGAGCTCGTTCATCAGGGCGATGTTGACGTCGCGCTGGATATTCTCCACCACCTTGGCTGCTTCCGCGACCTTGATGGACGGCGCGCGATAGACCGTGGTGATGGCGCCATACACGGCGGCGATGCGCTCCAACGCCGCCGCATCGCGGCCCGCGACGATCTTCACGATACGGTCGATGGCATGCTCGCGGTCGCCCGGGTTGACGCGCTCGGGGGAATACCCGAGTTGGAAATCCTTGTCCGCGGTGAACCCCGACTCCCGTTCCAGGATCGGCAGGCAAATATCCTCCGTGCAGCCCGGATGCACCGTGCTCTCATAGACCACCATCGTCCCGCGCTGCAAGTATTTGCCGACCATGGCCGACGCCTGCTCGACAAAACTGAAATCGGGCACGTTATTGACCGTGACGGGGGTCGGCACCGCGACGATGATGAAACTGGCCTTCGCGATGACCGCGGGGTCAGCGCCAAACTCGACTGCGCTTTCCTTCAGATCGCCGACCTCGCCGGTCGGGTCAACGCCCTGGCGCAGCTGCTTGATCTTATTCGGATTGCTGTCGTAGCCGTAGACCTTGAACTTACGGGAAAGGAGGCACGCCAACGGCAGCCCGACGTAGCCCAAACCGACCACAC
>JAUSGZ010000056.1 GCA_030648715.1 bacterium | reverse complement strand
TCCCACCACAGGGCTTCAAAGCCCGTGCCGTCGAAGTACAGGTAGTCGTCGTCGGAGGCCGAGCTGGTGCCAATGGCCAACGAGCCGGTAGTCGTGGCATCCCCACCCACAAAGAGGTCCCCGGCACCGACGTTGCCGGAGGGCTGGGTCGTCCCGATGACGAAGCGGCCAGTGGAAGTGGTGCTGCCGTCAATGCGCAGCGAGGTCCCGAAGGTGGAACTGGCATTGACGATGATGCCAGCACTGGTGTTGGTGGGCGCAAGGACGTTGGCCGAGAACTGCTGCCAGGCCCCGTTCTGGCCCAGGGTATTTTGGTCAGTACCGCAGATGAGGGTGCCCAAGCCATTGGCCTCCACGGCGGTGCAGGTGGCAAGCCCCGTGACGGCCAACGCCGTGGACGTGGCCCCGTTCTGGATGAAGAGGTCGCCGTTCCCGAAGTTGCCGGTGGGTTGCGCGGTGCCTAAGTAGAGGCGGCCGGTGCCCGTGGCGTTGCCGTCCACCCGGAACCCGCCCGCCACGGTGGAAGAAGCATTGACGAAGAAGCCCAGCGCCGTGTTGGTGGGCGCCAGGGCGGTGGAACCGAACGTGACCTGCCAGGCGCCGTTCTGACCTAATCCTGAGCCAACACCGCCAACGTCATCCGTACCGCAACTCAAGGCTCCGGCAGCATTGGTTTCCAGCGCGGAGCAGTTCACGAATGCCGGCAACCCGAGTGACGCAGTAATGGTCGCAGAGTTTCCGATGAATAAATCGCCCGTACCAAAGAGGCCACTGGGCTGGGTCGTCCCGATGACCAGGCGGCCAGTGGTAGTGGCATTGCCATCGATGGTGAGCGAACGGAAGGTGGAAGACGCGTTCACGATCAACCCGGCGGCGGTGTTGGTAGGAGTCAGGACATTGGCCGAGAACGCTTGCCACGAACCGGGAGAGAAAATAACCGAACTCAAATTCAAACTGTTAAAATACAAACTGCCGCCGCTGACGTACACATCGTTCAGCCCGGTAAGGTCCGCGCCGTCGGCCGACAGTATCAAACTGGTTGTGGTCGCCCGGGTGGTGGAGACGCCACCGGTCGCCAGATTCAGCGACAAGGTACTGTCCAACGCCAGCAGCTGTCCCGCAGTCGCCGTGGATGTCGCATGCAACCCGTCAACGGTATCGGAATTGATGGCATAGCCGGACGAGGTAATGCGCTGCCTCGGCTCCAGATTTTGGAACGACACGCCGCTGCACGAACTGCTGACCTGCGCCGCAACCTCCACGTTCAAATAGACTTCGTTGTAGTCCTGAAAATTCAACGACAAGGTGTCGCCGTTCGCCGACGTGTCGCCAATGCCAACATTGAACACACCCTCCTTGACGCTCACGGTCATCGTCTTCGGGGTACTCACCGGCCACAGCTGGTTTTCTGCGCCTCCGACCGTCGCATCGTCGAAGATCGAGAAGCGAAAACAGTAGTCGGTGCCGGAGGTGCTTCCAAGGAGACTACCACTGGCATTCAGCAGCCGCCCTTGGTGGTGCAAAATTTTTGGCACGCCCGCGACCGCGCGCGCCGGCAGCACCGACGCCGACAGCATCCAGGTCAATGCGCCGACGGCCAACAATAAAACGGGGGCAAAAAAGCGCGCCCCCGCAACAGAAAAGCGGCGTCGATTGGTCACGTGACGGACAAGCATAGTCATCGTTCCCAATGGCGTTGATGTGTATTTCGAAGTCTTGGATCCATTTTTATTTTTCTTTTAGGTATGAAAATGATTTTTTTGGCTTAGTGAAGTAGAAAAATGATCAAATTATTAATAAATATCCGTAAAAGTATCGCGACGATAAACTCTTAACAAAAATGTTGATTTTGCCCATAGATTATATCACAAAATCCATCCACACCCCAATAGCATTTGATACGATATTTTATTGACATTTTGTCAAGAGAAAGGCAAGGTACAAATCACTACCCTTCTACCACCATTCTGGCCGTTGGTACTCGATTTTTTTCTAACCCGAAGTGTTACTATAAGGAAGCGTTAACTTTTGGGCCCATAGCTTCCCCCTGCGGGGAATCACCCGTAGGGTGACAACTATCAGGGCATCCGGCTTACCTGCCCGACTGCCTGCGCGTGTGTAGCTCAATGGTTAGAGCATCCGGCTTATATCCGGACGGTTCCAGGTTCGCCCTGCACCAGAGCAGAGCACGGTGCAGGGCGCCCCGTACCGTGCCCCGATGGACATCGGGGCTCTGGTACTGGGGCGAGTCCCAATATTAATATGCATTACGTTTACGTCCTTCGACGTATACTCCGTGCGCAACTTTACGCTGGCAGTACCGATGATCTGAGGCGAAGATATCGCGAGCATCAGCAAGGTAAGGTAGAATCAACTAAGAGAATGCGTCCACTCAAACTAATATTCTACGAAGCATTTGCTGCCAAAGAGGATGCAAAACGACGCGAGCAATATTTCAAAACCACGAAGGGAAAAAGAACACTGCGATTACTGCTCAAGCAGTCACTTTCTTTGGGTCCGTAGCTCAATGGTTAGAGCATCCGGCTTATATCCGGACGGTTGGGGGTTCGACTCCCTCCGGACCCAAAGAAAGTGACTGACACGGGGGGGGGTTCGCCCTGCACCAGAGCAGAGCACGGTGCAGGGCGCCCCAGTACCAGAGCCCCGATGGACATCGGGGCTCTGGTACTGGGGCGAGTCCCTCCGGACCCAAAGAAAGCGACTTCCGTCTTATCCTTACCGGGTCCATAGTTTCACATGCAGCAACGCGCGTTCATCGTGCACGGCTGGGGCGGCTTTCCGGGAGAAGGATGGTTCCCTTGGCTCAAGCGAGAGCTGGAACACCGCGGCTTTGTCGTGCAGGTGCCCGCGATGCCAGCCCCGCATACGCCGAAACTTTCCGATTGGCTGCAGACGCTACGGGAAACGGTCGGCCGTGTCGATGAAAAAACAATTTTTATCGGCCACAGCCTCGGCTGCTACGCTATTCTTAAATTTTTGGAAAATCCACCAAGCGAACAGGTTGCGGGCGGCGCCGTGCTCGTCGCCGGTTTCCGCGCGCTCAACATCCCAGTGCTCAATGTGTTTTACGCGCCGCCGCTGGATTGGACCGTCATCAAGGCACACGCAGGAAAAATCATTGCCATCCACTCGGACCATGACCCGTACGTGCCCTTGGCGAAGGGCGAAGAGTTCCGCCAGCAGCTGGGTGCACAACTGCACGTGTTGACCGGCTACCGCCACTTTAGCGGCAGCGAGGGAGTCACTGAATTGCCCGCAGCGCTCGACGCTGTGCTGGCAATCTCCGCGTCCCCACCCGCCTAGCCATCCTATGTCTGCCGCACTGACGCTCCTACTGCTGTTTGTGTGGAGCTGGATCGGCTGGCAGCTGTGCCGCGTCGTCCTGCGCGAATCCCGCCCCGCGCTGCTCATCCCACTCGCCCCGTTCCTCGGAATGCAAGTGCATCTGCTCGGCACGTCGCTGCTCGGGCTACTGCTCCCCTGGCGATGGGCGGTTGCCATTGCGTTAGCGGGAATCGTCATTGCGACGGCAGCGCTGCGCAGCCAAACAAAACCACCGCTGTCCGTACTCCCCTCCCCGCGCCGCTGGGGGATGTTCGCCGCTTTCACCGGGCTTATCATCCTCCTCTACGGCACGCTGTTCGCGCTGCAGCATGAGCTGCACTGGGATACCTACTGGCACCTGCCGCTCGTCAGTTCCATTGCCGACGGTAATTACCCCGTGCGCTACCCGCTCGACCAGTCGGTAGCGATGACCTACCACGGCGGCGCGGATATTGCGGCCGCCAGCATGGTGTCCCTGGCCCACACTCCTCCCTGGTGGGCGATGCATACATTGGCACTTCTCTCTCTCGGAACGACGCTCTTGCTGGTTTTTGCGCTGCTGGCGGAAGGCGTCGGCAGCGTGGCTGCGGGATGGGGCGGCGCGCTGCTGCTTCTGTTCGGCAACAGCCTTGCCTACCTGCGACGGCTATTTGAGGACACACCGACCGATGCCTTTACGTTCCTATCCCAGACGGTTCCCAGTTTCGGGCTTGACGTACTAAAACCACGCACCGCGCTCGCGGTGCCGGCCCTACTGTTCGCCTGGTATCTGCTCGGACACCGGCTCCGCAGTGAGCACCCATGGCGGTGGGCGGCGATTGTCGGCGTATGCCTCGGGCAATTGGCCTTCTTTGGCGAGGAGTATGCGCTAACCTTCGGGTTCATGGTTGCGGTATTTTTATGGCGACAACGGCGGACGGCACCGCAATGGTGGCGGCGCGCATTGCTCTGCGGCGTAATTGCCGCCACGCTCGCGCTCGCGCAGGGAGACCGGCTGGCAATGCTGTTTGCCCCATCCCAAGAAAGCGGCGCGACCGTGACCGAACTGCGTTTCCGCTGGCCGCCGGGACTGCCGGCCTGGGAACGCACCGCGCCGCAACCAACACGGCCGCTCACCGACCCGCAGACGTGGCGGATAATCCTGGAAGACTTCGGCTGGCTGCTGGTCATCACTCCGCTCCTGTTGGCATTGGTCCGTCGCTCCCCCCGTCTCGACGGCGGACCCGCTCTCGCCGGAGCAGCTATCGTTGCGCTCATTCCGTTCGTGATTTCCCATCCCACACAAGACTTCAATTTGGTGCGGGCTATCACGCCGCTGCGCACATTCGCCAGCCTGCTCGGCGGAGCGGCACTGGGCGCGTTGTGGCTCCAGCGCGGTTTCCGCCAACGGTTGCTGGCCGCGCTCGCGACCGGCGTTGCCGCGCTCGCCTGCCTCGGAACGCTCATGTTCCTGCTGCCGCGGCTCGCGCTGCTTCCACACCCCGGCCCGACGCTTGCGCCTGCCTGGGTCACGCCAGAAGAGCAGCGCATGGCTGGCATCGCGCGAAAGCTGCTGCCCCGGTCGGCCAAAGTGCTGACCCGAAACCCGATCGTCATTGCCAGCCTATGGGGGAAATCGGCACCCTTCATTTCCCTTATTAATCTCCACCGTTTCGCATGGGGCCAGGATGACCCGCGCTACCGCGAGCAATTGCGCACCCCCACGCTTGAAGGATTGCACACGCTCGGTATCACCCACGTCTACGTGTCGCCCGAGCCGCTCTACTTTGCGCTGGACGAACCGTTCGCGACGGACCCGTACGAGCGCGACCCGCAGTTCCGACTTCTCTACGGATTCACCTCGCCGAAGGGAACGTACCGCCTCTATGCCGTGCTGCCGCCCGCTCCGTAACACCCTTGCCAAAGGGGAAAATTTTCCGTAGCATTGCTGGCACGGGTGGAAAGCCTTGCTGGTGAGAGCATTTCGTTGACCAACGGGCAAACCCGCTGCTGAAAGTTGGAATTCTTTCGCACTTTGGGCAGTTAGCTCAGCTGGTTAGAGCACGTCGTTGACGTCGACGGGGTCGGGGGTTCGAGTCCCTCACTGCCCACCAGAATATTACTTTGACCATAGACCGTCTTTGTGCGCCGGACACAGGCAAACGCGATCTCGGTCACATCCAAATACTGAACGCGTGCTACTATATAGGTGGATCGATACTACCCATCGAAAGGGGGTGATTGTATGGCGGAACAAACCATGTACGAAAAACTGAAAGCGCCGTGTACCTGTGGTTCGGGGAAATCCTACGTCGAGTGTTGTGGGCGCGGTGAGCCATGTCCTTGTGGCTCAGGGAAAAAAGCGATCGACTGCTGCTTTGTCAGCCCGGGAACGCACAAAATGTAAGGATCTCGGTTCGTGAGTACCTAAAAAACCGCCAGCTGGCGGTTTTTTATTACCGCTTGCCATTTTCCCTCCCCTGCGATACCGTGGTGCCGTGAACCAGCCGGCGTTGCAGCGCGCACCGCACCTTCAACAATCATGGCCCTATAAAACAGGAGTACCGCCATGTCCAGACCTTCCCGAGAACTCGACCCCGAGGTGCATCGGCACCTGACCGGCTTTGCCGCCACCCATGGCGCCGATGCGATACTGCTCCAGAACCTCGTGACGTTCGCGGCGGAACCAAGGCTCGTGGGCCAGCCACCCGACCTCGCCGTCCTCCACGCCATCGTCCGCACCCTCTACGCCCACTGGTACGTCGCCGAGGGCCACAGCTGGGAAAACCAACCGGTGTACTCTTTCGAAGCCGGTACCTGCGGCTTGCCCCACAACGTCTGGCGGGTACGCGAGGACCACTTCCGTCTGGCCGTCGGGTCCGTCCTACGTTCTTTCCACGGCCCGCTGTGGCTTCGCTGCTTGCGGCACGTGGTCCATTGGTCAACGTTCAAACGGTTCCCTGCGCCGCCGACCGCCCGCTGGTACCGCCAGCGCTCAACCGCACTCCGCGACACCTGGGGCGTCTAGACCCTTACCTGCTCCGCGCACTGGCTGCGATCTCCGCAGCCTCTTTTTTATCTTGCAAATTCCATCGTGAGCGCGTAGGATAGGGTGCCGGAGTGCCAAGCCTTTGTGGCCTGGCACCCGCCATCTTTGACAACCCACCACCAAAAAGAAAGGAGGGTGGATATGTTGCGACGCTACACACTCCCGCCGATGCGCGAGCTGTGGCTCCGCGAGGAAGCCAAGTACGAACACTGGCACCAAGTTGAGTTGGCGGTGCTCGCCGCCCGCGAATCCGTCGGCGACGCTGCGCGGGGCACGCACGCGCAGATCTGCGAGAACGCCCGCATCAACGTCGCGCGCATCGAGGAACTCGATGCCATCTACGAGCACGACCTGCTGGCGTTCATTGGCACCGTGCAGGAATCGCTGCGCCAAGCCGGCGTGCCGGAGGCGACCATCGCCGAATACCACAAACGCCTGACGTCCTATGACGTCGAAGATCCCGCGCTCATCCTGCAGCTGCACAAGGCTGCCAGCCTCATCCACGCCGCGCTCACCGACCTGGAACAAGCGCTGCGCGAGCGCGCCCAGGAACACCAGTGGACGCTGATGATAGCGACCACCCACGGCCAGGATGCCGAGCCAACCACCTTCGGCCACCTCCTGCTGGTCTTTTCCGAAGCGGTGCGCCGCAGCGCCAAACGGCTGGAGCAGGTCATCGGCCAAGAGCTTGCCGCCGGCAAGATCTCCGGCGCGGTCGGCAACTACGCCGACCTCTCCCCCGAGATCGAGGCCGCAGCGCTGGAACTGCTGGGACTCCGGCCGGCCAACGCCGAGACCCAGATACTGCAGCGCGACCGCCACGCGACCCTGCTCAATACGCTGGCCGTCGCCGGCGCCACCATCGAGCAGATGGCGCGCACGTTCTGGGAGATGTGCCGCTCGCGCTGCCGCGAACTGCAGGAACCAAGGAAACCCAAGCAACGGGGTTCGTCGGCCATGCCATGGAAGATCAACCCCATCAAGCTGGAGCAATTCCAGGGCCTCGCGCGGCTGTTGCGCGGATTGGCGCACACCGCCGTGGAGAACATCGCGACGCCCGACTTCCGCGATATCTCACAGTCGTCGGTCGAACGGCACATCCTGCCCGACGCCACCGGGCTCACCCACTACCTGGCCGTCAAGATGGCGGCGGTCGTCCGCGGACTGGTGGTCTTCCCCGACCGCATGGCCAGCAACCTCCGCGCCACCCAGGGCGTGTGGGCCGGCAACCGCGTCCGCACCGCGCTGCTGGAGCACGGCATTCCCTACGATGCCGCCTACGAGTACGTGCAGCGCGTCTCATTCGAAGCCGTTGCATCCGGCACCGATGTGGCAAACCTCCTCGTCATGCGCCCCATCTCGGACGCAGACCACCGCACCGCCAACGACGTGCTCGGTGCCAACCTCGTCACGTTCTTCGACGCCAAGGCCTACGTGGCGCGCGGCGTCCAGCATCTCTTCCGCCACTCCACCCCCATTCCCCGAAAGGAGACTTCATGACCAAACCCCACAAGGGCAAAAAACTCGCCGAGGGCAAGACCAAGATCATCTGGCAATGCCCCGGCCGCGCCAACGATGTGCTCATCGAGAGCAAAGACGACATCACCGCCGGCGACGGCGCGCGCCGCCACCTCCTGCCCGGCAAAGGGCAGCTGGCAACGACTACCACCTGCCGGGTCTTCGAGTTCCTCGACCGTCGCGGCATGCTCACCCACTATCTCGGCCAGCTATCGCCGACCATCTTTCGCGTTCGCCGCATGACCATGATCCCGCTGGAGCTGGTCGCACGCCGCATCGCTACCGGTTCCTACCTGAAACGCCACCCCGAGGTGGCCGAAGGCACGCGCTTCGAGGACCCGGTACTGGAGATGTTCCTCAAGGACGACGCGCGGCACGACCCGATGGTCCTGCCCGCAGAGCGTGGGGATGTCTGGGAACTCTACGACCCCAAGCGACCGACGACCGCCGGCCCCATCGACCGACGCAGGTTCGACGACCTTCGGGCCGGCAAGCGGCGCATCGACCTGGAACTCACCACGGTGCTCATCGGCCAGACCGAAGCGGCGTTCATCGCGCTGGAGGAGGCCTGGACCGCCCAGGACGTGACGCTCGTGGACTTCAAGATCGAATGTGGCTTCGATGCCTACGACAGCACGCTCCGTATCGGCGACGTGGTCGACAACGACTCCTGGCGCATCTGGCCCAAAGGCAAGAAAGCGCTGGACGTCTCCAAACAGGTCTTCCGCGACCTGCCGGAGGTGACCGACGCCGCACTCAAACCCATCCGCGACAAATACGCCTGGGTCGCCAACGCCGTGGAGCGATTCTCCACCCTGCCCTGAACCTTCTTTTCCGCATCCTTCCCCCGAGGCGGCACCCACCCCGTGCCGCCCCTTTTTTTAATTTCCCACGACCGCAACCAGGGAGCCTGCGACCGCCAGTGAGGATCAAGGGTACCTACTTTCTACCCTAATGCGAGGCGGGGAAAAGTACGGTACAATGCGACTAGCACTATGCCAAAAATAACCCCGCAGAATCGCCTGGCGCGCTGGCACAAAACCTGGCCTAAACTCAAACCGTTGCAGTTCGTGACCGCGCTGCACCGCCAGTTTCCGGCCGCGCGGGTGTACCTGGTCGGCGGTATGGTACGCGATCTGGCCATCGGCCGACCAACCACCGACTACGACCTGGTCGTGGCGAATGTTCCCAGCGCTGACCTGGAGCGCACCCTGGGGGAACTTGGGACTGTCGACCTCGTCGGCAAAACGTTTGGCGTGTTCAAATTCGTGCCACGGGACGGCGACCGCAGCCGCGCCATCGACGTTGCGCTGCCGCGCACGGAACATGCGTTCGGCACCGGGGGCTACCGTGATGTGCAGGTACAGTCCGACCACACCCTGCCCATCGAGAACGACTTAGCCCGCCGCGACTTCACGGTCAACGCGATTGCGCTCGAGCTCGCTTCATCCTCCACCCCCAACATAAAAAAAATAAAAAACCTACCACCTACAAGCTACAAGCTACTACCTCGCCTCATCGACCCGCACGGTGGCATGGACGATTTGAGCCGCGAGCACATCCGCGCGGTCGGCGACCCAGGAACCAGATTCCAGGAAGACTACTCGCGCATCCTGCGCGCTATCCGTTTTTCCTGCCAGCTGGATTTTGAAATTGAAGCGAAAACCTGGACGGCCGTGCGCGCGGGCGTGCCGCAGCTCAATCGCGTGGCTCATGGCGAGCGGGTCGTGCCGCACGAGGTGATCGCCAAAGAATTGGTGAAGGCCGTGGTGGCGCAGCCCGCGTGGGCGCTGGAACTGCTGGATGAAAGCGGCGTCCTGCAGCACCTGATGCCGGAGCTGTTGAAAATGAAGGGTTGCCCGCAGCCGCCGCAATTCCACAGCGAAGGCGACGTGTGGACCCATACGGTGCTCGCGTTCGGCAAACTGGACTCGGCGGGTTTCCAGCGCGAATTCCCGCGTGCCCACATCACCCCCGAACTGGTCTGGGCGGTGCTTTTTCACGACGTCGGAAAACCTCCGACCTTGACCGTCAGCGACCGCATCCGCACCAACGGCCACGACGTAGCCGGCGCCAAGATCTTCCGCCAGGTGGCCGACCGCCTCAAGCTGTCGAGCGCCGGCCTGCAGGTGGACGCCATCGAGCAGCTGGTCGCCAAGCACTTGCTCTCCACGCATGCCAAGAGAAACGAAATGAAGGAAACGACCATTGAAAAATACTTCTTCAACGACCAGTTCCCCGGCGAGCAGCTGCTGCAGCTCACCTACGTGGACATCGCGGCGACCGTGCCGCCGTCGGGACGGCCGGATTTTGAGACCTACCGCATCCTCAAACGCCGCATCAATGCGCTCCGGGAAAGACTGTCGGCCAAACGCCGGCTGCCCAAGGCGCTGCTGGACGGTCATGCCATCATGGCGCTGCTGAAGATCCCGCCCGGCCCGCAAGTCCAACAGGCCAAAGATTACTTGCGCGAGGAGCAATTGGCTGGTAGAGTGCGCACCACCACACAGGCGCAACAGACATTATGCAAACGCTTCGGCCCTCCCCGCGCATCCCCAAAACCATGACCACAGAACAATCCTTCACGGTGCAATCCGATATCGCCGGCACCCGGCTGGATGTTTTTCTAACGGGAAAACTTTCCGACACCACCCGCAGCCGCATCCAAAAGTTCATCAAAAGCGGCACGGTGACCGTCAACGGCAAGCCAGCCAGCGTGCACCAGTTCCTGAAAACCGGCGACGCCGTGACCGTTGACGAATCGCGAAGTAGGAAGCAGGAAGTAGGAAGTATGGGCCGAAACCGGTCGGCCGATTCTCCTACTCCATACTCCCTCCCCCATACTCCAACGATCGTCTACGAGGACGAGGACCTGCTGGTACTGGACAAGCCCGCCGGGCTGCTCGTGCACCCTACGCCCCACGAACGCGACGGCACGCTGACCGACTGGCTGGGAGAACACTATCCTCCCATCCGCACTGTTGGCGCGGACCCCTTGCGGCCCGGCATCGTCCATCGCCTGGACCGCGATGTCTCCGGATTGCTGGTGGTCGCCAAAACTTCCCAGGCCTACGCGCACCTGGTCGGGCAATTCACCGACCAGCAGGTTGGAAAAACCTACGCCGCGGTCGTCTACGGCGCGCCGACGAAGGTGAGCGGTAAGATCACATTGCCCATCGGTCGCGCCACGGACGGCAACTATGTGGCGCGACCGACCGCTGACGCCAAACCCGACGACCGGTCCGCAACTACGAACTACCGCCTAGTCCGCACCGCCGGCCCCTACAGCCTGCTGGAGGTGGAAATTGCCACCGGCCGGCCGCACCAGATCCGCGCGCACCTGGCCGCCATCGGGCTGCCGATCGTCGGCGACACCGAGTACGGCCCGCGCAAGCCATTCCACCACACCGGCACACGGCGCATCAAAACCGTCACGCTTGACCGCCTGCTGCTGCATGTTACCAAGCTCGAATTCACCGGTCCCGACGGCACTCCGCACGCGTTCGAAAGCCCCCTGCCCGAGATCTTCTCCGCCTATGCCCCAGCCCACGAGTGACCGCACCTCCCCGCGCGGCCCGTACAAACTCTTCATCGTCTCTGGCCCTTCGGGCGTGGGAAAAACCACCATTGCCAAGGCGGTCCTGCGCCGATACCCCTGGCTGGCAACAACGGTCAGCTATACCACGAGGACCGAACGCCTTGGGAAAAAAGAGGACAAAACGATGATCCATGTCGATGAGGAAACTTTCCGTGACAAGGTCAACCGCGGCGAATTTTTGGAATGGGCGGTAGTCCACGGGATGCTGTACGGGACCGACGGCCCGACCGTGCGCGAACGGCTGAAAACCCGCCACCTGCTGCTCAACATCGACCCGCAGGGCGCACTGCAGATCAAACGCAAGATGCCCGAGCGGACCGTGCTCATTTTCCTGAAAGCCGAATCGGCCGATGAGTTGGTTACCCGCATCCAGAAACGCCAGCAGATGAATCCGCAGGAGCTTGAAAATCGGCTCGCCAGCGCCCGGCGCGAACTGCGGCTGGCCCGTCACTACGACTACGTCATCCTCAACCAGCACGGGCGCGTACGCGAAACTATCCATCGCGTCACGACCCTAATTGCCCGGCTGGCTAACACCCGCGCGAGCCGCGCCCCCGCGGCCGGGAAAGCGGCTTGACAATTTTGCCCAATTCCCGTAATCTTACCGCTACCATCTCCATCATGACTTCTATGACTACTCCACCGGCAACGGCCGCTCCCGCAACGCTCGAATTGAAGCCGGGCATGACGGTTCGCGTCCACCAGAAGATCAAGGAGATCTCCGGCGACAAAATAAAAGAGCGCGTCCAGATCTTCGAGGGCATCATTTTAGCCTACCAGCGCAGCCGCAAGCCCAGCCCGACCATCATCGTGCGCAAGATCTCCGCGGGTGTGGGCGTGGAAAAGATCTTCCCCATCGGTGCGCCGACCATCGTCAAGATCGAACCGGTCAAGCAGGCCGAAGTGCGCCGCGCCAAGCTCTACTACCTCCGCAACTACGGCAAAAAGCTTCGGGAGAAGAAAATTGTCTAGCTTGTAGCTTGTAGGGAGTAGCTTGTAGAACGAATCGGTGCGTCCGGTCTCCTACCAGCTACAAGCTAATAAGCTACCAGCTCGCCAACATGCCCAGGTGGCGGAATTGGTATACGCGCTAGCTTGAGGTGCTAGTGGTCGCAAGACCTTGCAGGTTCGAGTCCTGTCCTGGGCATAGAAAAACCCCTAATTGCTATTGGGTGTTTTAATTTTTTGGTGTTCATGGATATCCATGAACTTGAATGAGGGGGCTGCGGGGGAGGAACTCCCCCGTTCTGCTGGGGGTGACCGTCCGCCGAAGGCGGACGCCAGAGGGGCGGAAGCCCCTATGGGGAGGAGCACTGCGACGACTTCGAGTCCTGTCCTGGGCACCACAAAAAATAGAACGTAAAGTTCTATTTTTTGTCTGCGGAAGCCGTTCCTGCTACGATCATTACGCTTTCCTATGCCCTCCCGCCACTACGTCACCGGAGCGTTTTCGTCCCACGCCCAACGCCTGGATGATGAAACCTACGCCACGGTGCTGGACAACATCGTCGTTTCCTGCGTGGATTGTGTGCTCGTGAACAGCGGCCAGATGCTGCTTGGCAAACGCAGCCGCGAACCCCAGCCGGACTGGTGGGTCATCGGCGGCCGCATGCTGCCGGGCGAGAGTTTCGAGACCGCTGCGGTGCGCCACTGCCGGCGCGAACTATCGTTGGAGATCCCGCCCGAACGCTTCACATTTTTAGCCGTGGCCTCCCAGGTCTTTGCCCGTCGGGCACAACTCCCGCAAGAAAACGGCTGCCATACCGTCGCGGTAACCATGACGACGGAGCTCACGGACGCCGAACGCGCCGCGCTCTCCCCGAACGACGAGTACCGCGCCGTTGCCTGGCGGGACATTTCCGAGGTTGCCACCGACGGAAATCTCCACAAAGCCATCCGGGATTTGGCCGCCGACCTGATACGCCGCCCCGCTGCCTTGTAAATACTCAAAAATTTCGCTACGCTGTCCAACATTCATGGGGCAGTTAGCTCAGCTTGCCCCACACCTATTGGACTTTCCAAAATCATGTACTATATATACGTTTTGCGCAGTAGCGTCAGTGGAGGGATTTACGTCGGGCTAACTGATGATTTGAGAAATCGCTACCGTCTGCACAATTCAGGGAAAGTGGCTTCGACGAAATCTGGCATGCCCTGGATACTAGTATAGTACGAGGCCTACCGAGATAAAGCAGACGCAGTAAAACGGGAAAGATCTCTTAAATTGCACGCGAAAGCTTTAGCCCAGTTAAAGCGACGTTTACCAAATAGCTTAAGTCCAAAAGGTGTGGGGTGAAGTTAGAGCACCTCGTTTATTTACCCTCCCAAATTTGGGCGGATGGGCAGTTAGCTCAGTTGGTTAGAGCGCCTGCTTTACACGCAGGATGTCGGGGGTTCGAATCCCTCACTGCCCAAATTCGGGAGGGTAAGCCGAGGAGGTCGTAGGTTCGAATCCCTCACTGCCCACCACCACTAAAAAAATAAAATCACTCTTCTATGATCGGACGCATTCTGCTGGGCCTCATAATGGTTGGCATCGGCGCCGTCATCACCATATTCGCGAACAGGATCTACGAAGCCATGGGACCGATGGCCTGGGCGGAAGAGCACCTTGGCTCGGAAGGTGGCACTCGGTTGATGTACAAGCTCATCGGCATCGGCCTGGCGGTCCTGGGATTCATGGTGGCGACCAACCTGTTAACCAACCTCGTCGTCAGTATCCTGGGCGCGGTCTTTCCCCAGTTCCGCCAGATGATCCCCCCGGCCTAAGTTACCCCACGGCTCGCGGGCCCTTAGCTTAATGGTAGAGCACCCGGTTTGCATCCGGGAGATAGGAGTTCGATTCTCCTAGGGTCCAC
>JAUSGZ010000055.1 GCA_030648715.1 bacterium | reverse complement strand
CCGTCGGTTGACCACTGCAGCAGCACGTCATTAGTGACATAGTACGCACCCTGATCGGGATGGGTGGGAGAAACGACCACCGGGCCGGCAGGCGGCGGCAGCTCAATTTGGTAGATGCCGTTCGAGGTGTTGCCCAGCACGTCGGTGCCTCGGCCGTCGTGCTTCAGGATCTTGGAGTTGTCCAAGAACTTCACCACGGCGGTGCCGACGGACTTGGCGCGGAACGTCAATTTAATAACCAGCCCCTGGCTGACCTTCAATCCGCCGGGAATGCCGCCCTGCAGTTCGATACGCCCGGCCTGGTTGTTGAACCGCGGCGGCGCCGTCCACAGCTCAATGACCGATTTGCCGGCGGTCGGTGAGACCAATTGCAGCTTATCGGACGGGAAGCTGACAGATACCTCTAACGCATTGACCGTATCTCCTTCCGTATTGACAAATAGGGAAACATCGAACGTGCTGTCCACCGTCACCGTACCGGCAGCCGGACCGATGGACAATGAGGCGGCCTGAACCACGCCCCCCCAAAAAAAGACGGCTGCCAGAACGCCAAATCCGAAACAACGTCGCAGCCAGTTAGCCATGTGCAAAAGGCGGCGCAGTGCGCCGCGACCGGCGCCAGATAATCCCCACACCAGCACCGATTCCTACCCCCAGTATAGCCCACATGAGCCAAAATTTGTACTTCGGCGGCGCGCTCGGCGGCAATACGGAAATCCACGTATTGCCGGCGCGGTCGGTCGCGCGCACCACCACGTAGCTGCGGCGCGTCTGGTCGGAAATCGGGTACGGACTCTCCGCCAGGCGCCACGTCAGCTGTTCGGCCGAGGGCAAACGCGACCCGCGCCATTCCGCGACCTCGTAACGGGCAATGCCGGACCCTTTATCCTGTGTTGCGAATACCACGAACCACCGCCCATTAAGCACGCCGGGGTCCTGGCCCAGCTGGGGCATGAACTGTTCGGGTGGGACGGCGTCAACGACGGCCGGTACCACGGCCCCAACCTCCGCAGGAGCCGCTGACGCCACTGCGACGCGGGCGGACCGCACTACCAGGGGGGCTGCCGTTCCGCTACCGTCGTTGCGCAACACCTGTCCATCCTTCACCCCGATGTCGCCCGCGCCTTCCGCCACCCCCTCCACCACGACGGAAAAAAGTTCGGCGCCGTCGCCCTGGAATCCGCCGGGGATGACGCCGGAGAATGCCGGACTATCCGGAGTCAAGCGGCGCACCCAGAAATTCATGACAGATGCGCCGTCGCGGACCTCCCGGACAACCAGGAATGCTGGAATGACGACCGTTCCGGCGGCGGCGTTCACCTCCTCCGCCATGCTCTCCAGCCGGAACGTAACGACGGCCTGGTCGCCGACGCGCAGCGACGGCGGCGTCACCTCCACCGTAATGGTTGCGGCGTTCACGACTGATGCGGAGAGGACGGCGCCAATCACCATGCCCCATCGCGCCAGCCTGATCGTCATACGAGGATCCATAGTACTTACCCGGTCCAATGATAGATAAGGATGCTGAAATCGGTCAGGTCGACCCTCCCGTCGCCGCTCAAGTCAACCGAGCTCAAGGGATCGGGACGATAGAACCAGTAGACCAGAATGGAGAAATCAATGATGTTGACTCGGCAGTCGCGGTTGAAATCGGCCGGGCCATCGCAAGGGCGCTGCGGCGGGGTGATGACCGTGCGTTCGCCGACCGTGAAACGCTCGCCGCGGTTCAAAGGGCTGTTGACCCCGCCGACCGTCGCGCGCGACTGCACGCGGTAGCCGCCCAGTACCAGTTGCCCGGTCTCCACCTCGTAGCGGTAGCGGCCATCCGCGCCTGCCGCCTGAGTGGCAAAGAATTCGGCGTCCCCCGGGCCGTCGCCGATGATGGCGACACTCGCGCCCGGGGCCGACTGGCCGGAAACGACCACTGCCTCGCTCCGCCGGACTTCCACCTTATCCGTGCCAATGGTCGGCGCGAGCAGAATACCGGCAATGGTCGTCGTCGTGTTGGCCGTCGCGGTCGCCGCCACGGTCACGGGGTCGGAACGACGGCCGTCGCTGTCGGTGGCGCTGATGATGAACCGGTAGGTCGCGGGCGTGAGGTTGGTCAAGCGCAGCGTAAAGGTTCCATCCGTAGCCGCAATGGTGGTCACGGTGAGCTGGCCGTCTTTCAGGAGCCAAACCAGCGCGCCGGGGTACGCCGTCCCACTGGCGATGACGGTTCCGGCGGCTGGCCGCGGCAGCGACGCGCCGCCGCCAGTGCCACCCCCGGGCGTGGGCGTCGGAGTCGGGGTCGGAGTTGCGGCAGGTGTTGCCGTAACTTCGGTGGATGTGGCGATGGCGTTACTGAAGGCGTCCAGCGCGCGCACCACAAAATAGTAGGCAGTACTGTTCGTCAGCCCGCTTTGGGTGGAACTGGTCACGGCGCCGACGTTCGAATAGCTGTAGGCCCCGCCGGACGTCGTGGACTGTCCCACCTCGTAGCCGGAAACCGTCCACCCGAGCGACGCGCTGGCTGCGGTCCACGTCAGCGCGACTTGCGAGCTCCCAGCGCTCGCAGTCACCACCGGGCTGGTGACGACCGGAAAATAAAGAAAGCCAGCCCGCTGGATGAACGTCGTGGAGGTGCTCTCCCCGATGTCCGTCTGGCTGGTGCTGGAAAAATATTCAAAACTGGTGGACGTGGCGCGGCCGCCCTCCACCACGATGACCGGGTCGCGCAGGATAAAGTTGTCGCTGGTGTAGTCGGTCGCCAACAACGGCCGCGCGGCCAGCACGGCCGCCAGCAACAACCCGGCCGCCATTACCTTTCGCCAACGTCGCGCGCTCACCATACGGCAAAACCCTCCCGACGCGCGCAGCCGCGGCCGAGAGGGCTAAAGAATCTTTCCGACCTACTGCGCAGCACCCTGCTGACCAAAGCTCACCGGCGCCACCTCGACAATGATGTTGGCAACTGGATCGTACAAGATGGCCTTCTTGGCGTTGGTGTAGATGAGCACTTTGTCGCCCTGCTTGGCCTTCGCAAAGAATGGCTGCACTTTCAACCGCTCCGGGTCATTGACCGTGGCCACCGTCGGCTCCTCGCCCTCCGGGAGCACGATCAACTTACCCACACGCTGCAGCAAGGACACGGTTTCCTCGCGCGCCGCCTTACCGGGGTTCTGCCGGACGTCGGAAATCTCCGCCTGGAGGCGCCGAATCTTCGTCTTAGCCGCTCCCCATTGTGAGTAGAAATACAACGACGCGAGCGCAAAGATAAAAATGAAGACGATCATGAGCGGCCCGGAGGACTTGCCCGCGGACTTGGGGCGGCTCGGGTCCGGACTCATCTTCATCAGCGACGGTTTTTTCATCAATTCGGGTGCGTTCATAGACGCTCTCGGTTAAGTAAATAACAGTACCTCACTGTGGATAAATGGTTTGACAACC
>JAUSGZ010000049.1 GCA_030648715.1 bacterium | reverse complement strand
CAGCGTGGCTTCCGAGTAGCGCGCCGGGGGTTCGGTGAAGTGCTGGTTAGGGAGGACCGCTTTGAGCGCGACGGTCGTCCCTTGCGCCAGCTGCGGCAGGACGGTTTCCTGCAGGCCGGTCGGGTAGACCTTGAGCCAGCCGTCAAAGGCGACCACCGACCCGGTGGCGCGGAACGTGGCAGCATTCGCAGGGTCGGCGATGTCCACAGCGGTCGCCTGCAGTTCAGCGTCGGCCATCTGTGAGGAAACGGCGCGCTGCCAGATGAGCTGGTAGAGCCGAAATTGCGTCGGGGTCAGATGCGGCTGGACCGTCTCGGGACGGCGCGTCACATCGGTCGGGCGGATGGCTTCGTGGGCTTCCTGCGCGCCTTTCGCTTTGGTTTGGTACGCGCGCGGTCCGCCGGCGGCGTAGCGTTCGCCGTAGGTTTCGCGGATGAATCCTCCCGCTTGCTGCAAAAATTGTCCTGCCAGGTTGACCGAGTCGGTACGCATGTAGGTGATCAAGCCGACCGCTTGTCCTTTGCCCAGCTCAATGCCTTCGTAGAGCTGCTGTGCCAACACCATCGTCTGGCTCGCCGAGAATCCAAGGCGTTTGTTGGCTGCTTGCTGCAGGGTGCTGGTGGTGAAGGGCGCTTGCGGTCGGCGCTGCGTCTGCTTGCGGTCCACGGCCGTCACCGCCCAGGTCTTTTCGGACAGGCGGGAAAGCACCTCGTCGGCCGCCACCTGGTTGCCGATGCCGAATTTTCCGACCGCCTTGCCGTCCAGTTTGGCCAGGACCGCCGTGATCTCATCCTTGCCGTTCGCGAACGTGGCGTCGATGGTCCAGTATTCCTGGGGTTTGAAGGCGGAGATCTCCCGTTCCCGTTCCACGATCAGCCTGACGGCGACCGACTGGACGCGTCCGGCCGACAAACCGCGGGCGACCTTGGCCCACAGCAGCGGGGACAGCTTGTACCCGACGAGCCGGTCCAGCACGCGGCGCGCCTGTTGGGCGTCCACCAGGCGCTGGTCGATACCGCGGGGATGCTCCAGCGCTTCGCGGATGGCGCTGTCGGTGATCTCGTGGAAAACGATACGCTTGATGCGGTCGGGCTTGGGCGCAAGCAGCTCCGCCAGGTGCCATGAGATGGCTTCGCCTTCCCGGTCCTCATCAGTCGCGAAATAGATGGTATCGGCCTTGGCCGCAAGTTTTTTCAGCTCCGCCACGCGGGCTTTCGCCTTGAGCGGCACGACATAGGTCGGGGAAAAGTCTTTTTCCACGTCCACACCGAGCTTGCTCTTGGGCAGGTCGCGTACATGCCCGTACGACGACTCAACCTGAAAACCCGACCCCAAAAACCGGCTGATGGTTCTGGCTTTGGTCGGGCTCTCGACAATGACGAGATTTCCGCGGGATTTTTTGGCTTTAGCTTTCGGCATTTGGTCCCTCCATTAACTCTGACGCCGCCAAATTCTTGCGATTGTTGGTAACGATAAGGGAGAGCACGGGCGTTTGTCAAATCCAGGGTCAGGAAACGCGGAAATATTTACCGCTCGGCAGGCGCCGCACGTGTCCTGCAACCTCCAGGAGGGTTACCGTCGAACTTAGGGCCGCGGGCGGCAGGTTCGTCCGCTGTTGCAGCTCATGGAGGGTCCGCGGTTCATCCAGCCCGTCAAGGACCGCGTGGCCGTTGGCGTCCGTTTCGGGCATGGCCGCAGCGGGTGATTCCTCCCAGGTGAGGCCGAGGCTTTCCGCGATGTCGCGGGCAGTGCACGCCAGTGCCGCCCCGCGGGCCAGCAGGTGGTTGGGTCCCTCGGCGTTGGGGTCGGTCGCGCGTCCGGGGACCGCGAACACCTCGCGGTTGTACTCCAGGCTGAGCCGCGCGGTGATCATCGCGCCGGACTTCATCGGAGCTTCCACCACCACGGTCGCCAGCCCCCAGCCGGCGATGATGCGGTTGCGCAGCGGGAAGCGGTAGGGCATGGACGGGGTGCCCGGCAGGTATTCGGAAACGACCGCGCCGCCTCCCGCGATGATCCTTTCCGCCAAGCGGGCATTGGACGGCGGGTAGAGGGTCGGCGGGTCGATGCCGCCGCCCAGCACTGCGACGGTGCGGCCGCGAGCGCGGGTAGCTCCCGTATGCGCGCAGGTATCAATGCCGAGCGCCAGTCCGGAGACCACCGTGACCCCGGCGGCGGCTAAATCAGCGGCGAGTTGTTCGGCCATCTGGCGTCCGTAGTCACTCGCGCGGCGCGTGCCGACCACGGCGACCCCCAGCTCTTCGGAGCGCAGCTGGCCGCGACAGAATAGCGCGATAGGCGGGTCGGGGATGTGCCGCAGGCGCGCGGGAAACGTTGGGTCAGGCAGGAGATGCATGGTGATCCCGGCCGTTGCCAGCGATGGGAGCAGCGACTGGGGCGCGATTTGTGGCCGAGTCTGGACGATGCGTTCCGCCGTGGCTGCGGGTAATCCGGCCTGCTGGAGCGCGCCTATTCCCGCGATCCAAGCTGCCTGCAAGGTGGGGAAGGCGCGCACGACGGTGACAGCTTCCAAAGGTTGGAGGTTGAGCGCTGCGAACGCGGCCCAGTAGGGGCGGTCGTTGGGCAGCACGGAGGCGGGAGTATCAGGCATGGGGGAACCGTTGACGCTGGGTGCCGGTTATGCTACGGTGAAATGCCCCCGGGGACCGGGAATTGCCGGGGACGCTAAATGTCGGCGATATTCTGCTTGCCTTGGGGCGCGCGTTGAGTACCCCTCCTAACTCGGCTGCGCGCTTCCCGCAGGCAAGCAGGCTAGCGCCGACAAACCGCCCGGTAGACCAAAAACCCCTCCGCAGTGTGGAGGGGTTTTGCGTTGGCTAGTTGTACTGGTTCATCGCTTCAGGTACGCCGGCCAGTTGCGCCAAGGTGATGGCCTGCACCGTGCGCTCGATGGTTTCCTGTACCAGCGCCGCCGCCGTTTCGGGGAATGGCCGCAGCACGTAGTCCTCGGCCGGCAGCTCCCCGCGTTCGGCAGTACCGACGCCGACCCGGAAACGGGTGACCACGTTGCTGCCGATGGCGTCGAATACGGACTGTACCCCGCGGTGGCCTGCCGCGGTGGCGTTGCGGCTGATTCGCAGCTTCCCCAGCGGCAGGTCCAGCTCGTCGTGCACAAGCCACAGATCTTCGGGCCGGAGGTGGTAGAAGCGCATCAGCGCGTCGACCGCCTCTCCCGAGTTGTTCATCATTGTTTGGGGTTTGGCCAGCAGCAGCCGCGACCCGGGCAATACGGAGGTGGCAACGATCGCATTGGCCTTGCCATCCGGCGCCCATTCAGCGTAGCGGAAGTGCTCGGCCTCGCGCAGCGCATCCAGCACCAGAAAGCCGATGTTGTGCCAGGTGCGTTCGTACTGCTCGCCGGGGTTACCCAGCCCGACGATCAGCCGCACGGAGTTGTTGGACATAGAGTTTGCAGTTCGTTCCCCCGAGATCGAATTTTTCGACCAGCAGGCGTTCCACGAAGCGCTGGTAGGTGAAGTGGAGCGACTGGCGGGGTTTCATCCAGAGTGTGAACGTCGGCGGGTTGACGCCGGTCTGTTCCAATTTGACCAACCGCGGCCGTTCCGCGCCGGGCTGTCCGGCCTTGCCTTTGCCGGTCCCGCGCGGCCGTTGGCGGCGCGCCGCGTACGCCAACAGTTCCTGCAGCGCGGCTGCATCCACCCGCTGCAGGCGCCGTTGCCAGATACTTAGGGTTAAGTCTAGGATGTTTGTCGTATTTTGGCCAGTTGCCGCCGATACCGTCATCACCGGGGCCCAGGCCATCGCGGGCATGTACGCGTGGTAGTGCGCCGCGACGTTTTTGATCGGCGCGCTCCCGGCCGCGGCCACCAGATCCCATTTGTTCACGATGATGGCGCTCCCGGTCTTGCTTTCGGCGATCAGCGATGCCAGCGCCTGGTCTTGGTGGGAGATGGGCTGTTGGGCTTCGACCAACAGCAGCACGACGTCGACCGTTCTCAGCGTCGCCAGGCTTTGCTGCTGGGCGACCGTGGCCACGCCGCGGTCGGTTCTTTTCCATGGTTTGATGCCCGCCGTATCCACGAGCACCATATTATGGCCCTGATAGGTGAACGGCGTTTCCAGAGCCTCGCGCGTGGTGAGCGGTTCGGGCGACACCACCGAGCGCTCCATACCCAGCAGGCGGTTGGCTAACGACGATTTCCCGACATTCGGGCGTCCGAGCAGCCCCAGGCGGATGGCCGGGGTCTCGGGGTCGGCCGGCCGGACCGGGAGCGCGGCAGCGATGACGTCCAGCAATTCGCCTGTGCCGCGGCCGCTCTTTCCCGATACCGGAAGCGCATCGCCCAGGCCGAGCGCCAAGAATTCCGCCGTTTTTGATTCATCGCGGTTGTTGTCGATCTTATTGCACACCAGTACCACCGTTTTGGCGGGGAGAGTCTCGGTGCCGTGCGCCAGGCGCTGCACGACGCGCGCCAGCTGGCGGTCACCCGCCTGGATCCCGGCACGGCCGTCCACGACCAGCAGTAGCACCTCGGCTTCGCGGATAGCCGCCTGCGTTTGGCGAACGATCGCCGCCCCCAGCGGGTCGGCAGTGCTCTCGGGTTTTGGGTGCTCCAGGAGCCGGATGCTGTCGCGCACGGTCGCCACGTCCGCGCCGCCGGTGTCGACCAGCCGGAAACTGCGTCCGCGCCACAGGCAGGTGCCATAGGTGCGGTCGCGGGTGGTGCCGGCCTGCGGTGAAACGATGGCCTGCACGCTCTCGGTCAGCCGGTTGAACAGCCGCGATTTTCCGACGTTGGTGCGGCCGATGAGGGCGATGGTGGGGAGGGTTGCCATAGCGAAATACTCTACTCCTCGGCGGGCAAGAGGTTATCCAGGTTCTGTCCCAGAATGATAAGAAGGTCGGCCTGCGGATGCACCGGGTATGGTTTGTTGTTGTGCGGTAATGGCGGCGGGCCGGAGTCAAAGGTGATGCCAGCGAGCAGTTCGCCCAGCGCGTGCAGGGCCTTGGCGCCGGCGGGCGGCCGCAGGTCATAGACGACCGTTTTCAGATAAGTTTGCACCGGGGCGTTCCCAACCGATACCACCTGGTAGCCCTTGCCGCGCAGGTAGCGCTCGGTGCGTGCGGCCAGGCCCGGGATAGCGGTGCCATTATGGATCTGGACGCGGGGGGCGCTGGACACCGGCGGCAGCGTTGGCGTCGCGGGCGTGGTGGAAGCTGCGGTGACCGCGGCCGTCTGCAGCGCCTGGGTGACGGGGAGCGGCTGGAAGGGGTCCAGCGCGATTTGCCGCAGCTGGGAAAAATCACCCGTCCGCGGCACCAGGACGTACGCGCCCTCAACGAAGGTCGCCATCAGCACGCCGTCCGGCCGGTCGTCCAGCACGTGTTTAACGGCCTCGTCGGGATTGACTTTGCGCGCCAGTTGATACAGCCGCAGCATTTCCCACGCTTCAAGATTGGTGTCCATGTGGGCGTTGAGGATGCGCAGCAATTCCCCCAGGCGGCCCGGGCGCAGCACGCCCCAGGCCGTGGCCTGGTCGCGGATGGCCGAGATGACCTGCTGCTGGCGGTGGCTGCGCGCGAAGTCCGAGCCCTGCGCGCCTTTGGCTTTGCGCGAACGCACGTACTTGAGCGCCGTCGTTCCGTCCAGGTGAGTCCTGCCGGCGGGGATGTAGAGGTGTTCATACCGTTCCGCGTCGCTCGCCATCTCCTTGCCGGGGACGGGGTAGTACTCGTCGTCCAACGTCTGCTCCACGTCCACGGTCACCCCGCCCAGCGAATCGACGAGTTCCGTGAAGCCGGCGAAATCCAGCAGCAGGGAGTAGTGGATGGGGACGCCAAAGATGTCGGCGACGACCGTGCGCACCGTCGGGCTGCCGGCTCCGGCGCGGTTGAGTTCCGGCAGCGCGTAGGCGTTGTTGATGCGCCGCTGTCCGTAGCCGGGGATCGGTGCGAGCAGGTCGCGGGGCACGGAGATGAGGGCGACTTGGTTGGTTCCCGGGCGGAAGCTGATGAGGAGCATCGAGTCGGTCAGCAGCGGCCCCTCGTGGCCGGAGCCGCCAATGCCCAACAGCAGGATGTTGATGCGTCCCTCGTCTTCTCCTTTCAGCTCGCGGTCGCGGCTGGTCATGAGGCGGCCGATCTGCACCAGCACTTCCGTCGGACTGGAGCCCGATGAGATGACCTCGTAACTGAAGAGCGCGGCGACCAGCACCGCCAATATCAGGCTGATCTTGAAAAGACGCCGCAGCCAGCGCCGTTTGCGCGGCCGCTCTGCCGCTGCTTCCGGCGGCGGGAGCGTCGGGGTCAGTTGTTCTTCAAAGGGATCCATTGGACAGTAAAAAAATTGGACCGCGTTGTTGCCGCTCGGGCCGTGCCGGGAGCATGCAGGCACCGAGACAGCCCCGCCGCTGGTCCGAAGGGGAATCGATGAGCGCCGCGCGCAAAGGACGGTTGGTTCCCGGCGCGATGCCCGTTCCCATTATAAAGAGGAGGGGAGATGCCAGCAAGGGCGAAGCCGGGTTACAGTGAACGCTCATCATGACAAGAAAGCGTTCCTGCGTCAAGGTGCGGGCGATGGATCCTGTCGTGTTGATTTGCGGTCCTCTTTATGGTACACTTGGGAAAAGATTGCGCTGGTTACGCGATTTTTTCATCTTTATTGACCCGGCCGACTGCCATTTTGAAGTCTTGATACCTTGGATGCATAGCTCAGTTGCTAGAGCGCTGCGTTCACACCTGCCCGCCCCGTTAGAAAACTCCGTTGACTCGTTGCCACTACTCAACTTTGGAGCGTGTTCCAGGGTGGAGACATAACCATCGGCAACGTTTTCTAACGGGGCCCGTCGCGGTCACGTAGCTCAGTTGGTTAGAGCGCGCCGTTCACATCGGCGAGGTCCCTGGTTCGAGCCCAGGCGTGACCACCATTCCTCCTTAACCCGTACCGTCTTCCGGCATTTTCTACGTTCGTGTCCAAACGCATCTTTCCCTTGCCGCAACGTTGGTACCGCGGGTACGGGTGGTCAGCCCTGACCCGGAATTTTTTGTTTCCGGGCACCCGGCACATCGCCGTTGCCGCCGGCAAGGAGAGTGGCAGCCGCCAGGTGATGCGCATCGCGCACCGCGGGGCATCGGGCTACGCGCCCGAGAACACGTGGGCGGCATTTCACAAAGCGCTGGAGCTGGACGTGGACATGATCGAGTTGGATGTGCGGCGCACGCGCGACCATGAGCTGGTCGTCTGCCACGACGCGCGGCTGGATCGGCTGACCGGCAACCCCGTGACGCTGCGCGAATTGAGTTTCATCGAGCTGCAGCAGCACCAGGTCGGCGGACAGACCATCCCGCGGTTGGCCGACGTGCTGCCGGCCCTGACGGACGCGTGCGAGATCAATGTGGAGCTCAAGGAGCGCGGGCTGGCGGAGGCCGCCGCCGCCGTGGTCAAGGCCCTCAACTGCCACCACCGGGTGCTCTTCTCGTCGTTCCTCTCCGCCGAGCTGCTGCGGCTGAAAGCCATTGACCCCGCGCTGCGGGTCGCGGCCCTGCTGACCGCGGCGCCCGCCACCGTCGGCACGTGCTTGCGGTTCGCCCAGTTGGTGCAGGCGGAAGCCATCGTCGTTTCGCATAGCGCGTTCCGCAAGCGGCTGTTGACGGCCGCCCACCGGGCCGGTATCAAGGTCTTTGTGTGGACGGTGGACGATGCCGAGGCCATCGCACACCTGAAGGGATTGGGCGTGGACGGTATTATGTCCAATTTTCCCGACCTTATTTAGACCAGCAACCATACTTTTGCCTTTTTATTTTTGACTTTTGCCTTTCCTTCCTATGTCCTTGTTCCGCCGCTCCCGTCCTCCATCGGAAGAACCAACGCAACCGCCATCAATGTGGCGCGACGCGTTGGTGTTCGCCTGGGAGTTGGTGAAGGTCGTCGGCATCAGCCTGGCCATCATCGTGCCCATCCGTTATTTTTTGATCCAGCCGTTCTACGTCAAAGGCGCGTCCATGGAGCCGAGCTTCACCGACCATGAATATCTCATCATTGATGAGATCACCTACCGCTTCCGTCAGCCCAAGCGCGGTGAGGTGGTGGTCTTTCGCTATCCGCTCAACCCGCGCGACTATTTCATTAAGCGCATCGTCGGTTTGCCGGGGGAGCAGGTGCAGATCAGCGATGGCAAGGTGCTGGTGACGCCGGTGGGTCAGGATACGTCCGTGGCATTGGACGAGGCGTACCTGCCGGCCGGCACGAAGGTGGATGGCGCAAAGACGGTCAAGCTGGCCGACGACGAATTTTTCTTGTTGGGCGACAACCGCGCCGAGTCGCTGGATTCCCGCTACTTTGGCGCGGTCAATCGCCGCTTCATCACCGGCCGGGTGTTGTTCCGCGGCTGGCCGCTGGCAAAGCTGGATCTGTTCCTCGAGCCGCCGGTCTATAATCTGCCGTAGTTTTTTACCTTTTACCTTTTGATTTTTGAATTTATTGTTATGCCTTCCCCAAGACCCGCCGCAAAACCCGCACCCGCCCCGAAACCGGGCGCCGCTGCCCTCCCGCCGATCCGCACCGGCCCGCCCACGCCGCGGTCGTTGCGCGGTTTCCGCGACCTGCTGCCAGCCGACCAGCTGGCATGGCGGCACGTGCGCAAGGTCGCCGATGACTTAGCCACCAGCTATGGTTTTGGTTGGATCGACCCGCCGGTGTTGGAGGACGTGGCGTTGTTTTCCCGCGCGGCCGGACGCCATTCGGATATCGTGACCAAGGAAATGTTCTCCTTCACCGACAGCGGCGGCGAGAACGTGGCGTTGCGCCCGGAGTTCACCCCCGGCGTGGTGCGCGCCTACATCGAGCACGGCCTGCTGAATAATCCGCAGCCGGTCCGCGTGGCTTACTGGGGCCCGGCCTTCCGTCGCGAGCGTCCGCAGCATGGCCGCTACCGCCAGTTCACGCAGTTTGGCGTCGAGGTCATCGGGTCGGGGGCGGCGGTCGTGGATGCGCAGCTGGTTGCGATGTTCTACCACTTGTGCGAGCAGCTTGGCATCGCGCCGGTCAGCATCCAACTCAACTCGCTGGGCTGCGCCGCCTGCCGCGCGGAGTACCGCACCGAACTGGTCAATTACTACAAACCCAAGCGCCGCTATCTGTGCGAGGATTGCAAGAAACGGCTGGTCAAAAACCCGCTGCGCCTGCTGGACTGCAAGAACGCGAATTGCCAGCAGCACATTGCGGGCGCACCGCAGCTGCTGGACTGGGTGGACGACGCGTGTAAAAAGCACTTCATGGCGGTCGTGGAGTACCTGGACGGCATGGAGATCCCGTACGTACTGAACCCATACCTGGTGCGCGGTTTGGACTACTACACCCGCACGGTGTTCGAGGTCTGGCCAACGGCGGATGCCGCCGGTTCCACCGCTGCGTTGGGCGGCGGCGGGCGTTACGACGACCTCCTGGGGTTGCTGGGCGGAAATCCCACGCCTGCGGCTGGCTTTGCGGTTGGCATTGACCGGCTTATCTTGCGGGTGAAGGAAATGAACGCAACTCCGGCGGCTCCCAAGGCGCCCGACGTGTTCGTGGCGCAGATCGGCGAGCAGGCCAAGATAAAAGCGTTGAAGCTGTTCGAACTGTTGCGCCGCGAGGGATTCGCGGTCAGCGAGAATTTTTCCAAGGACAGCCTGAAGGCGCAGCTGGAGATCGCCAACAAGCAGCACGCACGCTACGCCGTCATCATCGGCCAGAAGGAAGTGCTGGACGGCACGGTCCTCATCCGCGACATGGACGGCGGGGTGCAGGAGATCATCGGCTACGACAAGATCTCCGGGGACCTGGAGCGGAAACTGAAGAACGGCGCGGCATCACCCATTATTGAGGAAGGCGCAGTTGCGCCGGTCGAGGGCGAAACGCCCGTTACGGCTCCGGAAGCCGAAGCGCCGCAGCCAAAGCCATCCGGCAAGAAGCAGCGGTCATCGAGCGGCAGCCAGCTATCGCTACCCGACTCCGATGAAAATTTGGTTGAGGGGATATAGAGTAGCCAGTCGCAGTAAGAAAGCGCCGCGAAAGCGGCGCTTTCTTACTGTGGCCCGGATCGGCTTGCCGGCGATGCGTCCATGGGCATTCAACACTTGATGTCATCCCGGGCCCTGACCCGGGATCCAGAGAAAGATCGGGTTACTGGATCCCCGCTGCGGCGCGGGGATGACATTTTTCTATCTACTTTCCTGCCTGGGG
>JAUSGZ010000048.1 GCA_030648715.1 bacterium | reverse complement strand
CTACTCGGCATGGTGCTCATGTCGGGCGGCTACCGCACGCAGCGATTGCTCGTCTTCATGAATCCCGACCTGGACCCGCAGGGGACCGGCTACCATCTGCGGCAGGCGAAACTTGCCATCGGCTCCGGCGGGTGGTTCGGCCGCGGCTTGGGCAAGTCATACCAGAAGTTCGCCTACCTGCCCGAGGTCAGCGCCGATTCCATCTTTGCGATCGTCGCCGAAGAACTGGGGTTCTTCGTTGCTGCGGGGCTCGTTATGCTCCTCGCTTTCATCATCTTGCGCGCCCTGCGCGTGGCGCGGGATGCGCCCGATCCGTTCGGACGATTCCTCGCCGTCGGCATCGCGACTTGGTTGGGATTCCAAAGTTTTTTGAACATCGCCGTCATGGTCGGGCTGGCGCCGTTGACCGGGTTGCCGCTACCGTTCATCAGCGCCGGCGGGAGCGCGTTGGCCGCCAACCTCGCGGCCGCGGGACTGCTACTGAACATTTCCCGGCATGTGCCGCACGGAGGGGAAAAACGTGTACAATAGTGGAGCCGAAGTATCGCGTAGCAAGCAGCTCGTAGCAAGGGTATCCATGCTATGACGGCCTTGTTCCATAATTCTTGATTCTTCCTTCTCAACGATATGCGCATCATGTACGCCGGCGGGGGAACACTGGGCTCGGTCAGCCCGCTGCTTGCCGTGCACCAGATGCTCCTGCAGCAGGGCCGCCAGGTGGACGCGCTGTGGGTGGGGACCAAGGACGGCCCGGAGCGCGACGTCATCACCGGACAGGGCATTGCCTTTGTGACCGTCGGCGCGCCGAAGCTGCGCCGGTACTGGCATTGGCGGACGCTCCTACTGCCATGTACGCTGCCGTTCAGCATCCTGCAGGCGCGGGCGGCGATCAAGCGCTTCAAGCCGGACGTGGTGGTGTCGGCCGGGTCGTTCGTGGCCGTTCCGGTGGCGCTGGCCGCGCGCACGAAACGCGTGCCCAGCCTCATTCACCAGCAGGATGTCATTCCCAGTCTGACCAACAAAATTTTGGCACCGTTCGCGTCGGCGATCACGGTGGCGTTCAGCTCCAGCCTGGCCGCGTTCCCCGCGAATAAGACCACGGTTACCGGCAACCCGGTGCGCGCCGACCGCCAGCTGACCGAGCGCGCGGCCGCACTTGAGCTGTTCCGCTTTTCGCCCGACGTGCCCGTCCTGCTGGTGCTGGGCGGCGGCACGGGAGCGTCCGCACTCAACCGCCTGGTCTGGGACAGCCTCAACGATCTGGTGCAATTCTGCCAGGTCATCCACATCACCGGCCGCGGCAAGATGGCGGTCATTGCCGAGCACCCGCGCTACCGGGCGTTCGAATTCCTCGGCGCGGAGCTGTCCGCCGCCTACGCCGCCGCCGACCTGGTGGTGTCGCGCGCCGGCATGGGCGTACTCTCGGAGCTGGGGTCGCTCGGGAAGGCGGCTGCGCTCATCCCCATACCCAGCAGCCACCAGGTGGCCAACGCCATCACGTTCGCAAAAAATAATGCTGCGGTCCTTTTGTCCCAGACCGGACTGACGACCGCCGACTTTACCGGCAAGGTAAAGGAGATCATCCAAGATAAGCCGCTGCTCGCCAATCTCGGCCGCAACATCAGCAAAATGCTGCCGCCGCAGGCCGCCGCCGCGGTCGCCGACCTGGTGCGGCGGTTGAGCGGCGACGGATAAAAAAATCCCGCCGCGCCGTGCGTGCACAGCGGGCGGGAGGGCAGAGGAGCGGGCTAGTCCAGATCGAATTGCTGGAGCAGCAGGTGTTCCTCATGGCTGACGATCGGGCCGTCCTCGGGGGCATCCAGAATGATGCCAAGCTCGAAGATGCGGTCCTCGATGGTGTTGGCCAACACCAGCAGCATGCGGTGGCGGTAGCTCCCGCGGGGCTGCTGGCGGGCGAGGTTGACGACCCAGGCGAGCTGCTGGATGAGTTTGGCCGGGCAGGCGTCGGGGACAACGACCGGAGTGACAAGGACGTGCTGATGGTGCACGGCTCCTCCTTACAAAAAGGTGCTATGGTGGAATGGTAGTTTTTTTGACGAATACTAATGATACCACAAAAAAAGGGTAATGTCAAGATTGATAACGCCTTGGCGAAAGCTTTGAGTGTTTATTTTATTGGCATCAAGGGCGTGGCCATGGCGGGTCTCGCGCTCATCCTGCGGGAATTAGGAAAAACCGTCCGCGGTTCCGACGTGGAGGATTTTTTTGCCACCGAAAACGAGTTGCGGGAGTCCGGCATTGCGGTTGCCCAGTGTTTTGCCAGTAAAAATTTGTTCCCTCGGCCTGACGTGGTGGTCGTTGGCGCGTCGTGGACCGATGCCAATCCCGAGGTGCGGGCAGCTCAGGAGCAGGGGCTGCTGATGGTGAACGATTCCGATGTCCGAGGGTTCCTTTCGCGGCAGCGAAAGACCGTGGCCGTAACGGGCGTGCACGGCAAAAGCACGACCACTGCGCTGCTGGCCTGGGTGCTGACGCAGGCTGGCATGGACCCCGGCTACCTGGTGGGTGCGCCGGCGATCATGGGGTTGGGGGCCAGCGCGCATTGGGGCCGCGGCGGTCTCTTTATCGTGGAGGGCGACGAGTACGCGAAAAGCCAGGCCGACCATGCCGCCAAATTCCTGGATCTGAACCCTTGGGCCGCCATCATCACCAGTTTGGAGTGGGAGCACGTGGATATCTACCCCGACGTCCGGGAGATGGAAAAAACCTTTGCCGCGCTGGTGAAAAAAACGCGCGGGCCGGTGGTGGCGTGCGTTGATTGGCCGTCCGTCGTGAAGGCGGTGCGGTCAGGCGAAACCGTCATCCGTTACGGCGGCAGCGCGGAGGCCGACTTCACCGTCAGCGATTTTCGGCTTACGCCCGAAGGCAGCCGTTTTACGGTCAGCCGCGGCGGCAAGAAACTCGCGGAGTTTGCCAGTCCGCTGCTGGGCCGCCATAATGCGCTGAATGCCACCGCCGCGCTTGTTGTCTGCCTGGAACTGGGACTGGATATTTCGGCGTTTTCTTCCGCTCTGTCCTCCTTCCGGGGACTTTCCCGTCGACAGGAGACGATGGTCGCCGGGGGCGTGACCTGGGTGGACGACTACGGCCACCACCCG
>JAUSGZ010000042.1 GCA_030648715.1 bacterium | reverse complement strand
ATGGACAAAAAGTTAGTTTTGCCGGCTTCGCCAGCGGGCCGTTTGGCCATGATGACCAGCGGCCGTTCCGGACGGATGAGCCCTTCCCACAGTAGGGCGGTTTCGCAGGCCAAGACCACCTCCTCAACGGTCGCGGGCGTGGTTTGCAAGAGCCGCGTCTGCACACCCCACACGAGGGCGAGCCGCCGCAAGACGGCGGCATGTTCACTGAACACGTACAGCGGCAGGCGCGGTCGGCGGGCGGCCACCAAGGGCGGCGATTCGCCGTGCTGGGTGTAGACGATGATGCACTGGGCATCGACGGCTTCGGCGGCGTAGCAGGTGGCCGCGCCGAGCGCGACCGGGAATGTGGCCGTATCCACCATGAGGCTGCGGGGGCAGCGGTCGCCGTCGCGGTCGGTGGCATTCTCGTTGGAGCTGAGAATGCGGCGCATGGTGGCGACCGCTTCCACGGGGTAGCGGCCGATGGCCGTTTCCCCCGACAGCATCACGGCGTCCACGCCGTCGAACACGGCGTTGGCGACGTCGGACGTCTCCGCCCGCGTTGGCTGCGGCTGCTCGATCATCGTTTCCAGCATCTGGGTGGCGACGATGACCGGTTTGAGGTGGGCGCGCGCGTCGGCGACCAGGCGTTTTTGCATGTAGGGGACCGTTTCCGGCGACATCACCACGCCCAGGTCGCCGCGGGCGACCATCACGCCGAAAGATTCGGATAAGATATCCGGCAGTTCCTGCAGGAACTCGCGCGTCTCCAGCTTGGCGATGACCGGCGTGTCGGCGCCGCGGGCGCGGATGAACTGTTTGGCCAGCCGCACGTCGTTCCCGGAACGGACGAACGACAAGGCGAACACATCCACCCCGTTGGCGATCCCCCAGGAAAGGTCAACCTCGTCTTTTGGGGTGAGCGATGGCAGTACGCCGTGCTGGCTGTCGGGCAGGTGGACCCCGCGGCGGTCGGCAATGGTGCCGCCTTGTTCCACGCGGCAGACGAGCGCCTCTCCACGGCGCTCCAGTGTGAGCAGGCGGATGCGGCCATCGTCGATGAGGATGTGTTCCTCGCGCTGCAGTAGTCTGGTCATGCCGGTGGGCTGCAACCGCAGGCAGGACCGGTCGCTGGGCTGTTCGCCGTCCGCCACTTTGATGGTGGTGCCGGTTTCCAGCATAAAGGGCCCGTTGGCGCAGACCGTGGTGCGGATCTTGACGCCCTGCAAGTCGCCCATGACGGCGATGTCGCGACGCTCCAGGTCAGCGGCGGCCTGACGGACGTTGGCGAGTGCTGCCGCATGCTGGGCGTGGTCGCCGTGCGAGAAGTTCAGCCGGAAGACATTGGCCCCGGCGGTGATGAGGTCGCGAATGACGCCGATGGAGGCGCTCGCGGGCCCGAGCGTGGCGATGATCTTGGTGCGGGTCGGCGGGTTGACGGGATTGCTCATGGCGAGCTCCTTTGGTAATGGCGGTTGTTCAAGGTTCAATGGGTACGACGCGGCCGCTATTGTACTATAGGTAGCCGTCAATATTCAAGGGCGGCGCGATAAAAAAGCCGGGGACAGACCCCGGCCGCAGCCGTCGCTGGCGGTGTGTTCAGCGCGCAAACCCGAACAGGTGGTCAAAGATGGCCTGGTAGAGCCGCCGGCGTGAGACCATGCCGACTAGGTGCGAATCCTCCAGTACCGGCAAGCGGTGGATGTTGCGCGCGAGCATGATGGCGCCGATCTGCACCAGCGGCGTTTCGGGCGTGGTGGTGATGGCCGGCTTCACGAACTCGGCAATCGCCTTGCCGCCTTCATCGCGCAGCCATTCTTCCATGCCGCCCGGGTCCATTTTCGGGATGAGCGCTTCCTGGGCATAGAACTCCCCGTAGGTCGGGTAGAGCGCGCGGAACAGGTCCTTCTCCGAGATGACCCCGGCGAGCTTGCCCTGCGGGTCGACCACGGGCGCGCCGGAAAACCCGCCGCGGTGCATCAACTCAGCCGCCTGCCGGATGGTTGCATCCAGGGGAATGACGGTGAATTTTGTTATCATGACGTCGCGGACGGTGAGTACGCGGTGCATAGGGGGTTTCCTTCGCTCGTATCCTAGCATAGGCAATAACAAAAAACGACCCGCCGGGGTAGCCATCGATAGATTATATATAAATTATTGTGGTACAATAAAAATGGTCGCGGAATTTGTGAGTCATTTTCGGATATGCTGCATAGTCATGAGATCGCAACGTGGTCCGGTTTTATTTTTGTCCCGAGTAATGTCTTTTGACCCGGGGGTATTTTTTTAAGAAAGCGACGTCGTTTTGAACTTTGCCCCCGCCCGGGGCTTTTGTTTTTGAGATAGGGTTTAAGTTCATTGACAATCAGAAGAGAAAGGTTTGTCATGCAAACGTATTATGCGGTCGGAAATCGCTGCGCCGTCGATATCGCATCGCTGCAGCTTCCAGTAGCTTCGGTCACTGCGCTCGCCATCCTCAACCGTAAAGGTTTTACGGTGGTGGATGTGGATCTCGTTAGGTTGGCTCGACAGTGCGTTGGCTCCTCGCAGTACCGTCGCGGCGCGAAGCTAACCGAGGCACCCGCCGTCGTTGATTGTTCGGGTTTTGTGAAGTGGCTGTACGGGCAACGCGGGCTGTGGCTGCCGCGGCGATCCATCCAGCAGCGATCGTTGGGTGAAGCGGTCGCCCTTGATGCCATCTCTGGGGGAGATTTAGTTTTCGTTTCGGGTTGTATCGATTACTACCTTGATGATCCGAGCGATGGAGTTGGCCATGTCGGGATAGCGACTAATCACCGCACGGTGATTCACGCCGCTAACGCCACGTTGGGGGTGGTGGAAAGTCCGCTCGACCGATTCATCGGCAAGCAAGATTTTCGCGGTGCGCGGCGCTACCTCCCGAACGATCGTGAAGTGTTGACCTTTCAGACACCTCCGGAACGAGGCGTGGAGATCGCGGACGATATCAAATGGATCGTGCTGCAGTCTCTGCCGCAGAGTTCTCCCGCTTCGGTCATCTAGACCCTGACGGCGTTCTTTGCCGGGCTTCCCGCAACCTTCAACGGTTTTGGGGAGCTCTTTTTTGTCCATTACGTAGTTTGCGCTTCATTATTGGCGTGAACAAAAACACCTCCCCAGAAGGGGAGCGTGTCTTGTGGGGTGGCTAACGGGAATCGAACCCGTGCTAAAGGCGCCACAGGCCTCTGTGCTACCTCTACACCATAGCCACCATAGATAGATTTTCAACCCGTCGTTCCCCCTCCTATATATAGGAGGGAATTTCGCCTCGTTTTTGTAAGCACGCCTTTCCCCCCCGGTACGAGTCGCCCCGCCATTCGGGGGTGCCCGCGTCGGTTAACCCCCCACCCTGCCAGATGAGGCAGCCACTTTTTGCGGGTGCTCTATTTACCCCGCGCCTTTCATCCCCCCGGAGAGAATCGAACTCCCATACCCGGCTTAGAAGTCCGGCGTTCTTCCATTAAACTACGGGGGGTGGAAAGGTGCGGGGTCCATTGTCCGCCCCAGGCGGATCCGCCTCGGGCGGAAGCTACAGGGCGGCGGGGAAAGGTGTGCCGACAAACCGGTCTGGAAAGGGCGCGAGTGCGGAATTGGTGCACGATACCAAAATTTTACGGTTGCGTCAATCGTCCGCCGCCTTTTTCCGCGGGGGCAGGTAGCGCTTGGTGGTGGCAAGCGACGCGTGGCCCAGCCGCGTGCGGACGGTTTCCAGGTCGTTGCCGGCTTCCACCAGGCTGGCGGCGACCGTGTGGCGCAGGACGCGGGGCTGTACCGTTTTCCCCAGGCCGGCGGCGCGGGCGTATTTCTGCACCAACCGTTGTACCGACCGCGGGGTCAGCCCGGCTGGAGCCGTCCGCTTGGCTCGTCCCGCGGTTCTGGCGGCCGGGTCGTGTCGGACGAACAGCTGCGGCGCGCCGTCCACGCGCAGCTTGAGGTAGCGTTCGATCCAGTAGCGGGCTTGATTCCCTAGGGGTACCGTCCGCACGCGGTTCCCGCGGCTGACGATGGCCAGCGTCGAGCCGTCGGCGGTGATGCTGTCGCGCCGCAGCCGCGACAGTTCGCCGACCCGCACGCCGGTGGTGCAGAGCAGCTCCAGGATGGCGCGGTCGCGGTGCTGCTGCAGGGCTCTGCCCTCCAGCTTGAAGGGCAGCTCCAGCAGTTTGTTGATGCCCGGGGTTTCCACGCGTCGTGGCTGGCGGGAGGGCATCGGCTCCAGCCGTATCTGTTCGGGCGCGAGGACCGGCCGGCCCGCCGTGCGCAGGTAGGCGGCCAAGCCGCGCAGAGCCGTCAGGTGGTAGTTGATGGTCGGTGTGCGCAACAGCACGTCCCCGTCGCGCCGCAGCCAGAGGCGGAACTGTTCAACCGTTTGCGGGGTGAACTGGGAGATCATCGTTGCCCCCGTCGCCGCGACGAATCGTTGCAGATAGAGCCGGTAGTTGGCGACCGTCTGCGCGCCGCGTCCCTTGGCTGCTTGCAGCGCGTGCAGGTAGGCAGCGATCGCATCGTTCAATTCTCCGGGCATATGACGGTATTTTACGACGCCCTGGAGTACGGGGCAAGCCGGGGAGCAGTCTTGCCAAGAGCGCCAACCTGTGCTAGAGTAGCGCCACTAGACACGACTGCGGCGGTGCGCGCCAGTGCCAGGCGGCGTCGCGGCAGCCCGTGGGGAAGCACGGCCATTCGGCACCATCCGCACCGCGGAACGACAAACGAAGGAATCGTTTTGTCCGGTCAGAATGCGACGTGCAGCGCCGGACGTTTTTTATTCTTCAGCAGGCACGCGAACGCTATGCTCGATAAGAAGCTCAAAGCCAAGATCATCAGCAAATTCAAGACGCACGAGGGCGACACGGGCTCCTCGCAGGTGCAGATCGCCATCCTGACCGAGGAGGTCAAGCAGTTGACCAAGCACCTCAAGGACCACAAGAACGATTTTTCCTCGCGGCGCGGACTGCTCCGCAAGGTCGCCGAGCGAAGAAAGCTCCTGAACTACCTCTACTGGGAAGACCAGCCCGCTTTTGAAAAGCTGGCGGAAGCGCTCAAGCTGAAGGTGGTCAAGCCCAGCAAGGGCGGGCCGACGGTCGCCGAACTGGCCGCGCTGGCGGCTGCCGACGGAGAGCACGGCACCGAGGCGGAAGCAACCACCGAAGCAGCAGCGTAACGGGACGCGCCGGCATTTGCCGGCGTCGTTCGTTTGCACCCGAGAAGTGTTCACCCACGTACTACTACCCCTATGATCAAACACCAAGACCAACGCGTCGGCGTCTTCGTCGACGTCGCCAACATGTACCATTCGGCCAAGAACATTTTCGGCGCCCGGCTGAACTTCAAGGAAGTGCTCAAAACCGCGGTCGCCGGCCGGCCGCTCATCCGCGCCATCGCCTACGTCATCAAGTCCAACAGCACCGAGGAGCAGGGATTCTTTGAGGCGCTGGACAAGCAAGGCTTCGAAGTGAAATACAAGGACCTGCAGGTGTTCGCGGGCGGCGCGAAGAAAGCCGACTGGGACGTTGGCATCGCGGTGGACGCGATCAAAATGGCCGACAAGCTTGACGCGGTGGTGCTGGTCACCGGCGACGGCGATTTTATCCCGCTGGTGGTGTACCTGAAGGAGAACCGCGGCTGTAAGGTGGAGGTCATCGCGTTCGGCCGTACCACCTCGGGCAAGCTGTTGGAAGTGGTCGACGATTTCCTGAACCTGGAGGACGACAAGAAATTCCTGCTCCAGCCCAAATCCCGCTAATTCTTTTGACCGTTTATTCAGTAATTGCTGCCGCAACCGTTGACGCGTTGTTAGTAGTTCCCGCTGCTGGATCGGGCAGGTCGAACGGCGGGAAATACTGGTGACGCGATGGCGGCGACGCAGCGTGTTGACGCTATGGAGATACAAAAGACCGAGCAGGCCGGCGTAACGACGTTTACGACCGAGTTTTTCGGCCGTCCGTTGGTCATCGAGGTTGGCCGCCTGGCCAACCAGGCCAGCGGCAGCTGCACCGTCCGTTTCGGCGAGACCGTGGTGCTGGCGACCGCCGTCATCTCGGATTCCACGCGCGACGGGATCAACTACTTCCCGTTGACGGTGGACTACGAAGAGCGGCTGTATGCGGCCGGCATCATCAAAGGCAGCCGCTGGGTCAAGCGCGAGGGGCGTCCGTCCGACGAGGTCGTCCAGACCTCGCGGCTGGTGGACCGCAGCATCCGTCCGCTGTTCCCTAAAGGCATCAAGAACGACGTACAGGTTATCATCACTGTGCTGTCGTTCGACCACGAGAACGACCCCGACGCCATTTCCTTGGTCGCCGCCTCGCTGGCGGTGGCCATTTCGCCCATTCCCTGGGACGGCCCGATCGCCGGCCTGCGGGTGGGGCGCGTCAGTTCGGAGACTGACCCCAGCCGCAAGGAATGGGTCATCAACCCTTCCATTGCCGCCCGCGAGAAGAGTGACCTGGATATGATCATCGCCGGGACCGGCGAGCGCATTATGATGGTGGAGGCCGGCGCCCAGGAAGTGCCGGAGGGCGCCGTCTACGAAGCCGTTGAATTCTCCAGCCAGCCCGTTGCGCAGCTGGTTTCCATCATCCAGCAGGTCGTTGCCGCCGTCGGCAAACCCAAGGTCATGCCCGCCGCCCCGGTGCTCACGGAAGGCATCGCGCCGGACGTTCTTGCCGCACTGCAAGCCAAGGCCGACGCCTGGGTGGACCAGCATGCGCAACCGGCGTTGTTCGGCGGCTCGCTGACCACGAAAAGCTCGCGCGCCGAGGTGGTTGACGAGCTGGCCGTCAAATTCGAAGCCGAGCTGGTTTCCGCCAGTACGCCCAAGGACCAGCGCAAGCTGGCCGCCGAAATGTTCCGGCTGGCCGTGGAAGGTTTGATCAGCAAGATGATCCTGCAGAAGGGCGTGCGCGTGGACGGCCGCGCGCTGACGCAGGTGCGCCCGCTCGGGTCGGTGGTCGGCATGCTGCCGCGCACGCACGGCAGCGGTTTGTTCCACCGCGGAGAAACCCAGGTGCTGTCGGTCGTGACGCTCGGCTCGCCGGGTGATGTCCAGCTGCTGGAGAACCTGGAAGGGGAGAGCAAGAAGCGCTACATGCACCACTACAATTTCCCGCCGTTCTCGGTCGGGGAGACCGGCCGCCTCGGTTCGCCGGGCCGGCGCGAGATCGGGCACGGGATGCTGGCCGAACGCGCGCTGCTGCCGGTGCTGCCGCCCAAGGAAGAGTTCCCCTATACCATCCGTGTCGTGTCCGAGGTGCTGTCCTCCAACGGTTCGTCCTCCATGGGCGCGACCTGCGGTTCGACCTTGGCGCTGATGGACGCGGGCGTTCCCATCACCAAACCGGTGGCGGGCGTGGCGATGGGGGTGGCGACCGACGCCAAGGGCAACTACAAGATCATCACCGACCTGCAGGACCTGGAGGATGGTCTGGGCGGCATGGACTTTAAGATCGCCGGCACGCGCGACGGCATCACCGCCATCCAGATGGACACCAAGACCAAGGGGTTGACCCTGCCGATGGTGCGGCAAACCTTGGACCAGGCGCGCGAGGGGCGCTTGGCAATCCTCGATGTGATGCAGCAGGCGATCGCCGCGCCTCGTCCTGAACTGTCGCCGTACGCCCCGCGCATCGTGACGGTCCAGATCAACCCCGACCGCATCCGCGACGTCATCGGCCCGGGCGGCAAGATCATCAATAAGATCATTGACGAGACCGGCTGCGACATCGACATCGAACCGGACGGCCGCGTCATGATCACGGGCACCGATCTGGTAAAAACCCAGAAGGCCGTGGACTGGGTAAAACTTTTGACCAAGGAGGTCACCGTCGGCGAAACGTACGAAGGCAAGGTCACCCGCATCCTGGACTTCGGCGCGTTCGTCGAAGTCACCCCCAACAAGGAGGGGATGGTGCACATCTCGGAGCTGGCGCACTACCGCGTCAATCAGGTGACCGACGTGGTGAAGATCGGCGACACCGTGAAGGTCAAAGTCATCGCCATCGACGACCTCGGCCGCGTCAATTTGTCGGTCAAGGCGCTGCTGCCGCCACCGGAAGGCGGCGCACCGGCGTCGTCCGACGACCGCGGCTACGACCAGCCGCGCCGTCCGATGCGTCCGCACGGCCCAGGCCGGGGCGGACCCCATCGCGGCGGCCGTCGGTTCTAAGCCGGCCGACCGTTCCACGAAGTTTTCCAACACCCGCCAGCGAATCGCTAGCGGGTGTTTTGCGGGACGAGGCAGGCACGGTGTTGTTGGCCGTAGTCTCGGCGGCGCTTTGGAGATGCCTGCAACCAGGAAGCAAAATGTCGTTGTCGCGGCGCGCGCGGGCCATGCCCGAGGGCGTCACCGCCGGCGAAGCGGGCGCGGCAAAAAGAGTTTCAGCCATGTAACGAAGCCGGCTTCAGGCGGGGCGGGGGGAGTTAAGTTATTCACATGCGTGTGGATAATTTGTGAACGCAGGGCGTCGATGCCCGCCCCTTACCGCATTTGAAATTTTGTGGCGAAATATGGCTCTATCACAACAAAATAGTTCCATTTTTGCAACATTTTCTTGACAGTCGGGGAGTATCGTGCTACAATGAGTATGTTGTAAATTGAAAATCAGAAAGATTTTCCCAACTGTGGTTGGGTGAATTTTTCTCCTCTGTACTTGGCTTCCGTGTTTTTACAGTCGCCGCAAAGGAGACTGGTCTGTAGATGGCGAAGCTGACCGCCACCAGATAAAAACAAAAATAAAACATCGGCTGGATCGCGGATCAACCGCGTACCAACCAAAGCCTGGTAAAGAGGCGTTCGAGTCGGCCGAACTAAGACCCGGAGTTTCAAGTAGTGATCCGTTAGGTGGGATGAGGGCGATGAACGAGCGTTCATCATCGTCACCCCACTTAACAATCCGCTTGAAACTTCACCACAAAGGCGGATACGCTACAAAATCTCTTTTGAGGGCGACTATCCGCCTTTTCATTTACCCAAAAACGCCTCGGCGCACAGCATTGCCAAACTGACCCCCCTTGCCTATACTATTGATATCCTGAAACCCGTTCACCCTATCCCATAGCTATGGACTCCAAGGCACTCGAAGCCATCAAAGTGAAACTCCAGGAGCAGGAGCGCCAGCTCAAGGAGCGATTAGAGTGGTTCACCACCCAGGACCAGCAAAATCCGGCGGACTACCACTCGCGGTTCCCCGACTACGGCAGCAAAGAGGATGAGAACGCCGCCGAAGTTTCGGCCTACTCCGACCGCCTGTCGCTTGAACACACGGTGGAGTCAGACTTGCGCGACGTGAAAACAGCGCTCGCCAACATCACCAAGGGCACGTACGGTATTTGCCGCTACTGCAAAAAGCCGATCGAAGAGAAGCGGCTGCTGATCCGGCCCACCTCTAGCTCCTGCGTGCAGTGCAAAAAGCAACTCAAGGGCGAGGCCGCGTGACGTTTCTCGCCGCCGCGGTCGCCGGGATGGCGACCGTCCTGGCGATGGCCGCCGCCGACCGCGCCGTTAAAATATTCTTTCTGACCCACCCCGCCGCCGGCGGGGTGGTCGTTGCTGGACAGCTGCAGCTGCGGCTCGCGACCAACCCCGACCTCGCGTTCAGTCTTCCGTTCCCGCTCGTGCTGACCCTCGCGTTGTCCGGCGCAGCGGTCGTGCTGTTCGTCTGGTGGCTGGTGGCAACGATATATCGTCGCGCGCTGGTTCCGACCCTGGCGTTGGAGTGTATCGTCGCGGGCGCCGCCTCCAACCTGATGGACCGGTTGCGTTGGGGCCATGTCGTCGACTACATTGATGTGCCGTGGTTCACCGTGTTCAATCTGGCGGACGTGCTCATCACCGCTGGCGTCGCATTGCTCGTACTCCGTGAAGTCGTGTGCTGGGGGAGGAGCAAGCGTAAAGTGTAAAACGCAAAACGCAAAGGAGATCGAATCGACCCGAAGGGCTTCCAAAGTTTTTCGCTTTTCGTTTTTCGCTTTAAGTTTCCTATGCCTGCCCGCGTGTTATCCGCCGCGCTCGTCGGACTGGACGCCGTTCCGGTTGAAGTGGAGGCCGACCTGTCGGCACAGCTGCCGGGTTTGCTCATCGTCGGGCTGCCCGACCAAGCGGTGGAAGAATCGCGGGAGCGTGTTCGCAGCGCCCTGAAGAATGCCGGCATCCCGCCGCTGCGGCAGAAGATTACCATCAATCTCGCACCCGGCGACTTGCGCAAGGAGGGTGCCGCCTACGACCTGCCCATCGCCGTTGCCATTCTCCTGGCGGCCGGTCATTTGCAACTGCGGCAGCCGTGGGCGACGCAGCTGTTCGCCGGCGAGTTGAGTCTGGACGGGAGCGTGCGGCCGATACCGGGCGTACTGCCCATTGCCCTGCTTTCCAAGGCGCGCGGCATCACCAATTTGTATGTTCCGGAAGCCAACGTCAGCGAGGCGTGCCTGGTGCCGGGCGTTACCGTCTACGGCGTTGCCACGCTGCGCGATCTGGCGCTGCACCTGAAGGGGGAGGCCCAGATCGCCGCGCGCAGTTCCGCCGGGCTTCCCCCGCAGGCGGCGCTGGCGGAGGCCGACGTGGATTTTTCCGCCATCCAAGGGCAGGAGAGTGTCAAGCGGGCGTTGGAGATAGCGGCCGCCGGCGGCCACAACATCCTTTTGTCCGGCCCGCCGGGGGCGGGGAAGACTTTGCTCGCGCGCGCATTTTCCGGCATCCTGCCGCAGATGACCGACGAGGAGGTGCTGGAGGTAACGCGCATCTATAGTGTCGCGGGTTTGTTGCCGCCTGGCGTGCCGCTGGTGCGCCAGCGGCCGTTCCGCAGCCCTCACCATTCGGCCTCCGCCATCAGCCTGGTGGGCGGCGGCTCCACGCCCAAGCCCGGCGAGGTCACGTTGGCGCACCGGGGCGTGCTGTTCCTGGATGAATTCCCGGAGTTCCCGCGCGCGGCGCTGGAACACCTGCGCCAGCCGCTGGAGGACGGGGTGGTGACGGTCGCGCGCGTGGCAGCCAGTGTGCGTTTCCCGGCGCGTTTTCTGCTGGTGGCGGCGGCCAACCCCTGCCCGTGCGGGTATCTTTCCGACCCGCAGCGGCCGTGCGTCTGTTCGCCGACCCAGGTGCTGCGCTACCGCAAGCGCATCTCCGGCCCGATGCTGGACCGGATCGACCTGCACATGGAGGTTCCGCCGGTGCAGTTCGAAAAGCTCGCCGCCCCCCAGCCGGGGGAATCCACGGCGGCCGTACGGACGCGCGTGCAGCAAGCGCGCAACCGCCAGACCGCGCGGTTTACCGCCGCCGCTTCCGGCGCGCTGACGAACGCCGAGATGGGTTTGGAAGACCTCAAGATCTTCGTGCGATTGGATGAAGCGACCGTCGCGTTCCTGCGCCAAGCCGTCCCCAAGTTGCAGCTGTCGGCCAGGGGCTACCACCGCGCGCTCAAAGTTGCGCGCACCATTGCCGACCTGGCGGGAGAGGAAGCCATCGCCCAGCACCACGTGGCGGAAGCCCTGCAGTACCGGCCGGCCGCCGAGTGATATACTTCTATATACGTATGGACCATCATCCAACAGCACAAACTAATTGGGACGCGCAGTCCCCGCTGGTCGTCCGTCTGCGTGAACTGGGCGCGTTGGTTTTTTTCCAGAGCATCCCGAACATCCAGCACGCCTTTCACCCGGGCGAGCGGTGGCTGTGCTGTATTGATGAGGGGTGCCCCGGCGGGGTGAATCTGGCGGGGTCAGGCATACTGCTCGGCGTGGAAGGGGCGGCCAGGATCGCGCACGACGCGGGAGTCACGGCCATCACCAGCCACGAAGAGTGCGGCGCGGCCAAACTCTGGGCAAAGCAATCCGGCAAGAATGCCGAGACCTCCGACGATTACGGCAAGGAGTTTTCCGCCGAACTGGCCAAGAAGCTGGGAGTTTCCTACTGCCACCTGCCGCTGTCCGAAATGACGCGGCCGGCCGGCTTGCATGTGGCGCGCGTCATCTACTACGACGGCACGGGAACGTTTGACCCGGCGCGCCTGCCTGAACTGCCGCCGGGATTTGTCATCAGCCGCCGCTATTTGGATACGGAGTACGCGCTGCGCGAGTGCGGCATTGCGATCAGCATCGCCCTGGGCGACCACGGGTTTGGCGCCCGCTTCACGCCGAAAGAACCGCTGCTTATCGTTGCCATTGGGCATCCGACCGATCCGGCGCTATCCCTGGAGAAATTGCGGGCGGAACTGGAACCCGTCGCCGCCGCGGAGGGCCCGCGCGTGGCCGTGGACGGGCTGGTTGCCAAATGGTGAGGATGATGGTATAGTTTGGCCGTTATGAATACGTCTCGGTTGTTGCGCACCATCGGTATATTCGGGGTCATCGTCGTTGTCGCCGTGGCCGTCGTTGGTCCGGTGGTGATGTCCCGAATGGCCGGCCACCAGCATGGGGCATCGGTTTCCGGCTGCCCGTTCCAGGGAATGGCGGCCGTTTGCCCGATGACCGCAGTGGACCACGTCGGCTTGTGGCGGCAGCTCTTGGCTGGCTTCGCGCCGACCACCATGTTGCTGGGGTTCATCCTGCTGTCGGCGTTCATCGTTGTAACCCTTCGTTCCCGCTTGTCGTCCCAGCACTGGAAGAAACGGCGCTGGCGGGGGATACCGCGCTATCTCACCCAGCATCCATTGGCGATGCTCTCGGATTTTTTGCACCAGGCGCTGGCCGCCGGTATACTGCAGCCCAAAGTTTTTCCTGCTCGCGTCAGCTAGTACGTGCGGACTTTGCCAACGTGGAACGTTGTGGCAAGGGTTTCCCCGCAGGTACTTTTTTGTTTCCTTGATACTTACTTGACGTATGGAGCAGACCTCCAAAACCTACGAACTGAAGATCCATGGCATGCACTGCGCCAGCTGCGAGATCCTGGTGGAGCGGCGTTTCCAGAAAGTCTTGGGCGTGCAGAGCGTGCGGGCCGACTACGCCAGCGGTAAGGCGGTGGTGACCGCCGACCGTGAACCCGACCTGGCAGTGCTGGAGAAAACGATCGCCGCGGAAGGCTATCAGGTCAGCCGTTGGGAAACAGCGGCGCCGACCGTCAACTCCGGGCGCGAGTGGCGGGAGCTGGGCGGCGTCTTTCTCGTCGTGGCCGCGCTGTACCTGGTGCT
>JAUSGZ010000041.1 GCA_030648715.1 bacterium | reverse complement strand
ATTCATCCTCCCACTACCTATGGTGACCCAAATCCACCAAAGCCTCCGCTCGGCGGCTGAAACCCTGGTCCCATAGTATTGCCCGGCATGCCAGTATTCCCAAACCCTTCCGTCGGAGCAAGCCCCTCGGGGGCTGCGCCGCTCCTGCTAGGACCGCGGAATGCATCGGGCACATCGTACTGATACGGCTTTTCATTGACCTTTACCTCCGTTTCGTACTCATGCAGCCCGGTGATCTCCGCCAGAGCGTCGCGGAGCTCCTCGCGGGTCAGGTACACATCCTCCACCAGCGCCACCAGGTCTTCGCCGCTCGCACCGTCTTTGAGCGCCTGCTGCACGGCCGCGATATCTTCCTTGAGCTGGACGACGAGCGCTTTCGCCGCACTGACATCTTCGCCCTTTTTCTCGTAGCCGGTCAGCTGCCGTTCAATGGTGCGCAGTTCGCGGTTCAAAACCGTCATCCCCTGCCGGGCGTTGAGTGCGGCCTCCACCGCCGCCAGGGTATTGTGCGCCTCCTCCACTGCCGCGTGGAAATCTTCAAGCGTACTCTCCGCCTTCTCCGGGTCGCTTGCTGCCAGCGCGGGGAGCTGGTCGGCCAGTTGCTGGGCGGCGTTCATTTTCTCTTCCGCGGCCTTGGCCAGCGCGATGACCGAGTCGTTCTTGCTGCGCTGGGCTTTGCCGTTGACGGTCTTGAACCGCCGCTGCAGGTTCTTCATCACCGTCTTGACCCGCTTGAGCTGCTCGCAGACCATGATGCGCTGCGGTATCTCCTCGCCAGCCTGCTGCATCCGATCGCCGGCTTCCTGCGCCGTTTCCATCGCCTCCATCACCTCGTCAAAGCTCTGCGCAGCTTTGATCTTCGGAATGGCCTGTTCCATGGCGGCAAGCGCTTCCTCCAGCCCTTCCGGGAGTGGCATCTTGCAGGCCTGCAGTTTCTTAACAGCCAGCCTCATCCCTTGGCGCATGAACTTCACCCCCTGCTGCATACCCTTGGCCCCCTGCTGCATCTGCTTAAGTTGGTCGGCCTGCATGCGCTGGAAATCCTCTTCGCTCGGTCCCTGGAATCCCGGCCCGCCGGGACCAAACCCACCGGGACCTCCCGGACCGCCCGGGAACTGTCCCGGTTGCCCCTGGTAACCCCCAGGTCCCTGGCCAGGAAACTGCCCCGAGTTTGGACTGCCGGGTGGCGTGGCACCGCCGCAATCCTGCGGACAATTACTCTGCCCCTCTCCCTTACTTTCATCGCACATTGCATCACCGCAGATCAATATCTGGCCGCCGCTGCCAACAAGGGGATACTGACCGGCGCGTAACTGCATGCAACCGCCGTTGGCATCACGGTAGCCGTTCTCCCCGCAGGCAGGATCTTCGGCTGGCACCGACCCAGATGGCGATGTGCCGGGCATTGGGCTGCCCCCAGGATACGGCCCCGTCGGGTACGGACTGCCGGTAGGATAGGGACTGCCGCTCGGATACGGGGGCTGCGGGTAGGGCTGATCGGGTTGTTGCCCCGAGGGGCATTTGCCGGCGCTGTCCGCGCCGTAGATGGTCTGCACTTCCGACGCATCAAGCGCTCGGTTGTAGACGGAAACCTCGTCAACCAAACCGGCGAAAAACTCGGTAACACCGAACCGGTCATCCCAAGCCCCGACCACGAACGGGGCCTCGCTGGTGGTGTTAGCGCCCGAAGCCTGCGCCGTACCCTTCAACTGGCCATCCACGTATAAACTCATCGTGCCAGCACTGTCCCTTGTTGCCACCACATGATGCCAGCTCTTTGCGCTGATCGGCGTGGTAACCACCCCCCTGGCTTGCCCATCCATACCGGTAGTTTCTCCGGCATAGAACTCCAGCGCTTGGCTGTCGCTCCCGATCCGTAGCCAATATCCCGCTCCCGCACCGCTCACCGGGTAATTTGACTTTCTGATGAGATTGTTTACGGATGATCCGCCCACGCCGTCCCAATTAAACCATGCCTCCAACGAGAACGGGCCGGTTCCGAAATTCAAGTTTGGAGGGTTTCCCGCCTTGATGAGCCCGCTTGATCCATCAAGTCGAAACGCATTCCTGACTTTCCCGGAAACGAGTGTGACCCCGCCCGCCATAGTTCCGTTATTCCCATCGCTGGCATCCAAGATAGTTGTTCCCGAGACTGCGTCTCCACTCCACCAGAGGGATGACCCGGAAGGATATTGCACACAGCTCAACGTCCCGGCCTGCGCCAACCGGTAGGCGGCACCGCGCACCTGGCCGAGCCTGGTACCGAGCACTTGGTAGTCAACGTAGGAGCGGCGTTCCTCCAGCCGCTGGTCAACGGCAATTCGCAACGACTGGCCGCCCCGCGTCCACAGCGCTTCGCTGCCTTGCTGCACCACCGGCTCCCAGCAATCCGCGGCCAGTTCCGCCGCATAGTACGCCATCACCTGCTCGGCCAGGGCGTGCACCGTGTACTGGCTGAATCCCCCGCCCTCGTAATTCAACCGGACGGCGTCCGGCAACCGCGGGATGGAGATCCCCAAGCCTCCGACCGTCGTCCCTTCCGGTGGCCGGGGAACGCACACGCGCTCGGCAACGGCTGATGGTTGGGGACGGAAGAACGCCAGCACGAACACGCGCGGGCGGCTGGCGCTCGCATGGTCGGCGGCCGTGATCGCCATGGATATCGCGATGACCGCGATAGCGACCGCGGCCGCCACTCCCATATACGCTTTCAACAAGACATGCGTTCCCTGCATACGATTTTAATAAAGAAAAACAAAAATCCCGCCGATGGCAGGGATCTATTTAAAGACAACGAAAGACAGGGTGTATACTGCAGCAAGGCACTGTGGATAACCACCTTGCATAAATTTAATTGCAGTATAGCATTTTTTTCCACCGTGCAGTAGCGAAGCTACGAAGAAAATTGCACCACATTTCCCTCTCGTGGGTACGCCCGCCCGCTCTTACGGCCCGGCTACGCCCGTGCGATACTACCTCCATCGGTTATGCCCCGTTAGAGACGGACGTCTAAGGCAAGCGGTGATTCAGGGAGGGAGTTGCTCACACTAACTTTTAGAAGTTCACGCTCAACCGTTTCTAACGGGGTATGCCAGCGAAAATCCTCTACGTCGTAACTCAGTCGGAAATGGGCGGCGCACAGCGGTACGTGCGCGACCTGGCCACGGCGCTCGGGCGGTATGACTTCACGGTCGGCGTTGCCGCGGGCGAGGGCGGGCCGCTGCTTACTCAGCTGGCGGCAGCCAATATCGCCACGTTCCCGCTCAAACACTTGCGGCGCCAGATCGCGCCCTTCAACGACCTTACGGCCGTCCGTGAACTTGCCGATCTCATCAAACACTGGCAGCCCGACCTGGTGCACCTCAACTCATCTAAGGCGGGGGTGATCGGCGTACTGGCAACCCGGCGCTCCGGCACGCGCTGCCGGGTCGTGTACACGGCGCACGGGTTCGTCTTCAATGAACCACTCCCCGGGTGGCAACGCGCGCTCTACCGGACGGCCGAACGCCGTAGCGCGCCGGGGAAGGACGTCATCATCTGCGTTTCGGAAGCCGACCGGCAATCGGCCATTGCCGCCCGCATCGCTCCGCCCGGAAAACTCGCCACCATCCACCCTGGCATCAGCGCCGAGCCCGCAAGTCTGCCGCCGCAAGAAGCGCGAGATCGTCTGCGGGAACGGGGCGTGCCGCCACACGGCCTGCTGGTCGGTACCATCGCCCACCTCTATCCGACCAAGGGTTTGTTGGACCTCATTTCCGCCGCCGCGCAAACGGTCCGCCAAACCCCGGCGACATTTCTCATCATCGGCGAAGGTACGCAACGCGCTCTCCTGACCGAAAAGATCCGCGCCGCGGGGCTTGAACGTTCCGTGCTGCTGCTGGGAGAGATCCCCGATGCGGCGCGCCTGTTGCCGGCCATAGACGTCTACGCCAGCTCGTCGGTCAAAGAAGGATTCCCGTACGCGCTCTTGGAAGCGATGCTTGCGGCGCGAGCGATCGTGGCCACCGCGGTCGGCGGCGTGCCGGAAATGATCTCCGACAACCAACACGGCCTGCTGGTGCCCGCCGGCGACCCGGCCGCGCTCGCTGCCGCCGTCGCGCGACTTTTGAGATCACCGGAAGAACGCGAACGCCTTTCCCAGGCCGCCTTGAAT
>JAUSGZ010000040.1 GCA_030648715.1 bacterium | reverse complement strand
ATCCAGGTCGCTGGGCAGCCACTGGTACATGTCCAAACCGTCGCTGTCGAACATCGCCAGCGGGTCCAAGCCGTCGCTCCCCAGGTACACGTACGGGGTCTCATGTGCCGCCGTGAGGGTGATATCCTGGTTGACGATCGCGCGCGGCGGAGCGGCGGTGGTGCTGCCGTAGGTGCGCGTACCATCCAACTGCTTGTTCCAACTGGAAACGGCAGCCGATGTTTCCAGACGGAACGTCAGGGAAAAATCGCTGCCGGTGCTGCTGTAGCGGTACGCGCTGCCGCTCGGGTCGGTACGCGTCTCGGGGTCCAGCACGAACTCATCCAAGGTCTGCGGATAGCTGGGCTGCGTCGCGGTGCTCCCGGACGGCCGCGCCGACCCCTGGCTGCGCACGCGCAGCGACGACATCAGCTGCTGGATATCCCGCAGCCGTTCGCCGTCCCGCTGGCGCGCCTTGCGCCGCTCTTCCAAGCCGGGAATTTCATCCGTGATGGGTTTGGCGCCCGCATCGCGCGGTTCGGACTTGAATCCAACGTCGAACCGCACCGACCCGGACTTGATCTCGGGCAGCATCTGCAGCGCCCGCGAGAGGATCTCATCATCGGATAACTGCGGGGTTTTCTTGAGGCCAAACCACCCGCCGAAATACCCGAGCGCGGCCACGGCACCGGCCGCTACCAACAGCAGCAGCACCGACACGACAACCACCAGGCCCCGGTGCGAGCGCTTTGGGGCAGGCGAGGACTGCGGTGCGGGAGCCACGGTCGGTACCGGTGGGACCGGACGCGGCGGCACGGGCGGCATCGGCATCGGTTGAGGCATTCCCTCCATACAATTAAATATTTGGGGTGATGTTGATAACTAGATTATGCCATATTTTTCACGTTCCCGCCAACACGGAATGTAAATTCGCATTGACATTTTATGATTTTTTTGGTATCATCCTCCATCAAGCATAGCGCTTGAATGCCCTTGAACAATCGCATATTCACGCCAACCCAACGAACCCTGCAAAGGAGGTTTTCCCGTGTGGCTCATTACGCTCGTTATCGTCGCTTCGTTCGCCCTCATCTTCGTTTTCTCCCTGCTGGAAGTGGTCTGGCTGACCGTCTACGACCACGACGTGGTCGCCCATGAGGGCAAATTCGGCGGACCCACTCCCATCACGAAAGCCATCCGCCTGTTGAACGGCGAACGGATGATCGTGGTCGGCTTCATCCTGTTCGCCATCCACCTGCTGACGTACTTCACGCCGCTGGTGCTCGGCCGGCTCTCCACCGGCATGAACGGCGGCATTGACGCGATCCTGGCCATCTACGCGGTGGTGCTGTTCTTCTTTGGAGAGATCGTCTCCAAGAACATCGGGTACAAGTACGCCATGCGGTCGGCGCTGCTGTCCGCCGTTCCCCTCCGGCTCTTGCTGTGGCTGTGCTTCCCGATCACGTGGGCATTGCGGCTGACCAACCGCCTGACGGGCGGCACGGAACGCCGCATCTACCGCGAGGAAGACGTCATCGCGACTGCCCAAGCGGCCCGGGAGCACGGAACCCTGGACCCGGAGGAGGCCGGGCTCATCCAAACGCTGATCCGCGTCGGCAACCGCAAAGTCCGGGAGCTTTACATCCCCCTGGAAAAAGGCACATCCGTCACCCAGCGGCCGACCCGCCAACAGCTCGTGACCGCCGCCATCCGCCACAGCCACATCGTGGTCACCGCAGAGGGCGACCCAAAGACGGTGCTCGGCATCGTGCGGCGACGCGACCTCATCAACCATCTGGGGAAGAACGACGCCCCGGACACCCCCATCGACCTAGCCAAGGCCGGGCTCATCCACGGCATGGTGGACGTGCCGCTGGATATGGTCATCGGCGAAGCGTTTCACCTCTTGCGGCGCGAACCGCACGTGGGCGAGGTCACCGATGGCGGGCAAACCGTCGGCATCATCCGACTTCGCGCCATCCTCTTCCGGATGGCAGGCATTGAAGGCGAGTAGCCTCGTTGGCTCCGCACCGTTGGCCCCGCGCGGTTGCTACAACCGCCGGGGCTTTTTTTATTCACCAAAAACCGGCGCGTCAGCGCCGGTGTTCGAGCAAGCGGGTAGCGGGAATCGCCCCAGTACCAGAGTTCCGCTTTGCGGAACACGGTACAGGGCGTCCTATACCGTGCTTTGCTCTGGTATAGGACGGACCCGCAGCATCAGTTTATCCCGCCGCTGGCGGGATCCCGCCTACCTTCCCTCCTCATGCGAGAGCGGGTAGCGGGAATCGAACCCGCGTCATCAGCTTGGAAAGCTGAGGTAATGCCATTATACAATACCCGCTCTCGCATGAGGAGATACTATAATTTAGTGGGCGGGAAAAAGCTGCGATTCTAGCCCATATACCTGCCCTTGCCGGCTGGCGGTCGATACCCGCAAATCTGTGGCAGCTCACATCGTAGCGTAGCGACGGCAACGATGCAAGCCGTGCCTCTTGCCAGCTGGTTGCAGGTACCGTACCATTAAAAAATAAACTGGTACCGGTATCTAACTCATAGTACACCCTATGAAAAATATGGAATGTTCAAAGTGCGGCGGGTCAGCCGAGGGCTTCAAGTGCGACGTGTGCGGGGCGGAAGCGGCCGAGCATGACGGCCAGCACCGCTGCGGCGGCGAACACTGCATGCCAAAGTGCTCAGGCTGTCAGGGGGCGCAAGCGAAGTGCACCTGCCTCTAGCAACTCCGGGTCGAACGCAACGATAAAACCCCGCGGCCGCGGGGTTTTATCGTTGTCATCCCCGGTATGAAAAACCAGGCCGGGGGTCCAAAAGAATCGGAAAGAGCGGAATGCTGTAAACTCTCGACCGACGGCGCACGCGCGACGTCGACCGAAATTCACAGGTAAAAGAAAAGCCCACCCGTATGCGACCGTTCAACCCAGCAACTTCTCGACCTCCCGAGGAGTGGATTTGATGAACAAAAGTATAGAACCGTCGATTAAATAATCAAGGGTGCCGGTGCTACAACGTATGAAAATCCGATCAACCATAGACATCACCATAGATGAACAGAAATATACCCCCGAGGCAGCCGGGGGTATATTCGTTTCGGGTTTTTGAACTAGCGGGGAGCCGGTTTTTCCACCTCGGTTTCGATGAACTGGTCGTCCGCAGTTTGGCGCTTGACCGTGAACGTATGGCACGTCTCGCCCTCGCCGTGCTCGTACCACGCCTGCTCGACGCCGCCGCTGCCCCCATAGGGCTTGGGTATGCGCGACGGCGGCACGCCCCTCGGTACCACCGGCTCGGGGGCGGATACCGCGAACGTCACGCACAACTCGTAACGGTCGTCGGCTGCCTTGCGGTAGACGAACGGCGCGCCATGCTCCGGATCCTCGGTGAACGCCGGGTCAAAATTGGACAGCGTTGCGGGCAACGCCCCGGTCCGGCGGTACTCGTCGCCCAGCTGGTAATTCAACTGCACCGCGCGGTCCACGCGCATCCGGTCATACTCGCGCATGCGCGCCAAACGCGGCGAACCGATGAGCGCAAATCCGCCCACCAGCAGCCCGAGGAACAGCACGCTCAATCCCACCAGCAGCGCCGGCGCGCCCGGATGGCGGGCTTGGTAACCGGACCGCTTCAGCTCCCAAAAGTAAAAGCCGAAAATGCCGCCCGCGATCACCAGGATGGTCGCCGCTTTGAGCAGAAAATTCACCGTGTAGTTGCCGCCGAGGAATTGGTACACCAGGGCAATGACGCTCCCGACGATGTTGACCGCCGCGGCGAACAGGAGCAGGTACGTCAGCCAGCGCCGCACGCCGCTGTCGGTGGAAAGCGCACCCTGTTTGAACAGCCGGTGCAGGTAAGCGGTCATGGAAAGCAGCAGCGGACCGGTCAAGAGCAGCGTGGCGATGTGGAACCGCAGCGCTCCGGTGCTGACCGCGTCGGTCGCGTAGACGTACGCGCCGGGTTCCAGCGCCGGCACGAACCGATTGATAAATTGGAAAATGATACCGCCCACGGAGACGGCCGACCACACCAGGGCGACGTACGCCACCAGGTGGACGAACGCGTCAAAAGCGCTGGGCTTGCGCACGGAAGTCTCGGGCATAGGCACAGGAATAAAGAGATTAAAGCACCCCTTACCCTACCATTGAACGAACGGCGGAACAAGAGGTAACAGAAAACCGCCCCACTTGGGGCGGCCTTCCCCCCAGGCTACGCCGAACAGCACTTGCAGCTGCTCCCGAACGCCTTGGTCAGACCGGCGGCGAGCAGCGCCAGCGGCCACAAGACGTTCACGATGCCGCTCCCCAGCACGCCGATATTGTGCAGGAAGAACAGCGCCCCGATCAGGGCCACCGCCAACGGCACCACCTTGTGGTGCGGGCAAGCGCACGATTTGCTATGCATCGGTTGGTTTTCCATATAGATAGCGACAAAATCACAACTCTCCCCCGACCTTTACCCCAGTATACCACTCCTGAATGACCCCGGATATCAATGCTGCGGAGTACAGGAAAGCGCGTAGATGCGGCGCGCACCACGAGGTGTTTCCTGCTGCCAGCGCAGTTGGGCGGCAATCGCCAAGGCCGCCTCCTCGCCCCCAAAACGCTGGAAGAATTCGGCATCCGCAACGACCCAGGCGATGCCCTCACGGCAGGCCGCGGCTTGCTCGCCCCGCGCGAGCGCGGAGATCGCCTCCACGCGCGGGCCAAGGTTAATTCCCTGGCTCCAGAGCCAGCCTTCATAGCCGAGCGCCAACGGCCGGCCCGTCAGCAACGGCACCAAACTGTGGGCGTTGGGCACACCGGCAATGACCGCGTTGGGAACAGTTTGCTGCACAATCCAGTCGGCAGCCGCGCGGTCGGCCGCTTGCACGTACCCGGAGTGATAGGTCGACCAATGCCCCAAGCGCGAGGCAATGTCGGTGATCCCCGCCGGCAGCACGACCACCGAGAGGACAACCAGCGCCCAGCGCCGGAACGACGGCCGCGACGAGCGCATGAGGTGCTGGCCGATGGCGCCGATGGCAAACAGCCACCACCAGAACAGCACCTTATTATTATCAAACTCCCAGGGCTGCAGCCGCACGAGGTTGGGAACCGCGAACAGCAGCACCGCCGGCAAAAGCAACGGGGCTGCCGACGTACTCGTCCGCTCCCGCTTCCGCCAGCGCTGCGCAGCGGCGGCAAGCAGGACGGCCGCCCAGGCGACCAGGACCCCGCCGAAATTCTTCAGCCAAAACCACAGAACTGAAGTATCTACACCCGCGGGGATCGGCTGGTCGCAGATGAACCAGTGCCGCTCATGCGTGCACGTCATCCACCCGAACCACCAGCGCATGGCGGCAGACCCGCCGCTGCCGGAAAGCCCGGCACGCAAATACAGGAGCGCGGGCAGCGCGATGATGGCCGCCGGCAGGAACGCGCGCAGCCAGAATCGCCGGTTTGGCCAGCCGACCAAAAACCACGCCACGCTGACCAGCCCGAGCGCGAAAAAAGTATGCCCATGCGCCAACGGCAACAACCCCGCGAGTACGCCCACCACCCAGGGTGCGCTCGCGCGCGTCACCAGCGCGTAGAGCACGACCAGCCCGAGGCCCAGACCCAGGATAAACCCGCGCTGGTGAGTAAGGAATGACAACACGGGCACCATCCACACGATGTTGGCATCACCCTCGGTCCCGGAACGCAGCCCGCTGGTGCGCCGGTCAAGATGCGTGTACTCATGGGGCAGATCCCGCAAAGTTTCACCCACCGCGGCCATGCCGCCGGACTGCCAAGCGGCGGCAACATCACTGCCCAGCCAGAGCCACCCCAATCCCGCGCCGAACAGCGCCAGGAGCAGGAGCATTACAGCCAGGCCATGACGCACTCGCAGGGCGCGGTACCAGGAGAACAGCAGCGCGACCCCGGCGACCGCCAGCACAACGACGGGCAGGTGGTAGGAAAACAACGCCGATGCCCCCAGCCGCCGGTACACCGCCGACAAAAAATCCACCAAGAATGGATAGGTCAGGGCGTGCCCGGCGAACACCGGGTGCTCCAGCGTGAATGGCTGCGCCACGGCCAACCGCTGAATGATACTCAAATGGTAGGCCGCATCCCCCCAGCCGACAAAGATCGCCCGCACGAACACTTCATCCGGCAGGAGCACTTGCAGTTCCAGCGCGCCCACCAATCCCGCGATGCCAGCCACCGCCCACGCGGCCGGCGAGCGCAACATCCCCGCGAGCGCTCCCGAAATTTTTTCCTTCACGGGGGGGTCGCGGCGCCAACGCCAAATGATCGCCATGGCCGCCGGGACGGAAAACGTAAAAATCCCGAAGGGCAGCGAACGCGTCAGTAAGGCAATGAGCAAAACCGCGTACCCGGAAACCGTGAGCCCAA
>JAUSGZ010000043.1 GCA_030648715.1 bacterium | reverse complement strand
GACTGTAGAAACCGTAGGCGATGGTCTGCTGGCAATGGGCCGTTAGTTCGGGGGCCAGCGACTTACAGGCGGTAGCGGCGCGGCGCGGGTCGTAGTCGGCCAGTTTTTCGATGGCACCTTCAATACAGATCTTCTGGTCCTGCGTGCTGCCGTAGCGACAGGTAACGCCCAGCAGCGATGGCTCCCGAAAGACATCATTAAGCTGCGAAAATCCGAGTCCGTGGAAACACCCGAGTCGTTGCAGGCCTTGCAAACCGAGGCAAAGGTCGGCGACTTGCGCGACCGTCGTCTCCGGATGGAAGAGGTACTTTACTTTGTAGCGGTAGCAGGCAGCCGGGAAGTCCTCCTCCTGGTTACAAGGCACGAGCAATGATGCGCCCGTGGTATCCGCGCTGCCGTGGATGAGGTCGCGCTCCATATAGGCGCCGCTGGCGCAGTAGTACTGCAGCGGCCGTTCCGGGAACAGGCGGCACGCCGAGATGGCCTGCGAGGTTTAGTACTCGGCCAAGAACATCAGCGCGTGGCCGATGCCGTGCGCGCAGTTACCCTGGCGGTGATGGCCGGATCCTTACAGATAGCCTGGGTGTGAGTAACGACATCCTGGAGCTCAAGGTGGTGCTCCGGGTCATCGGCAGGCGGCTGGGCGTAGTCTTTGAACGCCGCCATCAGGACCCCGTGGAAGCATCCGCCGGTGCAGCGGTCGCCGCAGGCCGCGATGGCTTGATGAATGTCGCGGGTCTGGGCAAAGACCGCCATGCCTAACGGGTGTGCCTGGCTGTGACACTGGGGATAGTGGTCCTCCAGGACATCGAGTATCCCGCTGGCCCCGAGTTTTTCCAGGTGCGCCGTAAAGAGATCTTGGTGTTGCGCTCTCGGCGTGCGCTGCAGTGCGTTTCTAAACTCTTTCTCCAGCGCGCGGCGGATCATCTGTTCCGAGCGAACGAACCTGGGCCAGGCCAGAGGGGCCGCCCCAACGAGGGCAGCCGCAAACACCAGGGCGGTGAACGCGCGAAGTTTTGACATAGATGGCGGTTGGTACGGTTTTTTCACCCTACGCACGCCCGTGCCCGGTGTCAAGGTGCCAGGCCGTCCATTCTCTAATTCGCGCGAATTAGAGAATGGTGGTAGAGTATGTGAGGATATGTGAGGAGGTGTAGTTTAACTTCTGAAACCATTGCCGTATGCGGGAATTTGAGCGCGTGCTGAAGGCGTTGGCCAATGGACGCCGGTTGGCGATCGCGCGGTATCTGAAATCTCACGGCGCGGCGCCAGTGGGCGACATTGCCCAGGCGATAAAATTGTCATTCAAGGCAACCTCGAAGCATTTGGCGATCCTTTCGGCAGCCGGCATCGTCGGGCATGAGCAGCGCAGTCTGCTGCATTTTTATTCGCTCGCGAACGACGCACCGGCCATCGCTCGCCGCATCATTACGCTTCTCTAATTCGCCACCGCCAACGGCGGGGCAAGCGCGAACCCCGCTTGTGGCGGGGTAGATAGGTGAATAGTTTAAAGGGTATGCGAGCAAGGTTTTTCCGCAGTGGGTTCAGCCTCCTGGAATTGCTGGTGGTGGTTGCTATTGTCGGGATCTTGGCGACGCTGGCCATTGTTTCGCTTAGCGGCGTGGTGGGCAAGGCGCGCGATACCAAGCGATTGCATGCCATGAGCCAGATGGGCCGGATGCTGATGAGCAGCGAGTGCTACCTGCCCGATGCCGGGGCGGGCGACTATGACCTGACGGAGGTTGCCGCCGAGTTGCGGACCAAGTACCCGCAGTTTGCAGCGGCACTCGGCAATCTGCCGAAGGACCCAAAGACCGGCACGGATGCGGCGACCAACTACCGCTACACGGTCACCGCCGACGGCCACTGCGTCCTGTACGCGAATTTTGAGAACACCCGAGAAACGGTCACGCTGCCGGGGCTTACCGCGCCGACCCCGAACGGCGGGACGGGCGTGCTGCAGGCGTCGAGCAATGGACCGAACGGCACGCCACTGTACTACCAGGTTTCCAAGTAAATTATGGTAACCGCACCGCAGAGCGATGCGGTATCTTTTCTCCTACCCCAGTACCCATGGCGCAAGCAGGATACGGCGAACCGCTGCCTCGAACTATGACGCTGCGCGTCAAGTACGGGGCAAGCGCCCTCAATACCCGCCAGGGGCTACTTGCCCCGCACCGAGCTTGCTCTGGTGCGGGGTTCGCCCCGCGCGGTTCGCAAGCGTCAGACGCGTAGGTAGGAACAGACAGTCTGGAGGGCGGGGAACGGCGCCATGGATATGGGGTTATTTCCATCTCGTTTTTTCCATTCATCCTCGCCGCGGGGCGGCGGGTATTCAGGAGGATGGAAATAACAAAACCGCCGGGGATGACCCGGCGGTAATGTTTCTCGCGGTTGACCCTACGGCAGGGTCATGAAGGTGGTCTCCGTGCTGGTGGCCGTGTTGCCACTGGCGTCGGCAGACACCACGAGGAAAAAGTACAAGGTTGAGGTCGCAAGGTTCTGCAGCGTCAACGAATGCGAGGTCGTGAGCGTGGCGTCGAACGCCGACTGGGTGCTGGTGGCCGTCACCAGCGTCTGTGTGGCGAACGTCGCCTTGCTCGTGCTGGCCTCGTTCGTTGTCCAGGCAACCAGGGTGGTCGTGGCATGCGGGGTGACCGTCAGGCCCGAAATGATGGGCGCGGTCGTATCCACCGGCGGCGGGACGGGCTTCGTGGTGAAGGTCATCTCGCTGGAGGTGGCCGTGTTACCGCTGCCGTCGGCCGATTCGACGCGGAAGTAGTAGGTGGTGGACGCCGTCAGCCCCGACAGGTTGACGGCGTGGCTAGTCAGCAGCCCCGCGTGCGTCGCGGTTTGCGTCGTGCTGGCCGTATTCAACGGCTGCGTGGCGTACGTGACCTTGCCGGTCGCGCTCTCATTGGTCTGCCAGGTGACCGACGCGGTGGTCTGGTTGGTCGACGTAGCCGAGAGCTGCGAGATGATGGGCGCGGTGGTATCGACGGGTGCAGGACCAGCCGTGGTGGTGAAGGTTTGCTCCGTCGAGGTCGCGGCGTTACCGTTGGCGTCGCTGGATTCCACGCGGAAGTAGTAGGTCGTGGACGGGGTGAGGTTGGGGAGCATCACGGCATGCGCGGTGACCAGGCTGCCGTTCGCGACGGCGAACGTACTGGAAGCGGTGGCCAGCGCTTGGGACGCGTAGACCACTTTGCTGGTCGCCGGCTCATTGGTCGTCCAGCCGATGTCCGTCGAGGTCGCGTGCGGCGTGGCGACGATCGCAGAGATGACCGGCGCGGTGGTGTCGCCGTGGGTTTGCCCACTGCACGCGCCGAGGGTGTCACCGTGCTTGACGTGGGCCTTTAACGCCGCCCAGCCGATGCTGATGGTGGTTTTGGCTGACGCGTTGCCCGGCGGAATGTGGCAGATGGTGACCTTCTTTCCATCATCATCGTCATCATCGTCGTTCACGGGTACCGGCTGCCCAGGGCCGAGCGGCAGGATGGCGGACGCTACGCAGCGCTGGATGAATCCGTCCACGACCGACTCAATGGATAAACCGCGCTTGCGCAGACGCTTTTGGATCTTGGCGAGCTGGTTTTCCGCCTTTTCGCACTCTTCGAGGTTCTTGCTCACCTGCTTGGCGACTATCCGTGCACGGAAACTGTCGCTGATGGTGAGGGTGACGGTTTCCTCGCCCTCCGGGTCGAATTCAGCGGCGCTCTCGATAGCGGTGCCGACGTTGTAGTTGGCGAAGAACGCGACGGGTACGTCATCGACCAGTAGGTTCCACTTGTCGCCGTACAATTGTTTGGCAAGCGTTTCGGTCTTGACCCAGCGGATGACGCCGTTGGATGAGACCGCGTAAACCTTCGGGTCACTTTCGATCTTGATGAGCAGCGCGCCCGGCTTGTAGCGGACGTTGCCGCCGATCAGCAACGGCGCGACGTCCTGCGGGTTGGCCTCGACGACGCCGGAGAAGTCATCGTACCAGCTGAGGAACGTCTGCTCGTTCGGGAAGACGTAGCGTTTGCCGGCCGAACCGATGTAGTAGAGAGAGGTCGATCCTTTGACCTTCACGACCGTGCCTTCGTTCAGTTTACTCTGGGCGAGGACGGGCTGGACGCCGCCGAGCGGCGCCAGGGTGCTGGCGGCCAGGGCCAGCGTCATGAATGCGATGGATATTCTTTTCATACGAGCCGAGCGTTATGGATTAATTGATCGCTGCGGAAAGAACGCTACGTGGCATATTCTACCATCAGCCGCAGCCGGCGGCAACGGCGGAAACCGGCGGACCGGTGGTCGCATGGAGTTGCCCCCGGAGCTTGGGGATGGGCGTCAGGGCGGTCCTTGTGGCTGTCGTATCAGATTCGTTATAATAATCATACTCATCTATGCAATTTAATCCGTTGACGCCGGAGGAGGAAGCGGTGATCGTCCACAAGGGCACGGAGCGGCCGTTCTCGGGCGAATATGACGCGTTCTTCAAGCCCGGCTCGTATGTCTGCCGGCGTTGCGGTAACCCGCTGTTTTCGGCCGAGGCAAAATTCCATTCCGGCTGCGGGTGGCCCAGTTTCGACGACCATTTTCCCGGGGCGGTCAGGCGGACATTGGACGCCGACGGGTTGCGGACCGAGATCGCCTGTGCCAAGTGCGACGGCCACCTCGGCCATGTCTTTGAAGGCGAGGGGATGACCCCCAAGAACACCCGCCATTGCGTCAATTCGCTGTCCATAACATTTGTTTCTCAACCGCATGGCGCGCAAAAGTGAATTCGCGGTCTTCGGCGGCGGTTGCTTCTGGTGTACGGAAGCGATCTTTGCCGGCCTGCGCGGGGTGACGGCGGTTACTCCGGGCTACGCGGGCGGCAGTACCAAGCAGCCGACGTACGAGCAGGTCTGCGCGGGCGGCACGGGGCACGCGGAAGTGGTTCGGATCGAGTTCGATCCCGCCGCCATTTCGTTTCGGGAGCTGCTGGAGGTATTTTTCGCACTGCACGACCCGACGACCAGAAACCAGCAGGGTAACGACTTCGGCGAGCAGTACCGCTCCATAGTGCTGTACGCGGATGATGAACAGCTGCGCGACGTTGAACGGTTCCTGGAGCAGCTGCGTGCGGAAGAAGTATACCCGCGGCCCATCGTGACCGAGGTTCGGCCGTACGCCACCTTTTATCCGGCTGAGGATTACCATAGGCAGTATTTCGCGAATAATATCGATAAGCCCTACTGTCAGTTCGTCATCTCGCCGAAATTAGCCAAGCTGCGTCAGAAATTCTCCCCGTTGGTGCGTCCCACACCGTGATCCCTAGAATTGGGCGGTAATAAGGGCAACATTTTTCCCTTGCCCACAGTCCAGGTACACGGTGTGGGGCGACGCTCCGCTGCGGACCGTGATGATTCGGTAGTAGTACGGAGCGATCTGATAGGAAGTGCCGTTCGTGATGACCGTCTGCGGGTCGTCGGAACGGTTGTCCAGCATCACGCTGGTCCCGCTTTTTACCGTCATTCGTGGCGGGCGGGCCTGGCAATCGTCATTCAATTGGATGCGCCAGTCGCCGTACTGTTCCAGCGCCTCATCGTACGTGGTTGCGACCCCGACGGCGCCAGCGCTGGCGAGCCGTACGCGCCCGGCAGTTCCCGAGGTTTCCGTATGCTGCGCCGTAGCGTCGTTCGACACGGTACGTTCTGCGGCAGCAGGTTTTTCGGTTTCCGCGGCCGGGGCAAATGACTTCAGCCACCAGCCGCCGATGCCGGCAATGAACGCCGTACCGATCACGCCGATGGCAATTTCCGCACGAAAGTTGTTGAAAAAATGTGGCATAGAGCAGGCATTTTTGTTAACTTCCGTCTGCTGTAGTAGACGGGCGGGCAGGTATTTTTTGAGCGATTGAACGGGTCGAGGGCTAGATTGACTAAAAAAACCGCCGGTGTCTGCCGGCGGCGGTATTTTACATGTCTATTGTTGGATGGTGATTTGGGCGACGTTTTTGAGGGGGTCGCAGTGGAGGATGGCCGTGTGCGGCAGCGTGACAGCCGTCATGCGGATGACCCGAAAATCGTAGGCTGCGAGCTTGTAGACCGTACCGTCGAGGGTGGCCGTTTTCGGCGTGGCCGTGCGGTTGTCCAGCAGTATCGAAGTGCCGGTCTTGACCGTCATCTTTGGCGGTTGGGCCTGGCATTTACTGTTGAGTTGGATGCGCCAATTGCCGTATTTGGCGAGCGCATCGCCATAGGAAAGCGCGCCGGGTTTTGGGGTTGTGCCGGGGCGTACGGTCGGAGAAGTTCGCGGGGTGGCGCTGCCTCGCGGTGCCGGCGAAACTGTCGGTCCAGCGGCGGGAATCTGTGATGGCGGAAGCGTCGCCGTGGGATTACCCAGCGGCCGGACCCCGGACATCAGCAGTGTGATAACGGCGATGAACACCAGGGCGCCGCCGGCGACGGCAACCTGTTGCCGGTCATTCAGGTGTGGTAGCTTGAATGGCATACGGTCAGTATAGTAGCGGTTTAGCCGTCTGCCAAGACCGAACCGTCACGCTATGGCAACTTTAGCTGCGCTGCGCCGTCGTTTGCGTCAACCGGCGTCGAGCGCCAAGGCAAAGGTTTTGCAGCGATTTTTTCGTACCGGGCCGGGTGAGTACGGGGAAGGAGATATATTTTTAGGGGTCACCGTTCCGCAGATGCGGGCGGTGGCGCGTCAGTTCGCCGACCTCGCGCTCGCCGATGTTGCGCGGCTGCTTTCTTCCCCGATTCACGAGGAGCGGCTGTGCGCATTGCTTATCCTAGTGCATCGGTTCCAAGCCGGCGACGAACGGGAGCGCGACCGCGTGTTCCGGTTCTACCTTCGCCATTTGCGGTACGTGAACAATTGGGACCTAGTGGATCTTTCGGCCGACAAGATCGTGGGGGCGCACCTGGTCGGCCGGTCAACGGCGCTTTTGGCGCGCCTGACACGATCGCGCAATATCTGGGAGCGGCGGATCGCGATCGTTGCGACCTTCGCGTTCATCCGGAGCGGGCAGTACCGCCCAACACTTACCGTGGCGCAACTTCTGATCTCCGACCGCCATGACCTCATCCATAAAGCCGTCGGCTGGATGCTGCGCGAGGTCGGCAAGCGCGACGTCGCCGTGCTGGAAGCTTGGCTGCGTCCGCACTACCGCGGGATGCCGCGCACAATGCTGCGGTATGCGATCGAACGATTTCCGGCAGGGCGGCGGCGTGCGTACCTGACGGGTACGGTCTGAATGCAAAAAATTATGGCAGGGTATTCGGGGAAACCGTTGCGGCAAAAGCTGGGCCTGAAACCGGAAATGCGTGTCGCGCTGTACCATGTACCCGAAAAACTGCGCGGGGTATTCCGAAAATTGCCCACTGGCGCGCGACTCGTGACGCAGGGGAGCAACTTGGACTATGTGCATTATTTCTGCGTCCACCGGCAGGCTCTAGCTGCCGCGCTGCTCGGACTGAAAACCCGGCTGCGTCCTGCCGGGATGCTGTGGGTATCTTGGCCGAAGAAAGGTTCCGGCGTTGTCTCCGATGTGGACGAGAATGTCGTACGGCACCTGGCGCTGCAGCAGGGGCTGGTGGACGTGAAGGTTTGTGCCATTGATAGTACATGGTCGGGGCTGAAGCTGGTCATCCCGCGCAGCCAGCGAGGTCTTTCGTCATAAACGCCGCGATAAACCGGCGGGGCGGGAACGGAGGTGATATGGGTATCCATCAAATCGTCATTCCACTGGCAACGATCGCCACGGCTGTTGCCGGCAGTCTGGTGACCGGCGCCAACATGGCGTGGTATGCCACCATCGGGAAGCCATCCTGGACACCGTCGGGCATGGTCATTAGCCTGGTTTGGACGACGCTGTTTACGCTGGCCGCCGCTGCGGCGTTACAGGCATACGAGAAAACGGCAGGAGCGGCGCGCCGGACGGTTATGTCGGTGTTCGCCGTGAATGCCGTGCTGAATGCCGGGTGGAGCTGGATATTTTTCGGTTTTCATCAGATCGGTTGGGCCGTTGCCGAAGCCCTGCTGCTGGGGTCGTCGGTGGCAGCATTGATTCTGCTGCTGCGGCGACCAGCACCACTTGCGGCTTGGCTGCTTTCGCCGTACCTGGGCTGGACGTTGTTTGCCGCGTATCTCAATTACATCGTATGGAGTCTGAACACGTAATGTGCCGCTGGTCCCGTCATCGGGGGATTGGCGGGCTGGCTGGGACGAAGGGTTTCTTGGTACACTGCCGACGATATGAGCAGTAATGGATTCCGGCGCTACGTTTTTTCTCCGACCTCGGGCGCGCCCTACCGCGTGAGCCGCTCCAAGATCGAGCTGTTCATGAACTGCCGGCGTTGTTTCTACCTGGACCGGCGGCTGGGTATTCCGCAGCCGCCCGGGTATCCATTCAACCTGAACACGGCGGTCGATACGCTCCTGAAGAAAGAATTCGACATCCACCGGGCGGCCGGGACCGCGCACCCCTTGATGAAGACCTACGGCGTGGACGCCGTGCCGTACCAGCACCCGAAGATGGACGAGTGGCGCGACGCGCTGCGCCGGGGCGTCCAGTACCTCCATTCGCCGACAAATTTCCTGGTGACCGGCGGCGTGGACGACGTGTGGGTGAACCCCCAGGGAGAACTCATCGTTGTGGATTACAAGGCCACGGCCAAGGAGACCGAGGTGACCATTGACGCTCCGTGGCAGATCTCGTACAAGCGGCAGATGGAGGTCTACCAGTGGTTGTTCCGCCGGAACGAATTTACCGTCTCGCCAACGGGGTATTTTGTGTACTGCAACGGGGATACCGACCGCGAGGCCTTCGACGGGAAATTGGAGTTCAATGTCAAAATCATCCCGTATACCGGGGACGACGCTTGGGTCGAGCCGACCCTGCTGGAACTGCGGGCCTGCCTGCAGGCCGATACGCTGCCATCCGCCGCACCGGCTTGCGCTTACTGTACGTACCGTGCGGCGGCCCGGCGCGTGGAATGACCCTATGCGCGTCATTACCCGCGATGGTCAAAATTATTTCCTGCGGTTCGACCGCGGCGAGGAGGTGGTCGCCCAATTGCAGGCCTGGTGTCGGGCCGAGGGCATTACCGGAGGCATGTTCAGCGGCATTGGCGCCTGCGGCGAGGTGACGCTGTCGTACTACCACTTGGCTGACAAAGAATACCGCGACGAAACTATCGTGGAGGATCTGGAGATTAGCAGCCTGTTGGGCAACATCGCGCTTCTTGGCGGGCAGGTTGCCGCACATGCCCATGGGACATTCGCCGACGCCAGCCTGCGGGTGCGCGGCGGCCACGTCAAGCGGCTGGTGGTATCGGCAACCTGTGAGCTTGCGTTCCGGTCGTTGCCAGGCCAGGTTTTACGCGCTCTCGACCCTTCGACCGGGCTGAATCTTTTGGTTTGAAACATCCTGTCGACGGGCAAGATATCCAAGCAATTCCTTTATGCTGGCGGGTCGTTCCCGGATCCCATACCTCATCATCGGCATTGCGTGTTTTGGCATCGGGTTTTTGGTCGGCCAGCGACCTCATGTCCGTGAAGGACTATGCCTCGTTCTTCCGCATCCTTTATAACGCTTCCTACCTGAATCGCGAGCAGTCGGAGCGGGCGCTGGGCCTGATGACCAAGACGCGGTTCCGCGATGGCATCATTGCCGGTGTACCCGCCGGCCGCCCCGTCGCTCACAAGTTTGGGGAACGCACCACGCTCGAAGATGGGAAACCGGTCGCCCAACCCACGATTGCGGCATTGTGTACCATCCGAGCGCACCCTACCTGCTGTGTATCATGACCCGCGGGCCCAAGTTTGCACAGTTGCCGCCGGTCATCGCAGCCATCTCCAGGATCGTGTACGAGGAGTTTGATAAAGCTCACGCTGCCGCGGGGAAGTGACCCCCGCGTTACCCGCAGCCGCTTGATTCGTAGTACCATAGTAGCGACGAGCGGATCTTCCGGTGCCTAGGACCGGCTTCGCTCCCGCCGCTGACGGGTCGCTCCCGCCAGCCGGCAGACACTCTGCGTGCCTGTGAACCCAATCCTTGAACCAGCGCTGCTGGCCCAGCTGTCTTCGGGCGACGCCAACGCATTCGCCGCTTTCTATGACGCCTACGCGCGGCCGATCTTCAGATTTGTCTACTATCGGACGCACCATCGCGAGACGGCCGAAGACCTGACCAGCGCAACGTTCCTGAAGGCGCTGCAGCACATCCGTACCTTTAACCCCGATCGCGGGAGCGTCGGAGCATGGATCTACCGCATTGCGCGTAATACCGTGACGGATCATTACCGCACCCGGCGCGCGAGCGTGGACATCGCGGACGTCTGGGATTTGGCTGACTCGCAGGACGTAGCCCGCGATGCCGACGTTAGCCTGCAACTGGAGCGTATCCGGGAGCACATGGCATCATTGACCTCCGAGCAGCGCGAGATGGTGCTCCTCCGGTTGTGGGACCAGCTGTCCTACCGCGAGATCGCGGAGATCACCGGAAAATCCGAGGCCGCCTGCAAGATGAGCTTTTCCCGCGCCATCGCGGCGTTGCGGGGCAAGCTCGGGCCGGCCGCGTTCGTGGCACTACTGGTACCCTTTATCTAATTCCTTATGGTATCCTCACACCTCGCGACTATCCTGGAGGAGCTCTACGCGCTTGAGCCCAGCTTGCGGCAGCACGAAACGCGGCTGCGGGAAATTATTGCGGCGCTGATCTCCGCGCAGCCGCAAGTGACCGTGGATGAGGCCTTTGTGCGGCGCTTGCGCGCAGAGCTCTTGCAACGTCTCGACGGACACCCGCAGGAGATACGCCAGTCATTCTTTACCCTATCGTTTATGCAAAAATTCATGTATGCCGCCGGCGGGGTGGCGCTCGCAACGCTCCTCATCGTCCCCACGATGACGTTCCTGCGGCAGCGCGGTGCCCCTGCCGGCGAAACCGGCACGTGGTCTCAAACTGCGGTGACGGCGCGCGGCGGTAACGCCTTTGGAACGCTCAGCTCGCTGGCGGGTAATATGATGGTCGCGCGCGACTCGAGCAAAATGGCCGTCGGCTTGGGCGGCGGCGGAGGCGTCGCGACGGCTGAACGCGCGACCCTCTCTGCGCCCTCCATGGTCGCGCCGGACATGATAGTCGGTTACCGTTTCGTATTCCGCGGGGAACCGATAGAGCTGAAGGACGACCAGCGCACCGTGTACCGCCGCATCAAGGGCAATTTGCCGGCCGCATCGTCGCTCCTCGGGCTCGGTTCAGGCTTGCTCGACCTCGGCAGTTTCGGCGGCGCCAAGCTGCAGTCCGTCAACCTGACCCAAGAGACCGATGATGGCTACCAGGTGTTCGTCGACCTGCAGGAGGGGATGGTTTCCATCAACCAGCGGTATCCGTATCCCGGTCCGATGCCGGAGATCGCGGGAAATCCCCTCCAACCAAGCGACCTGCCGCCGGACGCCGAGGTCATCGCGCTGGCAACAGATTTCCTGCGTCAGCACGGGGTGCCGTTGAGCGGCTATGGGGAGCCTGCCATCCAGGAAGAGCAGCGCCTCTACCTGATGGCCCAAGAAAAATCAGTTCCGGCGTACGTGCCCGAGTACCTGAATGTCGTGTTCCCGCAGCTGGTGGACGGATTGGTGGTGCACGACGAGGGCGGCAACGTGCATGGCGTGAACGTCAGCATCAACGTCCGGACGCGCCAGGTCGGCAACGTCTGGAATCTGACCACCCAACAGTTCGAAAGTTCCCAGTATGCCGCGGAGACCGATTTTGGCCGCATCGTGAAAGTGGTGCAGGCGCGTTCGTTCACTCCCGAAGGTTCGCAGTCAAAGGTCTACGATGTGGTGTTGGGCACGCCGAGTCTAGCCTACGTCAAGGTCTGGCGGTACGAGAACAATCGCAATGACGAGCTGCTGGTGCCGGCCGCGAGTTTCCCTGTGCTTGAGTCGTCAAAAGAGCAGCCATACTGGAGCAAGGCGATCGTGGTGCCGCTGATCAAGGAGTTGCTGGAACCCAATCCAGACCTGCCGTCCCGGGGCGGCGGCGTTATGCCGCTGCCGGCCGATGCGTTGAAGGCTGTGCCGGGCATTGAGGCCGTACCCCCGACGCGATAGTTCGGCATTGGTAGATATACACCGTCCCGCGGTCTGCGGGACGGTTTTGGTTTTCTAAGTTTGCGGTATGCTACAATGTCTATGTATGGCATCGGGCGCACCGCGTGGCGACATCGTTGATCCGTTAGGCGGCGGCCCGCATCGACCGGCGGCGATCGTGCTGTCGGTCATTGCGATCGTGGCTGTCGGTTTGGGCGGGTTGGCGTGGTACTACTGGCGGCCGACGCTCGCGCCCGAGGACGCCGGCCGTCAGGCCGCGAGAAATGTCCCGCCGGTGGCCTCGGTGCCAAATACGGTGACCTTCCAGGAACACGGACGGACGTTCCATGAATACGGACGGCAATTCGCGACCGTGGGCGTAGGGCTGGCCGACAGCTACGCGTCGGTCGGCGGACAGCTGGCGTACCTGGCACGCGACGGACAGGCGATGGTTGCCTTCTTTCGCGACGAGCTGTGGCGTTCCGACGATTCGGATGTCGGCGACGTGGTCCAGATCGCCGACGTTGGTGGCAGTCCGGCGCTGGTCGCGCTCAAGCCGCAACTCTCGGCGCTGGGCGGATTCGGTTCGGTCATCCTCCATCGCGAGGAGCGATTCGGCGACCAGTACGCGTTCGTCCGCAGCCCCCTTGATGTGCGGGGAAAATTGGCGTTCGTCGGGCTGAATCCGGGAGGCGAGGCGTCCACTGGCGATCGAACGGTGGTGTGGTACAACGGCCGCGAGTACGCCGCGGCAACGCGCGGGACTTTGTTTCCGTTCCTCTATGACGGAAAATTAGCGGTCGCGGTGGTTGACGGCGAAAACGTTCGCGCGGTGGTCGTTGAATCCGACGGGCGCGAAGCTGTCCTGCCGTCTGCGCAGGTCGACGCCGCTACCGTGAAGTATCCCGATGGGCGCGTCGCGTTCGCGCTGCCGACCGGGGGTCTCCGCGATGCGGCAGTCATTGACGGCAAGCTCGCGACGCTGCCGTGGCCCGTCGATGGCAAGTCGCTCGTCATCCACGACGGGCAGACGTTGGGTGCCGAGTATGACGACGTTTTGGAGGTTGCAGCGGTGAGCGGGAAACTCGCGTTTTTGGCCGTCAGGGCAGGGAAGTCGGCGGTGGTCTACGATGGACAAGAGTACGGACAGCGGTACGACGACGCCGGCGCAGGGGCAGGCGCGGTCGACGATCCGGCCGGGGCGCGCAACGGTGCGGCGAAATTTTTTGCGCTGTCCCAGGTGGGCGAGGTCGGCGGAAAATTAGCCTACGTGGCGGTGGTTGGATTCTCGCCGGACGGCGACCCCAAGCGCGTGGTGGTGCTCGAGGAATAGCGCTGCCGCGCAGGAATGATGGCGGCCTGCGGGCCGTTTTTTTATTGACTTTGCCGTACAATCGTGGTACGACCATCCAACGGTTCGCGACGCTGCGGGCCGTACCTATTGTACCTTGGACAACCCAGATGAAAGGAGGCCGTATGGCCAGTACTATCGTGCCTGCGGGTACGGTTGTGGCGAAGTTCGGCGGTTCTTCGGTCGCGACTGCCGACCAGGTCAGCAAGCTTGGCGCCATCATGCGGGCGAACGCGCGGCGGGCGTACCTCATCGTGTCGGCGCCCGGCAAGAGGACGCGCGACGACCATAAGGTCACTGACCTGCTCTACCTGTGCCAGGCCCACGCCCGCGAAAGCATTCAGTTCGACCACGTTTTCCGGCTCGTGCGGGACCGTTTTCGCGAGATCGTTTCCGGCCTGCGGGTCGGCATCGACCTTGAAGTGCTGCTGGATGACGCGGAACGAGGCATCATCGACCGGCCTCAGAGTCCGGATTTCGCCGCCAGCCGCGGCGAGTTCCTGATGGCCAGGATCCTGGCCGCCCATTTCCACTGGACCTTCTTGGACGCCAGCTCCATCATTTGCTTCCAGGACGACGGCCGGCTCGATAGCGAGCGGACCTACCGCGCGCTGGGCAGCCCTGAACTGCCGGCAACGGCGGTCATTCCCGGATTCTACGGCGCCTTACCGGACGGCAGCATCAAGACGTTCTCGCGCGGCGGGTCGGACATCACGGGCGCCATTGTTGCCCGCGGCGTGCACGCCGCGCTGTATGAGAACTGGACCGATGTGCCGGGCCTGCTCATGGCCGATCCTTCGATCGTTGAAAACCCGCGACCCATCGCTCGGGTCACCTACGGCGAGCTGCGAGAGCTTGCCTACAGCGGCGCCACCGTCCTGCACGACGAGGCGATCTTTCCCGTGCGGGAAGCCCGCATTCCCGTCAACATCCGCAATACCAACGATCCCGACGCGCCGGGCACGCTGATCGTCGCCGAGACGGAACCCGCCGGCAACGGCACCCCCATCACCGGGATCGCCGGCCGCCGGGATTTCACGGTGTTGGAGATCCGCAAGGCGTTGATGAACAACGAGCTGGGGTTTGGCCAGCGCGTGCTTTCGACGCTCGCGGCCCATGGCATTTGCTATGAGCACACCCCGACCGGTATCGATACGATGAGCTTGGTCATTTCCGCCAGGCAGATGGAAGGCAAACTTCCCGCGGTCGTTGACGCGCTCCAGCAGGCCTGCCGGCCCGATTCCATCAACATCCTCCCTGACCTGGCGCTCATTGCCGTGGTCGGACGCCGCATGCGCGACACCCCCGGCATCGCCGGCCGGCTGTTTGGCGCCCTGGGCGACGCGAAGGTCAATATCCGCATGATCGATCAGGGGGCATCGGAGACCACCATCATCATCGGCGTCGAGAACGCCGACTACCACGTGGCCACCCGTGCCATCTACCAGGCGTTCTGCGCCTGAAACCGTTCGTACCTTCCGCCGCTCCGGTGCCCATCGGAGCGGCCTTTTTTTACGTTGACAGTGAGCGTCGCGCATGCTACCACGTCAGGGCGATTTTTTTTGACCTTTTACCCCTACGAAAGGAGGTGCCGCATGGCGCGGACCGCTTTACGAGAGCTTCCTGTGCTGACCGCCTGGGAGCGGTTTCTGCCGCCGCCGCCACTGCCAGCCGAACGTGAGTCTGCTTACGGCGCCTGGCTGCAGGCGACCCCTGTGCAGCAACGCGAACAGCGCGTCTACTGCCAGGTGGCGCGCCGCCAGTTGCCGCCTTCCCGCTGCTTTCAGCTGCAATACCAGCCAAGTTGCTTTGGCTGCGGCGCGGCGACCCACTGTTGCCACATTTGCCTCTGCCGGCCCGTGGCCGTTCCTGAACTGGAACTGTGCGCCGAATGCCTGGGGCCGCTGCTTGCCCTGGAGCTGCGGCGCGGACGCGTACCGCTGGAGCCCGACCACAAGGTCCGCTGTCCGCGCGAAAAACGGCAGATCCGGGTCGTGGACTGCCGACGTCTGCAGGCTAAGGACCACGCTCCGTGCGCCGGTTGCCCGCAGCCGTCACGCTACTGCGAGCAGGACGGCTGTGAACTGCCGGTGTGCTATCCCGATGATGGGTACTGCCGGATGCACGCGGTCGCGGCGTACGGCAAAGTCGCGTTGCAAGAGGTGGCGCGCGCGGCTATGCACTCCAGCTACTTGAACGACGTTGTCGCTCATTTGGACGCGGGACAATCGGCCCGGCTGCTATCGGTGCTGGGGCGCTGGGAGCGGATCCTGGCGGAACCTGTCCCTTCGGCGCAGTCCGCGGCAGTCGCAGGCGATCCGGTCTCCCGCGGGGCGACCGCGATGGTTACCGACTTTCAGCGCGGCGGCCGCGAGCATACTGGCCAGATCTGGCTGGGCCGCGAGCTTGGCATCAGCCAGGATAAGGCGGGCACCTTGCATCAGCCACTGGAGAAGCTCGGGGTGCTTGGTCCCAAGCAGCCGGGAAAACGCCCACGCAAGCTGTTGGTGCATACTCTCGCAGAGCTCCAGCGGCTGCTGGCGCCACCAGACAGGGAAAAACCGGTGCCAATCTCTACTCCCAACGCACCCGTCGCTACCTCGCAGCAGCTGCGGGAAGCCGTTGCCGCCATTCGGCGCACGGGGAGATGCAGTCAGCTTACCCTTAAGGAGCATCTGCGGATCAACGACATCAGAATGGTGCGCGCTATCCTGACCCGACTCGAGGAGCTTGGCGTTCTTGGGCCAGACCGCGGGCAGCCGCGCGGTCGCCAGATCCTTAAATCGCCGAGCGATCTTTCCGCGTTGCTGCGCACCGACTTTCCCGCGGTGGTATCCGCGCCGCCGACTTCGCCGTTCGAGCAGATGGAGCGGACCGCAGCGCAACCGCTGCCACCTGCCGTTGTCAGCGGTATAGCCGAGCGGCTGGAAACCTGTGCCAAGGTGGCGCAGGCACACGACTATCGCGCGCTTGCGCAGCTGCTGCGCGCTGCGGCGGCGTACCTTGCAGCCTACGAACGCATCGTTCAGATCGTGGGCACGCCTCCCGCTCCTTCCTAAGTTTCTCGCAACAGCCGCCCGGCTGTTGCTTTTTTATAAAAAAGAGCGGGTACCAGGATTTGGCACCCGCGTGGGCATGGAACGGGCATGGTTCAGGAGCGGCGGGCAGCGGCGGCTGCGTGCGGGTTCTTCTGTTGGAGAAAGTGGTCCAGGGAGGTGAACTGCCCCCAGAGCAGGTCGCGGATGGCAGGCGGAAGATCTGCCCAGTGGGCATCGACCAGGTCGTAGATGGCTTGGATGTTGGCGGAGAGCTGCTCCGCCACGGTCTGGGGGTCGCGCCGGCGGTGGCGCGGTTCCGGCTTGCCATCGCCGGGAGCGGCCCGTTGGAGATACCCCTTGAGGGTGTTGACCGACATGCGGCGCTTGACGGCCAGCTGCGCGACCGTCATTTGACGCTCGCGGGCGATCCGCGAGATCTCGACGCCGTGGCCGATGGTGAGCCTGCCCGCGTCCAGCAGGGGGTGGAGTTCGGGGTGGAGGTCAACCAGCGCGAGACGATCGCGGACGAAAATTTGCGATCTGCCGAGGCAGTCGGCGGCGGTGGCCTGGTCGCCATTGAAGTGGTTGGTGACCAGCGTGTGGATGCTGCGGGCGACCTCCATGACGGTCAGGTCCTGGCGCTCGAGGTTCTCATCGAGCATCAGCGCCAGCGCGTCACGGTCGGTGGCCTGCACGACGATGCAGGGGATCTCGGTCAGCCCGAGCTTCGCGCAAGCGCGATAGCGGCGTTCTCCCGCCAGGATCTCGTAGCGCTCACCTTGGCCGCGGCGCACCAGGAGAGGCTGCAGCAGCCCGTGTTTTTGGATGCTCTTCATCAGGGTCGCGAGCTCCTCCTCGCCGAAGTGCTTGCGGGGCTGCAGCGGGCTGGGGTAGAGGAGCTGGGGCTTCAGGACGATGGCCGGGGTATTCGGCATGGGACACCTCGCGGGGCAGGGGGCCTACGGTCAGGGGACAGGAAACAACAGGATGTTATCAATGTGCAACCTCCTTGGGGAAAAGGACGATATATAAAAGTAAGGAGGACCCCCCTCCTTGCCTGTTGGTATGATACCGTCGGCACGTTGGGCGCGGCAATACGAGTAGTCCCCAGGCGCCGCCCATGGTACGCTGGAATCCATGGGGGTTGGGAAATTCTTCACGGGCGTCTACTACGGCAAGTACGACAAAGCCGTGCACTTTTTCGCGAGTGCCGGGGTCACGGTCGTGCTCCTGCCCGTGCTGCCGCTGTGGGCGGCGGCCACGGCGGCGTTCCTGGTCGGGCTGGGTAAAGAAGCGGTGGACTGGCGGTTGCGGCATTCTCGCATTGACCCATTCGACCTGGCGGTAAATTTCCTGGGTATCGCCGCGGTGACGGGAATTGCCCTCGCGGTTGGTCTTTCCTGGGGTTGACGCGAACGACAAAGTAGTGTAAGGTAGGGCTACATTCGGGAAGAGTTTCCCGCGTACATTTGAGGATTTTACTCATAAGTTAGCGTCGCGTATGAAAATGATAGAGAATTTGCCTCCGAAGTCGGCGTTCTGGTCCGGCTTTGTCGGCGGCATTCTGGCGGTGATGGCCATCGGGTTTGTGGTCACCCTGCCGATGGCGTTGAAGGGTGCCGGTTTTGCCGGCGGCGGCGATGGCGATGTGGTCGCTGCCAAGCCCGCGGGCGGCCAGGTCGCCGGGGCGCAGCTTCCGGCGGCGGATGATCCCAACAATCCTCCGGCCGGCCAGGTCAAGCCGGTTTCCAAGGCCGACCACATCAAGGGCGATTTTGCCAAAGCCGATGTGTTCCTCATTGAGTACTCGGATATGGAGTGCCCGTTCTGCAAGCGCTTCCATCCGACGATGGAGCAGGTGGTGCAGGCGTACGGCACCAAGGTCGCCTGGGTTTACCGCCACTTTCCGCTGTCGTTCCACGCCAACGCCCAGAAGGAAGCGGAAGCCTCGGAATGCGTGGCGGAACTGGGCGGCAACACGGCGTTCTGGAAGTTCACCGACCTCATCTACGAGCGCACCACCTCCGGCGGCACCGGGTTCGCGCTGGCCGATCTCCCGGCTTTGGCGCGGGAGTCCGGCGTCAACGAGGCGAAGTTCAAATCGTGCCTGGATAGCGGCAAGTACGCCCAGAAGGTCCAGCAGGATATGACCGAAGGCCAGCAGGCCGGCGTGACCGGTACCCCGGGCACGGTGCTGCTCACCCGCAGCGGCGAGACGCGGATCATTTCCGGCGCACAGCCGTTCGAGCAGGTCAAGGCGACCCTCGACCAGTACGTGAAGTAACGGTCAAAACGCAATTCACAAAATCCGTTCCGCTTCGGCGGGACGGGTTTTTTGTTTTTGTGGTAGGGTAGATATATATGCGGCGTTTTTTCCGTCCCGCGGTCGCGTTTTTGTTGCTCGTGGCGGTGGCCGCCGTTCTTCGGTTGCCCGGGCTGACGCGCCACGATGTGGTGGATGATGAGGCATTGATGGCGCTGCGCAGTTACGGGTGGATCGATACGTGGATCGGCAGCATGCAGTCGCCCATCGACCTGTTCCCGACACAGCAGTGGTGGCAAGACCTGTCATTCCATGACCACCCGCCGTTGACGTTCTTCGTTGAGCACTGGTCGTTCCGACTGCTGGGGCCGACCGTGCTGGCGCTGCGGCTGCCGTTCGCGCTCGCCGGGTTGGCGTTGGTCGGGGTGTTGTACTGGCTTGGCACCGCGATGGTGGACCGTCGCTACGGATTGTTGTGCGCCGCGCTGGGGGCGGTCGCGAATTATCCGGTCTGGCTGTCGCGCGTCGGTTTTCAGGAAGGGTTGCTGCTGGTCTGGCTGGCGCTGGCGCTGCTCGCGTTCCTCCGTTCGCTGGATGACCCGCGGTGGTGCTGGCTGGTGGGCACTGCAGTGGGGTTGGCGCTCCTGACCAAGTATTCCGCGGTGGTTATCCTGCCGGTCATCGTCGGCGGCTATGCGGTGCTTGCGCCGCAGCGCTTCCGGCAGGCTCCCGCGTGGGGTGGCGCCGGTCTTGCCGCCCTGCTGCTGTCGCCGGTGATCGCTTACAACACGATGTACTACCTCACCCGCGGCCATTTTGATGCGACGTTGTGGGCGATGCTGGGGCAGCGGCACCAGGATTTTTGGAGCGACGACCATGCGTATACGGGGATCAATGACCTGTTGCGGTGGTGGCATTGGCTGCCGGATGGGTTTGGCTGGCTACTGACGCTCGTCGCGATCGGCGGGGCAGTGCTGATGGCCATACACTGGCGGGGCGGCCGTTTACCGGGGAACGGACCCCGTTTGGGGTGGACTGTTTGCGTATTGGCCGTAAGCACGGTCGTTCTATTGAGCCTGGCGCCTGGCCGCAAGCAGTATGCGGCGCTGATGACTTTGCCCGTCGCGCTGTGCGCGGCCTACCTGTTGCGGGAACTGACGAGACAACGCAGCGGCGCAGGAGTGGCTTTTATCGTTCTGCTGTTGGTCGCGCTGCCGACCGCCAATGGGCAACTGCTCGCGGCGCCGTTTGGGACTCCGGGCGCCGCGTACCAGGTTCTTCGCCCCACCTCATACGCGTACCGGGCGCTGGATGAGTATCTGGAGCGATTGTTCAACGGACAACCGCCCGCGCAAATGATCACCGCGGGCGACGTGCAACTGGCAGAGCGGCTGCGCAGCCGTCACCGAGCCGACCTCGGAAGAACGCCGGCCACCACCGGGCGGCCGCCGCTCGTTATTTACGATGACCGGATGGATTTTGCCGCCGTGCGATGGACCATGCTGTTGCGCGACCTGTATCGTTACCAGCCGACCATGGTCACGGAAAGCCTGGTGAAAGTATTTGAGAGCGAAGGCGGGGAATATCTGGAGAACATCGGCTTCAACGATTTTCGTATCATCCTAGCGGAACCGCTCCTGCTTGGGGAGAACGACGGCGCGCCGAACAGCTACGGTTGGCGGATGAGAAAAATATTCGAGCGCGAGGGGATACTGCCCGGCACGATCTTGACCGACGCGTTCGGCCGTCCGGCGTTTGCCGTGTTCCAACTCACCACGCTGCGTTCGCTCGTCACGGAGAACGAGGAGTGAGGATGAGGATCCGCTGGGCAATGCGCTGCAGTTGGTAGCCGCGTTCCAGGTAGTTGGCGAGGTAGGTACGGAACTGTTCGTCGCCGGCAAAGCCGGTGCGGTCCCACATATCCACGATGACGATGTCCGCCAGACGGGGTTCGCTGCCGGCCATCCAGATGCCCCGGCGGTGGGTCAGGTGAGGGACCAGGTTCGTGGCGGCCGCGATGCTGGCGTCCGGAGGGATTTTCTCCAGCAGCTGTGCAAAGATCTCCGAGCGGCGGTCGGTTCTTAACTGTGTCCAGGGATAAGCGCGCAGGCCCAGCGGCGACCACCACAAAAATCCGCCGAGGCTCGCGCCTCCGAGCACCAGCAGGATGAGCAGCGTCCGCGCCGGGAATTTTTTGGTCACTAACCGCAGGCCGGAGATCGCGGCCACCAACAGGCCGGGGATGAGCACGGCGTCGTACTGGTAGCGGCCGGAGAATTGCGGCGCGTAGTCCGTCAACAGGTTCATTGCTAACCCTGGGATCGCCAGTACCAGCGCCGCGGGTGCCAGGAGTGAAAAGCCCGCCAGCGGGACCAGTAATCCTGCAAGGTAGGAGATCTTTTCGGGCCGGGTAACGGTTGTTGCCACCAGCGCCGGATCGGTCAAAACCGTGGCCAAAATTTCTCCGGCGTTACCGCCGAGGTTGGCGTAGCGGTCCAGCCGGTAGATTTTCCCGCCCAGTGCCGGCATCACCACGTTGGCGACCAGAAGGAAATACGCCAGGCACGCGGCGGTGACCGTTGCGCCGAACCATCGCGGTCGTTTGGTCAACAACCAAAACAGGCCGACGGCCGCTGCGACCAGCACTATGTTCTCGGCGGTGCCGGCGGCCAGCGCTAAAACAACCGCGGCCCACCGGCGTCGGTCCTGGTCGGCCAGGTCCACTGCCCACAGGAGCAGGGGTATGGCGAACGCCACTTCATGGAAGTCAAACAGGTTGAGCCAATGGAGCGGCGGGTACAGGAGATAAACGCCGCAGATGACATGGGCCGGGGTTTTCCCTGTCCAGCGAGACGCGAGGCGGTACAGCGGAATGACCGCGCTGCCCAGGGCCAATGCCTGCAGGGCCAGCAGCACGGCTGGGCCGGGCCACAGGGCATACCAGGGGACTAGGAGGAACAGGAACGGGCTGAAGTGTACCGATAGGTGGTTGGCGAATTCAAAATTGTTGTCCATGATGCGGCCGGAGAGCGTATTCCAGAACGACTGCTCAAAAATGCCCAGGTCCCAGGCCTGGGTATGAAAGGTGATGTGCCGCAGCCACGACAGCCAGAAAAAAATCGCCGCGTAGCTGAGCGCCAACGCGAGGGGAAATACATGGCGGTGCAGCCACGCCCGGCTGCGCGCCCGCGCTGAAAGTACCTGCATACCAGCGTTGTCGATCAGCGGCGCGCGGCCGGGTAGACCGTCACGGTTTCGCGGCGGCTGTTGTTGACTCGCACGACCGCATAGTCGCGCACGGCGCTGCCGCTCTCGTCGAAGGTCAGGGTTCCGAGTGTTCCCTCCCAGCCGCGTACCTGCTGGAGCCACGCGCGTAAATTCTTGGGATCGGTGCCAACGGCGGTAATGCCGTCCCGGAGCAGTGCGAACTGGCTATGCATATTCGCCATCACGGCCGGAAATGGCGGGGGCTCACGGTAGGTTTTCGCGTAGGCGTCCAGAAACGCCCGCGTCGCCGTCGCGCGGTCGTCGAAATACACTTCCAACCCCAGCACGCCCTGCAGGGCCTTGCCCTGTTCGCCGACCAGATCGCGATCGATAAGAAGCTCGGAGGCCAGGAGCGAAATCTCGGGTGCGCGCGCCCGCAGTTGTTTGACCAGCCCGACGCCCGATGCCCCGGATTCCGGCAGCAGATAGAGGATCTCAGGCGCGGCGGCACTCACCTTGTCCAGCAGGGCGGAAAGATCGCCGGCGGGGTTTGGGAGGTCGGCGTCCAGGACCAGGCGACCGCCGAGGGCGCGGAATTCCTTGATAAAGGATTCGCGCAGGCTTCGGGGATAGTCGCCGTTCTCGGCAATGACGCCGGCGGTTTTCGCGCTGAGTTCAAGGTAGGCGTAGCGCGCCGCTACCTCGCCAGCCAGCGCGTCCGACGGCGCAGTACGAAAGATGTAGGTTCCCGCGACGTTGATCTCCGGTGCGCTGGCGGACGGAGAGATCACGATCACGCCGGCTTCCTGAGCCAGCGGCGCGATGGCGAGCGTTTCATTCGAACACGCGCCCCCGAAGATGACCCCGACCTGGTCGACGCTAATGAGTTTCTGCGCGGCGGCGGTGGCGTCGCGTGCGTCGCATTTTCCGTCCTCCCAAAGCACGGTCAGCGTCCGGCCTGAAATACCTCCCGCGGCGTTCAATTCTTTCACTGCCAATTCACCAGCGCGCCGAAGCGGCACGCCAAATGAAGCGCTGGGGCCACTCAACGGCAGTACGGCGCCAATGACCAGCGGATTTGCGTCCGGCGCGGGCTCCAGGCGACTGGCGTTGTTCCCCGTCAGTACCCGCAACGGAGCGGCCCGCAATGACCACAACAGCGCAACCATGGCTGCGGCAATCACGACGCCGAGGGCGAGTTTTGTTGTGCGCTGCATACGGCAATGGGAGATAATCAATTTGACTGTAGCACGGCGGCTCTTCTTCCGACAATACAGCGAAATTATCGGTCTGCACGGGCAGTTCGTTTTCATCAGCCGCTTGCCAAATCGGTGGTCCCGGGGTACCTTACAGCCAGCAGCTATGGTCGCTCGCAAGCAAATTTTTGTCCGTTGGATGGTCGCCGGGATGTTCATCACGGCGGTCGTTGGGATGTCGATGGTCTACGCTCCTGACCACGGCAGCGGCCACCACCAAATGGTGCGGTGCATCGCGAGCCTGGTGCGGCAGGCGCCTTGTCCGGATGAAGCCTCGTCGTTTGCCACGCTGCAGTACCATGTTTCGGTCTACAAGGTGATCGGGATGGCGGTGTTTGCTTCCCTCCTGGTACTTTCCGTCATTTGGACGTGGGTTTGGGCCGCGCGCGCCATGCTGGCGCTGACCGCGGTTTCCCGGCGCTGGGCAACCGGCGTACCCCTTGATTTTCGTTCATCGCGACCATGGATCGTGTGGCGCCGGTTCTACCGGTGGCTGGCGGTTTTGCGACAACGTGAGGCTGCCGTTGCGGCGTAGCTTCTGACCGGTACGGCCGTCATAGGACGGCTGCGCAGGTAGAGGAGCTTCCGCAGTGCGGCAGTTTTTTGTTATGGGTAATCACTCACGTATGCGACAAGCCATCATCTACATTGCCACGATCGGCGTACTCCTGGCGGCATTGGTCGGGCTCGCCCAGTGGGGGCAGCGGGGGACGGCGAGCGCCGCTGCCTCGCCCAGTCCCTTGACCGTCACGCCGGCAGCGTTCGATTTCGGCCAAGTTTCCATGGCCGCCGGCGTCGTTTCCCGGCGGATCACGGTCTCCAATCCCGGCACTACGCCGGTCAAGGTAACCAAGCTCTATACCTCCTGCATGTGCACGACCGCGCGGCTTCAGACGAATGGTCGGACCGTGGGGCCGTTCGGCATGCCCGGCCATGGGGTGGTACCGCGAATCTCCGAGGTCATTACCCCCGGCCAGCAGGCGACGCTGGAAGTCACGTTCAACCCGGCCGCTCATGGTCCGGCGGGCGTCGGCCGCGTCAACCGAGAGGTGATCGTGGAGACGGATGGGGGCGGAACCCTGACCGTCGCGTTCACCGCGCAGGTTACTCCCTAACCCTATGCTACCCAAAAAAACCTGGTGGCTGATCGGGATACTGCTTTCCATCGGGCTGGTGATCGTGGGGTTGCGCGTACTTAACCCGACCGAAGTGCTGTGGCAGTGGTCGCGTGGCGGAGAATGGATCTTCCCGCTGGTGACCGTGGCGGCGCTGCTGGACAGCGTCAACCCGTGCGCGTTCTCGGTGCTGCTGCTGACCATCGCTTTCCTGCTGCAGATAGGAAAATTGCGGCAGCATGTCCTGCGCCTGGGGTTTGGTTACATCATCGGGCTGTTTTCCGTCTACCTGCTCATCGGGCTGGGCATCCTGCAGGTGCTGCACCTGTTCAATACGCCCCATTTTATGGCGAAAGCAGGTGCGCTGCTGCTGGCGGTGCTGGGGGGCATCAACCTCGTCAACCATTGGTTTCCCCGTTTTCCCATCAAGCTGAAAATTCCCGCGGCCAGCCACCGCGTGATGGGAAAGTTGGTCGACCGTGCGTCGCTGCCGGCGGCGTTCGCGCTCGGCGTTCTGGTGGGGTTGTGCGAATTCCCCTGCACCGGCGGGCCGTACCTGATGATCCTCGGCCTTCTGCACGACAAGAATTCGTTCGCTCCGGGCCTCGCGTACCTGCTGTGGTACAACCTGCTATTCGTTGCCCCGCTGGTCGTCATCCTTCTCCTGGCGGCCGACACCGCTGTCCTGGGCCGGCTGTCGACGTGGCAGAAAAACAACCAATCGCGCATGCGCCTGTACGGCGGCCTGCTGATGGTGGGACTGGCCGTCCTGATCTGGCTGCTCTAATCCAAGCCTCCTATGAAGGAATCACTTGACCTCAAAGAGCTCCTGGCCGCGGCCAAGCAGCTGGCGAGCGAGAAAAAGATAGACCTTTCCAGCGACGAGGATCTGAGCCTGGCGGTGATGAACTTGGTCAGCATCGAGGAGCATCTGTTCTACTCGGGGGCCAAGACCAACGATGCGACCTACTATGATCTGATCGGGCCGGTCCGCGAGTTGCGCAAGACCTACCTCAAACAGCTGCTGCCGGCCTACGAAGGGGAAGTGTGGTGCATCAGCAAGCACTTGCTGGCCGCGTCGATGCGGCTGATGGAAGTCGGCACGAAGCGGCTGGAGCGCGACCCGCAGGCCGCGCAGGCGTGCTTCCGCGACGCCTACACGCTGTACTCGTATTTTTGGATGCTGAAACTGAAGATGGCGACGGGCAAATCCGGAGCGCCGGTCACTGCCGTCCCCCCCTCGCCGACCAGCCAAAAGGCGATGGAGGACTTCCTGGCCAAGCTCGTTGATTGCTGCGGAGAATAGGAGTATGCGCCCTCTTCTTCTCTTTGCGGCAACGGCCGCGTCCGTAGTGGCGGCAGGCTGCACGCAGCAGTCCGCGCCCATAACCGAAGCCTCGACCTTGGCCGCGTGTCTGACCGAACGCGGGGTCATCATGTATGGCGCCGACTGGTGTTCGCACTGCCAGAAACAAAAGGGGCTGTTCGGCGATGCCTTCTCGGCAGTGAACTACGTTGAGTGTCCGGATGAACCTGAGCGCTGCGTGCAGGCCGGCATCACCGGGTATCCCACCTGGGTTTTTCCCGGCGGGCAAAAGTTGGAAGGCGTGCAGCAGTTACCGTCGCTGGCGAAAGCTGCGGGGTGCGCCACATCACCTACCCCATGAGCGTATGCGACGTTGGATTGCCATCGGGATACTCGCGGTGACCGCTATGGTCAGTCTGTTGCTGCTGTTGGCGGCGGTCCGCTGCGCGCGCAGCACCACCGCCCACATGCCGCAGCCGGGCTTGGCGCGCTGCCATCGGCACCAGCCCATCTCACACCTGCCGTTGTGGCGGATCGTAACCATTGGCTTAGTGCCAATCGGCTTGCTGTGGCTGGTTTGGCAGATGTGCTGCCGTGCGGCCATCTCGTTGCGCACCGCCCCTGCGCTGCGGAGAAGCAGCGAGCGAAATCCTCGCCGCGAAGCACAACCGCCGCCGTCCTACCTGGCACTCGCCATGGCGGATGGCTTGCGCGGGGGCCAACTGACGTTCGGGTAAGGCGCTCGGTTTGACGGCGTCGGCCGTCCGTAGCTGTAGTTCTTACTTTATGACGTTCGCTTATGGCTCCATCAAATTCGGAAGCATCGGCTGACCATGACCGCGGCGCACCCGTGAACGCGTTCGTCTGGACGACGGTGGGGGTTGCCGTGGCGTTGGCCGGCCTGAATCAATTCTTGTTGCTCTCCTTGCCGCGCACCGCGAAACCGGCGGCTACAGCCCCGGCATCGGCCGCTGCGGTCCCGGCATCCGCGGCTGCAGCGGTGGCCTCCAACAGTGCCCCCGACAACGACGTTGTGGCGTTGACGATCGCCAGCGGCGTGCCGGAAATCTACGGCAGTGAGCTGCGGGTAAATTACGATGACGTGCAGAACTCCATGAATAGCATGGGGCAGTACGACCCTGACTACGGCACGATCAAGCTTCCGCTCGCGCCCGAGCTGCAACAGCGGTACATCGCGATCGGCAGCCGGATCGCGTGCGAATACTGCTGCGGCGCGAAGATGATCGTCTTTCCCAACGGGAAGGCGGCCTGCGGCTGCGCCCACTCGCAGGCGATGCGCGGTTTGATCGTTTATTTGCTGACCAAGCACCCGGCCGAGTTCAGCGATGACCGGATACTGCAGGAATTGGCGCGGTGGAAAGCGCGTTTCTTCCCTAAGCAGATGATCGCGAAAGTCGGCCAACAGCGCGCATCGGGCCAGTACACCCCCGACGTGGCGGCGCTGCTCCTGAACCAGCCGGCCGGTGCGTCGCGCACCACTGCCGCCCCGCTGCCATCCAGCCTGCAGAACCTGCCGAACATGGTCGGCGGCTGCTAGCCCGACCGTTTTGTACCTCGCATACTCATTCCTCAATTCTCATTCGTATGGAAAATTGTACTCATCACGATCATGCCCATGGCGCTCTCCCCGCGGCGAGCGCTCCCGCCGCGCCTGCAGTAGAAACGCGCCGGCTTACCATCGCGTTGGTCGCCGTTACGGCGTTCCTTGGCATCCAAACCGTGCAACTGGTGTCGCTGCGCCGCAGCCTGGCGGCCGCTCCGGCCGCCGCTGCCGCTCCGGTCGTGGCGGCCGCTGTTGCCCCACAGGGTGCCGCCCCGCTGCCATCCAGCCTGCAAAATCTGCCGAACATGGTCGGCGGCTGCTAGGGTATGCCGCGTTTCATGCGACCGACGTTCGCTGTTGCGATAGCGGCGGTGGCTGTCGCGGCGCTCAACGTCGCAGGCACCGCGCAGCTGTTCGGGCAGGTCAAATCCTCGCCAACTCCCGTGCCGCCTCCGCGTTTGCAGGTGACCGTGGTCACCGATGCCGCCTGCGCCGAGTGCGTCTCGCTTGAACCAGTGGTTGCGCAGCTAGCGAAGTTCAACGTTGTTCTGGAGCGGGCAACGTACGAACGCAACAGTGCGGAGGGGGCGGCGCTGCTCACACGGTACGGCATCGTCACGGTACCGACACTGGTGGTGAGCGGTGACGTGGACGCCATGCCGGAGCTGGCTGCGTTCTGGCAGAAACTGGGGCGGCGCGCGGAGGACGCCGTCATTCTTGATCCGCCCATTCCGCCCTACCGCGACGTGCAGAGCGGACAGATCCGCGGCCGGGTGGCCGTGACCTTGGTGGGCGATGCCGCCTGTACCGCCTGCTACGACGCGAACGAGCACCTGACCATTCTGGCGCGCTTTGGCATCAAGGATGAAAATCCGCGTCGGGTGGACATCCGGTCCAAAGAGGGCCAAGCCCTGCGCCAAGGTTATGGCATTACCATGGTCCCGACGTTCGTGCTGACCGGCGAGGTTGGTGCCTATGAAGGGCTGTCGAACATTTGGACGCAAGTGGGTACCACTGAAAAGGACGGCGCCTACGTTTTCCGGCAGGGGGTAGTGAGCATGGGCACCTACCGTGATCTTGTGACGGGCAAAATTATTTTGCCCACCCCGACCCCCACACCCTCGCCGGTCCAAGGAGTCCAGCCATGACCGCATATTCCGTCCGGAGGCTGGCGACGTCGCCCTGGTCGGCCGGGGTGGCAGGGATGTTGGGCATGGCAGGGCTGTACGCAACGGCGGTTACGCTTCTCAGCGGGTCGGCGGCACATTCGTGGGAGCAATTCCTGCGTTACCGGTGGTGGATGCTGGCGATATTCATGGGATTTGGCCTCCAAGTCGGCATGGTGCGGCTGCTGGCGGTACGGCGCCTCAAGACGATGGGTCACATGGCAGTCGCCGGCGGTACCGGCTCCCTGGCAATGGC
>JAUSGZ010000022.1 GCA_030648715.1 bacterium | reverse complement strand
GGCAGCGTGCACGCGCTGGCCCAAACCGGTGAATTCGTCATTGCTTCCAACACCGGCAGCCAGCTGCCGCACATCGTGTACAGCTCCCCCGACCTTCTCTTTGTCGTCAGCACCAAAAAGATCGTGCCGACCCTCGCCGATGGCCTGCAGCGTCTGGAGCAGCACGTTCTGCCGCTCGAGGATTCGCACATGATGGAGAAGTACGGTGTGCACACCATGCCCTCGAAGGTCGTCCTCTTCCGCCGCGAAAATCCGATGCTGGGCAGGAAGGTCAGGATGCTACTGGTTAGCGAAGACCTTGGGTTCTAGCCGCGGCCAGTCCGCCGGCCGGCCTCGCCAACGGCGGGCCGCTCTTAACTGTCATTCCCGAGCCGCAGAGGGAATCCAGTAACCCGATTCTGACCCCTGGTCAGGGCCCGAGATGACGCCGGCGCCAATCCCCCCATGGACACATCGGACATTCGGGGATTTGAAATAATTCTACGTTTGTGCTAGAGTGGCGGTACGCTGCTAGGCTACAGAAATCGTTGTCGAGTTTCTGAAAATAAGTTAACGTACGCACAATTACATGACTGGTACTATCAAGACGCTGACGGAAAAAGGCTTTGGGTTCATCGCCCGCGAAGGCGAGGCCAAGGACCTGTTTTTCCACTCCAAGGAACTCAAGGGCGTGACCTTCGCAGAATTGAAGGTCGGCGAGACCGTTTCCTTTGAGGTCGTGGACGGGCCCAAGGGTCCGGCCGCCACCAACGTCGCTCGCGCGTAAGCGCAGCAGTGCAAGAACCGCCCTCCATGGAGGGCGGTTCTTCTCGTCAGGAACGTTATTACCATGATATCGCAGGGGAAACCCACCGCTCCAACCCGCTGGGAAGTGGTGGTCATCGGCGGCGGTCCGGCTGGGATGATGGCGGCCGGCCGGGCGGCCGAGCGGGGCCGCTTGGTGTTGCTGCTGGAGAAAAATGACATACTGGGGAAGAAGCTGCTTATCACCGGCGGCGGGCGGTGCAATGTGACCAATGCCGCGCCCCAGACCCGCACGCTGCTCGCCAAATACAAAGGCAATGACAAATTCCTGTTCTCCGCGTTTTCGCAGTTTGGCATGGAAGAAAGCTTAAGTTTTTTCCACGCTCGCGGGATGGCGACGAAAGTGGAGGCGGAGGGGAGGGTATTTCCGGTTTCCAATTCCGCGCAGTCGGTGCTTGAGGTGCTGACGGGCTACGTGCGGCAAGGCGGCGTGCAGGTGCAAACTTCCGCCGCCGTTCTCGGTTTGGCGGCAGACCCAAGCACGGGCCACATCCGTATCCAGCGCAAAAATGCGCCCGAGCTGGAGGCCATTGCGTGCATCGTGGCGACGGGCGGCACTTCGCGTCCGGAAACCGGCTCAACAGGCGAGGGCTACGCGTGGCTGAAAAAACTCGGTCATACCATTATTGAGAATGACGTTGCGCTGGTGCCCATTGCGCTGCGCGACGCGTGGGCCAAAAAATTGGGCGGCGTGACGCTGCCAGCGTGCAAACTCACCACCTTCCAGAATCAGCAGAAGCAGGAGGTCCACAAAGGCAAGCTCCTGTTCACGCATTTTGGTATCAGCGGGCCCATGGTGTTGAACATGAGCAAACACGTGGGCGAGCTGCTGCATTACGGCGACGTGCAAATCGTACTGGACCTGTTCCCGTCCCTTGACCCCGCCCAGCTGCGCCAAGAGCTGCAAACCCGCCTGGTGGCCGAGAGCAATAAAAAATTGAAAAATATTTTGGGCAGGCTCATTCCGGCGGCGCTGGTGGCCGCAATTTTGGAGCTTGCCGGTATTGATGGCGAGACTGCCAACCACAGCGTACGCAGTGCTGACCGGCGCGCCCTGGTCGCGCTGCTCAAGGCCATACCCTTGCACGTGCAGGGCCTGCTGGGCGCCGATAAGGCCGTGGTGTCGTCGGGCGGTGTCGCGCTGCCGGAGGTGAATTTTAAAACCATGCAGTCGCGGCTGGTGCCCAATCTCTATCTGGTCGGCGACGTTTTGAACATCGACCGTCCTTCCGGGGGCTACAGCCTGCAGTTGTGCTGGACGACCGGTTTTGTGGCAGGGAACAGTTGCTAGGCGTTGGGATGAGCCAGTAATCTTGAGACGGTAGAAATTCTCTTTAAAACCCACTATTTGTCATTCCCGCGAAAGCGGGAATCCAGTAACCACCACGCACGTTTAATTTTTCTGGATCCCGGCTCCCCCGCCGCTGGCGGGACAAGCGGGGCCGGGATGACGGCTTTTCCACGATCTCCATCTTACTTACATGCGTCAATTTTCCCTCCATGGCCAACGATAACGTTATCCTTCGGTTCTCTAACGTGAGCTTCGAGTACGAGCACGATCATAAGCTGCTTGAGGAAGCCAGTTTTTCCGTCCGCACGGGCAGCCGCATCACCTTGATGGGCCAGAACGGCGCCGGCAAGAGCACCATCTTCAAGCTCATCACTCGCGAACTTGCTCCGACCGAGGGTTCCGTATTCCTCACGCCCGCCAATGCCACCATCGGCATTGCGCGGCAGGTGATGCCCAAAGCGATGCTGGGCCACACGGTGCGCGAATACTTTGCCGGCGCGTTCACCGAGCAGAAGTACAATCTCGATAAACTCATCGCCGAGGTGTGCGAGGTGGTACACCTGGCCGTGCCCCTCGAGCGCCATCTGAACAAATGTTCCGGCGGCCAGAGAGCTAGGCTGTTGCTGGCCCACGCGCTCATCCAACACCCGGATATCCTGCTGCTGGACGAGCCCACCAATAATCTGGACGCCATCGGCATCGAGCACCTGACCGGTTTTCTGATGGGGTATGAGAAGACCTGCGTGGTCATCTCCCACGACGCGGATTTCCTCAACGCGTTTTCCGACGGCGTGCTGTATCTGGACGCGTTCAACCACACCATCGAGCAGTACACCGGCAACTACAGCGTGGTGGTGGAGGAGATCAAAAATCGCATCGAGCGGGAAAATCTGCAGAACGCGCGTCTGGCGGCGCAGGTACGGGAAAAGCGCGCCCAAGCGGAAGTGTTTGCTCACAAGGGGGGAAAATTGCGGAGCGTCGCCAAACGCATGCGCCAAGTTGCGGAGACGGCCGAAGAACAGATGGTGGATGTGCGCCGCGAAGACAAGGTTATCCGTCCGTTCACCATTCCGGTCCAGGCGCTGGACCGGCACTTCGATGGCCAGCTCATCGCGTTTCGCGCCGTGACGGCGCTCAAAAACCACGCCCCCGTGCGCCGGCCGTTGGATCTGACCGTGCGGAAAGGCACCCACGTCCTGCTGGCGGGGCCCAACGGGGTGGGCAAGAGTACGCTGCTGGAACGGTTGAGCGCCGGTGGCTCGGATGATGCGGTCATCTCTTCCGAAGTGCGCGTGGGGTACTACAAGCAGGATTTCAGCAACCTGGACCCCGACCTGACGGCGTTCGCGGTGCTCAAAGCCGCGATGGAGCGCCCCGACGAGCACCTCCTGCGCTCCGCTGCGGCGGGTTTCCTGCTTGACGGGAAGCTGCTGGCGAGCCCCATCCGCTCGTTATCCGAAGGCCAGAAAGGGTTGCTGTCGTTCTGCCGGCTGGTGCTCCTGGCACCCGCCGTCCTGCTGCTGGATGAACCCACCAACCACATCAACTTCCGCCACCTGCCAATCATTGCCCAGGCGCTGGACCAGTACGCCGGCGGAATGGTATTGGTCTCACACTTGCCCGATTTCGTCACGCAAATCCGCATTGATGAGGTGATAGATCTGGCAGACTAGCCTCGTCATCCCCGCGCAAGAAGGCCTGCCCCGCCGTTGGCGGGGGAATCCAGTAAGCCACCACGTCATTCCCACGAAAGTGGGAATCCAGAAACCTCAAAACCGTCATCCCCGAGACGCAGAGGGAATCCAGAAAAAATTCCGTTCCCACGTTGGGACCTGCCCGCCGGCAAGCGGGGAGGGTAGAGTGAGGTCCCGCGTTATTGATTGCGACACCAAAAACACCCCATTTCCGGGGTGTTTTCAGGCAACGCAATCCTGTTTCCGTGGATTCCCTAGAAGCTGATGCTGGCGGTGGTCGCCGTATTGAGCGACGGGTCGTACACGTACCCGGCGAGCACGACATCGGTTACGGTGAACGTAAAGGTCCCGCAATTTTGCGTCCACGCACTGCGGAACGTCGCGATGCCGTTCCGGTTGGTGGAAAGGCTGGCGGTGGTGGTTACCGACCCTTCCCATTGGCTCGTCACGTTGGCGCTCTTCAGTGGTGTGTTGTCCTGGTTGACGATGGACACGGCGGCGATTGCGCGGCAGTAGGTTTTTTTGCCGCGGATGGTCGTTCCCTTGCTCATGGCGATGCCGCCGACGTGGATCGTGGTCGCGGGCGGCGGCGCCACGTACGGGTTGACGGTGATCACCGCGGTATCCAGGCTGGTCAGCCCACTGTCGTCGGTGACCGTCAGATACACGGAGTGGGAACCGACGGCAAAGTCACGGCTGAAGGTTTGGGTTGTGGCGATGACCGAGCCGCCTTCGGACCATTCGTAGGCGGCAATGGTCCCGTCGGGGTCAAAGGAGCCGCTCCCGTCGAGCGTAAAAGTTTCGCTGCCCGTGTTATCGGTGTCCGTCTTGGACTGGTCCGGTCCGGCGTTGGCGACCGGCGACGTCGGTCCGCCTTCCGTCAGCGCGAGGTCCTGGCTGGCGTTGATGAAGGAACCCGGTATCGGGGGCAGCGCCAGCAAGTAGAGCGCGAGGTTACCCGCGTCACCGTTGCGGATGGGCTGCGGCGTTGCGCTGTAGGTCGGGCGCCCCGTGCCGGGGTCAAGCCGCGAGGCCGTATTGAGCCCGTAGAGTTCGGCAGCGACGGCGGTATTTTTCCCCCAGACGAAGAACGGGATGGTGTAGTCCTCCGGGAGTGTGGCGTTGGAGTGGTCGGTCCCGCTGCCGCCGTGGTCGGCGGAAACGATGAGCGTCGTGTTACCATTCAACGTGCTGTTGGAGTCAATGAGCTGTAGGATCTGCCCGAGGTACCCGTCCACGGTTTTTACCGCGTTGGAATAGGCGGAACCGGGCGTGGGGTTCCAGCCGTTGGCGTGGCCAACCGTGTCGGGGTCGGCAAAGTGGACAAAGCTGAAATGATAGGGGTTGGCGTTCATGTCGTTGATGAAGCGCGATGTCAGATTGGCGGTGCTGCCGTTGTACACGTAGGTGTCGATCTTGTCGCGGCCGTTGTCCGTTCCCGTGGTGTCCGGCGCGCCATTGACGGCGTCGTAGCTGGTATCGAACAGGCTGAATTTGGTTTTGCTCGCCAGCATGCCGGTCCGTCGGCCGTTGTCGTGGGCGACGTCAAAGACACTCGCCACATAGCTGCCCTTGTTGCTGTGGATGGTCTGGCCGGGCGCGGGGTCGGTGTTCGTCGTCCAGTTGTGGCCGTTGCTGCCGCTGACCCCGCGGCTGGTGGCCATCGCCACGTGGTTGGGCAAAGTGATCGTGTAGTCGTAGTCGGTGCGGGCGTTCAAGGTCGCTGCGCCCTCGTTGATCAGGCGGTAGAAATTCGGCGCGCCGGAAGGCCCGAGATTGGTGATGGCGTCCGGGCGCAGGCCGTCGACGCTGACGTAAATGACGTAGGTGGACGGCGAGGCAACGGCAGCGGCTGTGGCTGCGATGGTCACCCTCGGCGCGGCGTAGGCGCGCAAAGCCCCGGGCGAGGCCATCGGGGGAAAGAGGGAGAACACCGTCGCCCCAATGATCACTCCCAACACAAAATCAGCATACGTCCAGACCATCAGCCAGGCGTAGGTGTGCGCGATTTTTGCGTGGAGAGAGAGCGGGTGCGGTTGTCGCTTGCGCGGTGCTCGTTTTGGCATACAGGTTGGGTTATTTTTTCATTTACTGGTATTCTACCACAGGATGCCCTTGGTCAGCGAAGTTCCCGCAGCAGATCCGGCCGCTGGCCAGCGTGGATCCCATTCAAATGTCATTCCCGCGAAAGCGGGGATCCAGTAACCCGGTTTTGGCAACTTCCCCGAAGCGATCTCAGCGGCATGAAAAAACAGTTTGTCATCCTATCACTTCTGGTCGCTGGCGCCATTATTATTGTCGGCGGCGTTGTTTTTGCGTTTCGTTGGGGCCGGAAGCCAGCGTTTTTAGAGAGATCATTGGATACGATGGCGATCGAGGCAGCGCGGTACGTCCAAAAGGAGCGCGATCCGTCCCTGTCTGATGATCAGCTGGTAAATTCCTTGCCCGATGCTCAGGGAGAAGTGGCCAACTACCAAGATTGGAGTCAGGAACAGAAACGAAAATGCGAAAGTACCTGTCAGGCCGTTTATCAGCGCGAGGTGGCTGATCGTTATTCGGCAACGTTCTACGAACCGTTATACTATTTTCATTCGGCAGATCAGTCATGCCGAATATTTTTCAGGATCCTCGAAAGCAGTGAATCGGCGTACTACGAAATATTTAACTGCACGACGGGCAGGATCATGGCGCAATACCACAAAACCAGAAGGGAGCCGACAGCCTGGGAACAAGAGGAGTATGATAACTTTGTGCAGCAGCGAGACGAATTAATGGGCCTCGACAGCCGCTAGTCGTGCCTGGGGGGGAATAACGTTATCCTTTCTAGATTGCTCCAAATGCTCAATTTATCGTTACGATGAGTAATATGAAAAAAGTCCTTTTTATTATCACGCTCGTGGCGTTCATTGCGCTCGCAGCCCTGGCATTTTTTGTAGTCCGTCGGCCCAGCCGCGCCCCCAACGCAGGAGTAAATCCCGACCAGGGTGGCAACACGCCGCCAGCCGCTGTCCTGCCGGCCGACAGCGAGTATCCCGCCGCCGGAGCGTGCGCCGAGCCGGGTGAAGAAAACGTCGTTCGCGTGGAGGTGAACCAGGACATCCCATCCCCGCGCTGCCAAAAAATGACCGCGCAGCAGCGTCTCGTTGTCAAGAACAAGACCGCCGAAACCCTCTCGTTGTGGTTCGGGGACAACAAAGAGTACGCGTTCAGCGTTGAGGCCAATGGGGAGTATACGATTCCGCAACCGGTCGGCGAGCTGCTTGCACCGCGCGTGCATGTACTGCACGGTTCGCCCTACCAGGGTCCGGCGGTGTGGCTGATGGACGTAGCTACGCCATACCTGTACCGCTTCGCCGATTATCCGGCCCCTGACGCGTATGCCGGACCGCGTGCCAACGTTGATTTCGAGACATCCCCGGCGGCGGCAAAGATCGTTGGGCCAAGGATTATTGACGGACTCACCTACGGGCCAAATTTTGCCGGCCACTATACCGTCATTGAATGGGGTTGTGGTACGTCGTGTCAGATGCATGCCATTGTGGACGCAAAGACCGGTGGAATCGTGGAGTACAGTTTAGGCAGCGCGTTTTCGCTGCAGTACCGGCTCGATAGCCGGCTGCTGGTCGCAAATCCGCCGATGTACCTCGATGAGCTTCCGGAAGCGCCTGCCGGCGTTGCGGTGGAGTACTATGAGATGAAGGATGCTCGTTTGAATCTCCTGGCGCGCCAAGCCCGGGGCGAAACAGGCTCCATGGTTTGCATCCAGGTCATCACGCGCGCAAAAAATACTTTCACCGGCGAGGAAAAGGATTTCTCCACCCCGTGCGCAGTTCCCTCTGGTTGGGAGCCCGTGACCGCGCCAACATCGGGAGGCGGCGGAGGCATCCTACCGTATGATTCCGGCGTGCGCGGGACCGTCACCCTTGGGCCGACGTGCCCGGTGATGCGGGACCCTCCTGACCCGGACTGCGCGGACAAACCGTACAAAACAACGGTACAGGTCATTGCTGTTGGCAGCCCGAGAAGTTCGCCCTTCGCGTTGGCGGAGAGCGACGCGGAAGGCCACTACCAGGTGATGCTCCCACCCGGCGAATATGCCCTGCAGCCGGTCGGCGGCAGTGTCTACCCTCGCTGTGGGACGCAGACGGTCACCGTTGAACCGGGCGTTGTCAAAGAATTGAACTTTTCTTGCGATACGGGGATTCGGTAGGGTGGAGTTACTTATCGGTGCGGCTGTCGTATCACCTTGTATATGCTGAAATACATTGTTGCGAGTGCGGGAGTACTGATCATTGGCGGTTGCACGCCAGCAGTTACGCCAACGCCGTCCCCAACCGCAACGCCGCAGCCAAGTCCGGCCGAATTCACGGAAGCCCAGGCGAGGGTAATCGCCGAAGCGACCTGCATTAAGGGCGGGGAGACCCTGGCCCCGGGTTCCTACAACGAGAATTCCAAAACGTGGTGGTTTGGCGCCAACCTGAACGCCACGCGCGAGGGCTGCAACCCAGCGTGCGTGGTCAGTGCGGAGACCAAAACCGCCGAGCTCAACTGGCGCTGCACTGGTGCGAAGCCGCCGGCAGGGGAATCTGCCACCTGTACGATTGAGTCGCGGAACGCCGACGTCTGCACCCAGCAGTACGACCCTGTGTGCGGAACAGTGCAAATCCAGTGTATCAGGGCGCCGTGCTATCCTATTGAGCAGACGTTTTCCAACGCGTGCGAAGCCTGCCGCAATTCGCTGGTGAGTTCTTACGTTCGCGGTGCCTGCGAGAATTGAAGCGCTACTAACCACCAAACATATGGCAGAAAACGTGCGGCACGAGGAGTTCAAAGTTTCCGGCGGCGACGTGGTGAAAAGGATCAAAGCCCTGGTGAAGGAGGGTAACGTCCGGCGCATCATCATCAAAAACGATAAGGGCCACACCATTCTGGAATTTCCCCTCACCATCGGCGTGGTGGGCGTCGCGCTCATTCCCATCTGGGCGGCCATCGGCGCCATCGCCGCGCTGGTTGCCAATTGCACGATTGTGGTGGAGAGGAGAGGGTAGAAATATCGTAGAAAAAGCGCCACCTAATGGTGGCGCTTTTTTGTATTGTCATTCCGGCCCCTGAGCCGGAACCCAGAAAAACCAAAATCCATCACCCCCGCGTAGGCGGGGGTCCAGTAACCCCAAAACCGTCATTCCCACGAAGGCGGAAATCCAGAAAATCGTTCTGACACCTTTTTAAGACCACCGCCGTTGGTGGGGCAAGAGGGTACCACGAACCTGCCTGCCGGCAGGCAGGAGTCGCGCCCCGTCTCCCCAGCCCTTTCGCGGAAAGAGCTGGGTCCAATGGGCGCATCGGATTTTTGACTTTTTGGCCTAACGGTGGGAAAATCTTGGTAGGCTAGAAAATATACGGTCGAGAAATCATGAAAATAAAAGATTTACCAAAAATTGAACGCCCTCGGGAAAAGCTTATCGCAAAAGGCGCCGAGAATCTTAAGGATTCGGAACTTTTAGCAATCCTCTTGCGAACTGGCAAGGCCGGGAAAAATGTTATCGAAATCGCCTCGCAAATTTTATCCAAGTATTCCAAGAAGCGACTGCTACAGATGACGTATGAGGACTTGGTAAAAATCGGCGGTATTGATTCGGCGAAAGCCACCACGCTTCTCGCCGCCTTTGAACTGTCCAAGCGCGCTTCGGAAATTAACGATACGAATTTACCGACCATTAGCAATGCAAAAGACGTAGTGGCACAGCTGACTGATATACGAGATCGCAAAAAAGAATATTTCGTAGTTTTGTATCTTAATGCCCGAAGTCAGTTAATCCATAAAGAAACGATCTCGATTGGTACTCTGAATGCAAATTTAGTTCATCCTCGGGAAGTTTTTGAGCCGGCCATCAAACATTCTGCGGCCCAAATTGCGGTAGCACACAATCATCCCTCTGATGACCCAGAGCCGTCGCATCATGATGTTGAGATAACCAAGCGGCTTGTTGATGCTGGTCGGGTTCTTGGAGTTGAGGTGATGGATCATGTTATTGTTACGAGGACTAGATTTTTCAGTTTTAAGGACAAGTTTTTGTTGTAGTCTAGCGAAAAATAAGAACATTTTCGTATCGGGCCACGATAAGTTGTTCGTGGCTCTTGACATATTTAAAATATACGAGTAAACTTTAAATAAGATTAGTATCGATTAAAGTATGCATCCCCATAAATTCAATCCTGGTAAATGGCTCCAGCAGGACGGCTATAAAAGCTTTCTGCCGAGTCACATCAATGGACCCTATACTTGGCATGATCGGCGTATTGACCTGCTACTTGCCGACGCCATGCGGTATCTTGGCGAGCTGAATGCCTATTCCAAGCTGGTTCCCGATGTCGGTTTTTTTATCCAGATGCACGTCGCCAAAGAGGCCACGCTGTCGAGCCGGATCGAGGGCACGGAGGCCACCCTGGATGAGGTGATTCTATCCGAGCAGGAAATCAACCCCGAACGGCGTGACGACTGGTCGGAAGTACGGAACTACATTGCGGCGATAAATTTTTCCGTCTTGGAACTGGAGCGACTGCCGCTGTCCATTCGGCTAGTCAAGGAAGCGCACGGAAAGCTTTTGGCAGGCGTGCGTGGCTACAACAAGCGGCCGGGTGAGGTTCGCGACCGGCAGAACTGGATTCGCGGGACTGCACCGTCCAACGCCGAGTTTGTGCCCCCGTATCATACTGATGTACCGGATCTATTGAGCGATTTGGAGAAGTTCTGGCACAACAAAAATGTTGGTATGCCCGATCTCATCAAAATCGCGGTGAGCCATTATCAGTTTGAAACCATTCACCCGTTTCTTGACGGCAATGGCCGGATTGGACGCCTTTTGGTTTCGTTGCACCTGGTGAGCCTGGGTATTTTAAAAAAGCCAACCCTCTATCTCTCCGATTTTTTGGAACGACGCCGGGCAGAGTATTTTGACTCACTCGCCCAGGTGCGGGCATCGGCCGATATGGACCAATGGATCCGATTTTTCCTGTCGGGTGTGGCGGAGACCGCGAAGAAGGGGCGCGATACGCTGGAACGTATCGTCGACTTGCGTGCAAAATATGAGGCGGCGATCGAATCCGGTATGGGGCCAAAACGACAAAAGTTAGCGCGGCAACTGCTGTATAAACTTTTTTCTCGTCCGGTGGTGACCGCCAAAGATATGGCCGAGCTGGCTGCCGTATCGTTTCCCACGGCAAATGTTATCGCCAAGGATTTTGAGCGTCTAGGACTTTTTACCGAAAAAACTGGTTTTTCTCGCAACCGGGTGTTTTATCTGACTGAATACCTTAAACTTTTTTCCGACCATAATCGCCACGATCATGAATAATTTCGCCTCAAAGGCGGGTATTATCTGGCAAATCGCCGAGCTGTTGCGCGGCGGCTGGAAGCAGTATGAATACCAGGATGTTATTCTGCCGCTGGTGGTGCTCAAGCGTCTGGATGCCGTGTTAACGCCGACCAAAAAAGAAGTCCTGGCCCAGCACCATCGCTACCAGGGCAAAATTAACCTTGACCCGATTTTGAAGAAGGCCGCCAAAGCCCAGTTTTACAACACGTCGCCCTACGATTTCGCCAAGCTACTAGAAGACCCAAAAAACGTCGCCAAGAATTTCCGGCACTACATTGCCGGGTTTAGCGAGAATATTCAGGATATCGTTACAAAATTTGATTTTGAAAAACAACTCGACCGGCTAGAGGGTGGTGATTTACTGTATCTCATTATTAAAGAATTGAACAAAGTCGATCTCCATCCTTCCATGGTGGACAACCACGAGATGGGCTCGATTTTTGAGGAGCTGATCCGTAAGTTTGCCGAACAATCAAACGAAACCGCTGGTGAGCACTACACCCCACGTGAGGTAATAGAGCTTATGGTTGAGGTATTGTTTGACCCCGACCGCGAGACTCTAAAACGTAAGCACATTATAAAAACCATCTACGACTGTGCGTGCGGCACGGGCGGCATGCTCACCGTCGGCAAGGATTTTATTCGTGGAAAGGTAAACCCAGCCGCCGATGTGTACGTGTACGGTCAAGAGCTCAACCCAGCCACGTACGCCATTTGTAAATCGGACATGCTGATCAGGGGTGAAGGCCCCGACAAGATTAAGGGCGGCGAGAAAGACCACTCCAAAGCCAGTACGCTCGCGAATGACCAATTTTTTGGCGAGCAGTTCGACTACATGCTCACCAATCCGCCGTTCGGCGTGGATTGGAAAAAGGACAAGGATGTGGTTGAACGCGAGGCCGAACGCGGTCATGCCGGACGCTTCGGGGCCGGTCTGCCGCGCATTTCCGACGGGCAGTTCTTGTTTCTCCAGCACCTCATTGCCAAGATGCGCAATCCAAGTGATGGCGGTTCGCGCCTGGCCATTGTATTTAATGGCTCTCCGCTTTTCACCGGCGATGCCGGAAGCGGGGAAAGTGAAATTCGCCGGTGGATTCTTGAGCACGACTGGTTGGAAGCTATCATTGCCTTGCCTGACCAGCTTTTCTACAACACGGGCATCTCCACCTACCTCTGGTTTCTGAGCAACCGTAAATCTTCCCAGCGCAAAGGCAAGGTCCAGCTTATTGACGCCCGCCAGCTTTTTGGCAAGATGCGCAAAAGCCTGGGTAACAAGCGGAACCAAATTACTGATGCGAATCGCGCCAAGATTTTGGAAATTTACCGCACCTTTGTTGAGGGCGAACACTGCAGGATTTTTGCCACCACCGATTTTGCCTATCGGCAGATCGTGGTCGAGCGCCCTTTACGGCGCAACTTTCAGACGACGCCGGAACGACTAGAACGCTTGAAAGCGCATAAGCTTTTTGACCGCCAGCAAAAGGGAGATGACGACAGCGACGCCGTTGTGGACGCACTAGTTCAGATGGACAGCAAGGTTTTTATGAATCGCGAGTCTTTTCTGGAGGCCGTCAAAAAGCATCTCACGAGCAAAGACCGGAAACTCACTGCGTCTTTACTCAAAGCAATTTGGCAGGAGCTTGGTGAGCGCGACGAAACAGCCGACGTTTGCACAGATAGCGAGGGCAACCCCGAGCCGGACACCGACCTGCGCGACTCCGAAAACATCCCTTGGGGCCAGGATATTCAGGCCTACTTTGAACGCGAAGTGAGGCCGTATGTGCCCGACGCCTGGATCGATCAGTCCTACCGCGACCACAAGGACAATAAGCTCGGTCGTGTGGGCTATGAGATTCCTCTGACCCGTTATTTCTACACCTACCAACCCCCGCGCGATCTCGCGGCGATCGAAGGCGAACTTGCCGCCGTCGAAGGCGAACTTGCCGAACTGCTCAAGAAACTTTAGCCATGGACCTTCTCGACTTCAAAAAGCAGCACATTCGGCAGACACTCGGCATTCCGCCCGAGGACTTTCCACGCATCATCTCGTTCATTGACTTTGCTAATGTCAACAAGTGGTTTACCAAGGATATGTTTGACGAAAACGGCGTTTCCCTGCCGGCGGGTAAAGAGTTAACGGTTGACCTTCAGAAGCTTGCCGGTTTTCTCCGGCTCTTTTCCGATGATGTTCGGTTCTACTATGGCACTGATCCGAGGAATCCTGGTTCTGGCAAGTTTACCGGCGCGGCGCGGTATACTTTCGGGAGCGGTCGTGTGTTCACAAAGGATGTTCAGCGTATTCGCCACGATCTAACTGCCGAAGAGGCGGCCCGGGCGACGCGTGCGGTGCAGAGTGACGGTGCGGGGAGTTTTATTTACATCCCGAAGTGCAATTTCGATGTCGAAATTACGCTCGATACCATTCGCCTGACCAACCATTATGATACTTTCTGCCTATTGTCTGGTGATGCTGATTTCGCGCCCCTCCTTTGGCACCTGAAGCGGCAGGGTAAGAAAATTGTGCTCATCAAGGGTGGCCGCATTCAGGCGGCGCTAGGCAAGACGCTTGATGTGAAAATAAATGCTCAAGACATTAAGCAATATATCGCAGTAAAAAAGCAAAAGCCCGGCTCTTGAGAGCCTGGCTTTGCGGAAAGTTGACCCGTATCCACGGGTAGGACAGACGTTAGTCTGTAGAGGCAGTATATCAAATTTATCCACAATGTCAACTGTAACCCTCAAAACCCAGCATCGGCCTTATCCCGAATATATTGATTCGGGCATCGAATGGCTGGGCCGCATCCCCAAGGGGTGGGGGGTAGAGAAATTGAAATATATTGCACCACAGCGAAGCAAAAAGGTTTTGAAGGTACCAGAAGATGCTGAGTATATCGGGCTGGAGAATATTGAAGGTGGGACGGGGAAAATCATCAACGTCACTACGGATCAGGACATTGAAAGTGCTGCAAATATTTTTAGAACAGGAGATGTTCTATTCGGAAAGCTAAGGCCATATCTATCAAAAGTGGCGTTCGCGAGGTCAAGCGGTTACTGTACCGGTGAACTGCTCGTGTTGGT
>JAUSGZ010000020.1 GCA_030648715.1 bacterium | reverse complement strand
CCCCGATGACATTCCCGAAGGCCGCGCCACGTCAGTGACGTACTCCGATCTTTCCGATGGCGTGTACTACTTCCACATCAAGGCGCTGCGGAACGGCGCCTGGGGTGGGGTAACCCATTTGTCGGTAGGGGTGGATGTTACCCCGCCAGCTGCGTTCCTGGTCGAGATCGTTCCGCGGGCGAGGACCACTCGCCGCCAACCGGTCATTCAGTTCGTGACGTCCGATTCGGTATCGGGGTTGAGCCACTACGAGATCAAGATGGTACCGTTACGCCCGGGCGTCAAGAACGACCAGCAGTTCTTTATTGAAGTTCAGAGCCCTTACATTCCTCTGGAGCTGGAGATGGGCAGCTACGACGTGATCGTACGCGCCTATGACCAGGCCAAGAACATTCGCGAAGTGACCCGGCGGCTGGAGATCGTCCCGACCGTTTTCCGCATTGTGCGGGATGAGGGATTGGAGCTGCGGAGTAACGTCATCATTCCTTGGCCGTGGGTTTGGGGCATCGGCGGTCTGTTGCTCATACTGCTGGGGTTGCTGGCCTACCGCGCGCGTCGCTTCCACCGCGACGTGGACCGCCGCCGCGGCAGTAATGAGCTGCCGGACACGGTCCGCAAGCGGTTGGAAGATCTGAAGAAGTACCGCTCCAAGTACGGCCAGATGGTGCTGCTCCTGGCGCTGGTTTCCGGGTTACTCTGGGGCAATGTTGTACAAGCTCAAACGTTGTCGACCGTACCGCCGCTGGTGACCACGGTGTCGCGCCACATCACCAACGAAGAGATATTCTACGCCGGCGGCCGGACGCAGCTGCCCCAGGCCGAGGTCATCATCTACCTGCAGAATCTTTCCACCGGCGAAACGTTCAGCCGCGTGGCAACGGCCAACGACGATGGTGAGTGGTTCTACCGTCACGACCGATTCTTGAGCAGCGGCAGCTACCTGCTGTGGGTGCAGGGCCGCGCCGGCGAAACATTGAGCCCGCCCAGCCCGCAGGAACAATTGACCGTGGAACCCGCCGCGCTGCAATTCGGGGCTTCCCGGGTGAGTTACGCGACGCTCTACCTGACGTTCAGCATTGCATTGCTGCTGGGACTGCTGGGGTTAAGCGCATACACGATCGTCCACGCCGTTCACGGCCGTCGCAAACACCGTCACCTCTTGAAGGAGATCCGTGAAGCCGAGGAATCGGTCAAGCGCGGGTTTGCCGTGCTGCGGCGTGACCTGGAGGCCGAACTGACGGTCATCCATCGTGCCAAGCTCTCCAAGGAACTTTCCGGTGAGGAGCAGGTGAGGGAAAAGCAGCTACAGAAGGACCTCACCTGGGTGGAGAAGTACATTGGCAAAGAAGTGTGGGATATTGAAAAGACCGAGGACCGCGGCTAGCAGCACTCGCATAAAAATCACCCGCCGGGGGCGGGTGATTTTTGTTAGCGGATCAATTCCGTGAGATTGGTTTGCACCCCGGCGATGACCTCCCGTTCGATATCGGAGAGCGTCGGGCCGGCGGCAGTCCAACTGACGCTGCGGCGGTCACCGGTAGCCCCAAACTGCCGGCTTAACTGCAGCGCGTTGAGGTACCGCAGGCTGGTGAGCCGAACTGCGGTCTGCCCGTTCTGTTGGGCCAGCAGCACGGCGACTTCGGCGTTCGGCAAGTAGCCGAGCAGCGCATCGGTCAGCCCGGGGAGATCGGCCAGGGTCGCTCCCGCTTCCAGGAAGTCGGCGGGGGTGACGGAGGCCCACACCAAGCGGCCATCGGGGCTGGCGTGCAGGCGCGCGAGCGTCCGCCCCCAGAGTTTGAGCGCGGCAATGGAGTGGCTCTGGAAGAGGGCGCGGATGATGCCCTCGCGGTTGGCGCCGGCGTCCACTAGGGCGGAGGCGATGCGCAGTGTTTTGGCGGTCACGCGATTGGTGCGGAAACTTTTGGTGGCGTCGATGAGGCCGGCCAGCAGTGCGGTCGCGATCTCGCGGTCCGGCGGGAGTTGGGCGCCCAGCGTTGGCAGCAGGTCGTAGATGACTTCTGCAGCAGCGGCGGCCGTCAGGTCCACGGCGTTCACCTGGCCGTAGTGCTCGTTCGACGGCTGATAGTCGATGTTCAGGATGGGAGTGCGTTCAAAGAACTCCCGATGGCTGGTGTAGACTGCCCCCAGCGACGCCAGGTCGGCGGCGTTGACCGTCACGATGAGGTCGTAGCGGAAGTCGCTGGCCTTGGCGCTGACTGCCGATGACGGGATGACCCCGGCTTTCGGGGTCAGGAATACGGTCAGCACGTCGTCTTTCACGTCGTAGCTGAACTGGTCGACGCCGATGCCGTGCAGCGCGACGTTGATGAGCAGCTGCTGGAGCGGGGGAATGCCGGGTCGGATGTCGGCCGACGGCAGGAAGCCGTACTGGGGACGCGCGGCATAGCCATCGCACGCGACGTCTACGACCTTGCCGATGCGGCGTAGGGTGAGCGCCGTTGCGGTGGCTGCTGCCAGCGCGTCCAGCGGGTAGTGCGCAGGGAAGGCGATGAGGATCACGCGGCTGCGTTCGAGCGTCGTGCTGACTTGTTCGGTCAAATTCAAAGCCATGGGTTGGGCCGCGTCCTCCGCGCGACGTTTAGAAGGAAGTCCACCATCGTAGCGGCCGACTGGTGGTGTGTCAACCCCCACACCCTTCTACGGCCATTGTCCATGCGGAGCAGGAAGAATATTTGTAGCAGTTCACCAGTCTGCACGGTGGTAGTAAACTACGCGCACCAGAGCAATTTCTCCCCCTCGCCCCTCCTCATGAGGAGGGGAAATACTTGTTCCTCAAGGTTGTAAACTGCTACAAATATTTTTCTTGCGAGGAGAGCGATTTTATGACATAATGAACCCACTTTTTATCCTCCGACCATGCCGCGCACAGGAAAAAAATCAGTCCAAATTCCTCCCGTGTACCAACCCGCGAGCGTGGAGCCGGGTATCACTGCTGCGTGGGAAAAATCCTCGTTCGCGAACCCCGACCGGCTGCCGGCTAAGCGCGGCAAACCATTTTCCATCGCGCTGCCGCCGCCCAATGCCACGGGCGTGCTGCACGCCGGCCACGCGGTGATGCTCGCGATCCAAGACATCGTTGCTCGCTTCCAGCGCATGCGGGGGCGGCGCGTGCTGTGGCTGCCGGGTACCGACCACGCCGCCATTGCGACGCAGGCCGTGGTGGAAAAACTGCTCGCCAAGGAGGGAACCACGCGGCAGCAGCTGGGCCGCGAGGCATTTTTGGCCAAAGTGCGGCAGTTCGTTGCCGACTCGCAGGGCACGATTCGCAAGCAGATGCGGACCATGGGCGCATCGTGCGACTGGTCGCGCGAGCGTTATACGCTGGACGACGGCCTGTCGGCGGCCGTCAACGAAGCGTTCGTGCGGATGCACCGCGACGGCCTGATTTACCGCGGGTACCGCATCGTGAACTGGTGCCCGCGCTGCCACTCCACGCTTTCCGACGACGAGGTGGAGTACAAGGAGCAGCGCACGAAATTCTACTACTTCACCTACGGCCCGGTGGTCATTGGCACGGCGCGCCCGGAGACCAAATTTTTGGATAAGACCATCGTCGTGCACCCCGAGGATGAACGCTATCGCCATCTGGTGGGAAAGACCATGGACGTGGAGTGGATCGAAGGAAAAGTGTCGGCGAATGTCATTGCCGACCCGGTGGTGGACAAGGATTTCGGCAGCGGCGCCATGACCATCACGCCGGCGCACAGTTTCGAGGACTTCGAGCTGGCGCAGAAACACAAGTTGCCGGTGGTGCAGATCATTAATGAGGACGGCAACTTCACCCAAGCCGCCGGCAGTTTTGCCGGCAAGAACGCGCGCGCGTCGCGCGACGCGATCGTTGCCAAACTCCAGGCCAAGGGGTTGGTTTCCCGCGTGGATGAGCACTACGTCCATAACCTGTCGGTGTGCTACCGCTGCGGCACGCCGGTCGAACCCCTGCCGTCAAAGCAGTGGTTTGTGAATGTGAGTGTTAAGTGCAAAGTGCTAAGTTCTAAGCTTAAATATCCCCAAAAGGAAGCGTCATTGAAGGAGTTGGCGGCGTGGGTGGTGCAGTCCGGCCAGATTGAGATAATTCCCGATCGGTTCCAAAAAACCTACTTCCACTGGATGGATAATCTGCGCGACTGGTGCATCTCGCGGCAGATCTGGTTCGGGCACCGCATACCCGTTTACTATTGTAAACGGGAATTTCCAATTTCCAATTCCCAATTTTCAAACAAATCCCAAATTTCCCCCTCCGGGGGATCTCCCGAAGGGAGACAAAATTCAAAAATTGATTCGAAATTGAATACTTGTCCGCCGATCGTGAGCGTGGCCAAACCGAAAAAGTGTCCCCGGTGTGGAAACACAAAGCTCGAGCAGGACCCCGATACCTTGGATACGTGGTTTTCGTCGGGGCTGTGGACGTTCTCCACGCTGGGCTGGCCCGCGAAAACGAAAGATCTGAAAACCTACCACCCCACGTCGCTGATGGAGACGGGCTACGACATCCTGTTTTTCTGGGTGGCGCGGATGATCATCATGAGCACCTATCTGGTGGGGGAAGTGCCGTTCCGCCAAGTGTACCTGCACGGCATGGTGCGCGATAAGAACGGGCAGAAGATGTCCAAATCGCGGCCGGAAACCGCCATTGACCCGTTGGACATGATAGAAAAGTACGGTGCCGACGCGATGCGGCTCTCCTTGGTCATTGGCACCACGCCGGGCAATGATACGCGGCTGTGGGAAGAAAAGATCGCGTCGTACCGAAATTTCGTCAACAAACTGTGGAACATCGCGCGGTTTATTTCGCTGACTGTCGGCGAGCTCAAGCCGGTCACCGCGCCGCCCAAACCAAAAACCCTGGCCGACCGTTGGATCCTGGCCGAGCTGAATGCCTTGACCAAGCGCGCCACCGACGGGTTGCAGCGTTACGAGTTTTCGGCGGTGGGCGAGGCGGTATATGAATTCACCTGGAGCAAATTAGCCGACTGGTACCTGGAGATCGCCAAGGTAGAAGGTGGCAAGGAAAAGATGTTGTCCTACCTGCTGCAGCAGGTGCTGAAACTGTGGCATCCATTCACGCCGTTCGTCACCGAACACCTGTGGGAACGGTTCGGGGCCCGGCAGCCGTTGATGGTCAGCCCCTGGCCGAAAGCCGGCCGTACCAAGGCGGTGAATGATTTTGCCCACCTTCAGTCCGTGGTCACGGCAATTCGCAACCTTCGTTCCACGGCGAAAGTTGAACCGGCAAAGCGCGTAGCCGTGCAGGTCGCTGCCGGGAAGCATTCCAAGCTGCTCAAGACGCAGACCGCCGTGATTGCTGCGCTTGCCCGCTGCAGTGAACTCACGGTCGCGGCCAAACTTCCCAAGCCATCGCAGGCGGCGTCGGCCATGGTTTCCGGCGTGACCATCTACCTGCCGCTCGCCGGGATGCTGGATGCCGGCAAGGAGCAAGAGCGTTTGCGGCGCGAACTGGATGAAGCCGAGCGGTATGCCAAAATGTTGGAACAGAAACTTGCAAATGACGCATTCACTGCACGCGCCCCACAGCAGGTTGTAGCCGCCGAACGCGAGAAACTGGCCGTCCAGCAGAGCAAGGTGGAGAAGTTGAAAGAACAGCTGGCGGCGTTGCGGTAGGTACGGTAGGATAGATTCATAAGATAATTTCCCCTCCTCGTGAGGAGGGGATCAAGGGGAGGTCTTAGAGGTGCGGGTACGGGGTGCAAAATCAGGATTCCGGAGAACCATTCCATTGCGTCGAGGGTTACGGCGGCGCCAGACGTATGCCGAACAACGATTTTGGGCCCGGGTGTCTCACCAGCAGTTTTTTCACCTCAAGTTCCGCCGGCAGCACGGCGTCGGGCCATACATTGTTGACTTCTACTGTCCGGCAAGAAAACTGGTAGTTGAAATCGACGGCGATACCCACGCGGACGATCAAGTCATCCGGCAGGATCAGGAGCGAACGTATGATCTCGCCGCCATGGGTTACACCGTCATCCGTTACACGAATTTTGAAGTTGTGCACCATACCGAGGACGTGTTGAATGACTTGTCCACGAAACTTGGGTTGCTATGACCCCCTCCCATCCTCCCCCTCACGAGGGGGAGGAAAAGCAGCTAAATATGCCAAAAATTTCCACCGACCCGAAGCTCATCGCCGAAGTGCTCGAGCGCGGCGTACAGAACATCTATCCCAACAAGGAGGCGTTCGGGCAGGCGCTCGCGTCCGGCCGGCGGCTCACCATTTATAATGGCATTGACCCGACCGGGCAGCTGCACGTCGGGCATGGCGTCGTGCTGTTGAAACTGCGGCAGCTGCAGCAACTGGGCCACCGCGTCATCGTGCTGTTTGGCGGGTTCACGGCGCAGATCGGCGATCCCACCGACAAATTGGCCACCCGCCAGCCCTTGAGCGCAGCGCAGATCAAGGCGAACGCCAAAAACTACAAAAAGCTCATCGGCAAGATCCTCGACCCGAAAGCCACGGTTTGGAAAGATAACGCGACTTGGTGGAACAAGATCACCGCCGCAAAATTCCTGGAACTGGCGTCGGAACTTTCGGCCGCCCGCATCTGGGAGCGCGACATGTTCCAGGAGCGCCTCAAGCAGGGCAAAGAGGTGCGCCTGCACGAACTGCTGTATCCCCTGCTGCAGGGGTACGATTCGGTGGCGATGGACGTGGACGCCGAGGTCGGCGGCAACGACCAGACCGTCAACATGCTGGTGGGCCGCGAGATGCTCAAGCGCCGCGGCAAGGAAAAATTCGTCTTGACGTGCAAGCTGCTGGTGGACCCGAGCGGCAAGAAGATGGGCAAAACCGAGGGCAACTTTGTGGCCATGGACGACCGTCCGGAGGAAACCTACGGCAAGGTGATGTCGTGGCCGGACTCGGTCGTGCCGCTGGCGTTCGAGATTTCCACGACGGTGCCCTTGCCGGAGGTGGTGCAGGTGGCCCATGACCTGGCCGCCGGCAAGAATCCAAAGACCCTGAAAATGTTGCTCGCCTACAAGATCACCGAGCTGTACCACGGCACGGCGGCGGCAATCACGGCTGAAGAGCGCTTCAAGCAGGTGTTCGAGCGTAGAGAGCAGCCTGCCGATATTCCCGAGGTCCGCACCGGCGAGCGGGCGCTGCTGGAGGTATTGGTTGTCAGTAAGCTGGCGGTTTCCCGCACCGACGCGCGACGGATCCTCGCGCAGGGTGGCGTCAAGGTCAACGGGATGACGGTCAAGGATGAACGGTTTGAGGTTCCCGATGCCGCGGTCATTCAGAAAGGCAAACGGTTTTTCGTCTGCATCAAACGCGCGTGAAGAGCGGCGCAGTACTGTCATGGCGTTGACGGCCCGGCGGGCAATGGTGGGCGGTCGCGGGGTGGCCGCAGCGGTGCTCGTATGCTCCGTGCTGCTTTCACTATTGGTGTACTGGCAGCACGACGGTTCCTCGGATGCCGGGACGACGTTGACCACCGCCTGGCAGATGAGCCAGGGCAAACAATTGTATCGCGATATCGTGGATTTCTACCCGCCCGTGGCATTTGCGCTGCTGGCGGGAGTTTTCAAAATTTTTGGCCCCAGCTACCTGGCGGCAAAGGCCGTGTTCCTGGGGTTGCTGATCGTTTGCGGACTTTTGGTCCAGCGCGCCACGCGGGATTTTCTGCCCGCGCCGTGGCGGGTCGCCGTGCTGCCGTTGTGGCTGGTATTTTTCGCGTTCTACGCGCTCATTAACCACAATCCCCTCAGTTTGTGGCTTGCAGCGCTGGCCTGGGTGAGTTGGAGCACGGCGCAGCGCACGTCATCGCGCGGATTTGCGCTGTTGGCCGGGCTGTTGGCAGGGGCGGCCAGCGGCACGCTGCAGACAAAAGGAATAGCGGTACTGATGGCGGCCGTGGTCATAGTCGCCATCCATCAGCGCAAGGTTTGGCGGCTGCTGCCATGGTTGGGTATGGGGTTTGCCGCCGTGCTGTTCCTGTTATTTACCATCTGGCCGCCGGCACTTTTATGGGAGTTGCTGGTCGCCGTCCCCGCCAATTCCTACGCCGTGCCGCCAGGCCGTCTGGAGTATGGGTTGATTACATTGGCAGCCGCGGTGCAGTTGGTCTCCGGCTGGCAGCTTTTACGGCAGCGCGCTCCGATCGTGGTCTGGGGATGGTGGTGGCTGGGAGTAATGCTGCTCGCCAGCACGGCGGTGCGCACCGACGCGCATCACGTCGTAATGAATTCGTTCCCGTTGCTGCCGGTGGCCTTGTGGATCGCGTCGCAGCGGCGGTGGAAAAAAACGCGTGGCATGTCCCAAGTGTTGGACCGAATGCTCGCCACTCTGGTTGTGGCGTATCCGTTGACGCTCGCGCTGCTCGTCGCGGCGGCACTTCCGTCCGGCTGGCCGGTCGCGCAAGGTCGGACGTTTTGGGAGTGGCTCGCGCTGCGCAACCGGGGGATCGAGGCCATCGTGTTCGCGGTGCAGACCCGCGTACCGCCGGGCAAGCCCATCTACGCCGGACCGTTCTTGGCCAATGCATACTTTGAAACGCAACGCGAAAATCCCACCCGTTTCAATAATCTCATCACCGGCCTGTATCCGCCCGAGTATTTTCAGGAGGCGCGCGCCAGCTTGGAGAAACAGACGCCGGCGGTAGTATTGCTCAATTATCCGCTGGTTGCTAAGTACCGCCACCAGATAAACAATCCCGTCGACGCGTTCTTCTGGTCGCGCTATCGCGTGACGGCGCAATTCGGCGACACGGTGCTGTTGGAATTGCAACAGCCGTCAGGCAGCCCGTAGCTATGTGGCGCGCCATACCGCGGCGGTCGTGGGTTGCCTGGGGACTGTTCGGGGCCGGGTTTGCCGTGGTGGCGGGCTACCACGCCGTGCTTCCCATTGACGTCGATGAAACGTGGGTGCTGACGGTCGGTTGGCAGATCACCCAGGGTGTGGACCCGCTCCGCGGACTGTATGAATTCCACACGCCCGGCGCATTCTACCTGGCGGCCGCGATCATCAAATTGTTTGGCGCCAGCGTTTGGCCGTTGCGGCTCGTGGTGACGCTGCTGACGGCGGCAACGGTCTGGCCGTTGCTGCGCTTGGCGCAACTTTTGGGGTTACGGGGTTGGCAGCCGCCAGCGGTGGTGGCAGCGTGGCTCGGCCTGCTGACGATGTTCCCGTGGATCCACCCCAGCCATCTGGTGCAGCTTTCTGGCATCTGGGCGGCATGGGCATTGATCTCCGCCTGGCGGACACGGCGGCTGGAGTGGTTCGTTCTGGCCGGCGCCATTGCCGGGCTCAGCGTGTGGCTGTTGCAGACGCGCGGGGGCGCGCTGGTGATTTCCGGCGCGGTGGTAACCCTCGCTGCCCGTCGGGTCACGTTGCTGGCGGCGTACTTCGCCGGGGTTGTGGTAGTGTGCCTGCCGTTCCTGCGGTGGCCTCCAGCACTACTGTGGCACAGCTTGGTCACCCTGCCCGCGACACAATACTTGCCATCGCAGTTCGTCGGCGTGCAGCTGGTGGCAATCACTGTAGGATTCCTCGCTGGTCTGGCGTTGCTTGCCATGGCTGTTGGTGTTGTGCCGTCCGGGTTTTGGCCGCTCTGGGCAGTCGCGGTTTCCTTGGCGGTAAGTATCTGGTCACGTGCTGACGTTGCCTATTGGTCGACCATCGCGTGGCCGCTGGTGCTACTTTTTTTCTCCCTGTTGGCCTCCCCCTGGCCCCGGCTCGCGGCTCGTTCACGGCAAGCGGTGCGCATCGTGAGTTGGTACGGCGGCGCGCTGCTGGCGGCGCAGGTGCTTGGCTGGGCGGCGATCAACGGCGCGTCGCGTATTGCGATGACTATTTCCGACCAGCGCGCAGGACGCACTAACCTGTGGCAGGGGATTGCTGCAGCGGTGACGGCGCGGACGTCTCCGGGGGAGCAGATCTTTGCCGTGCCATATTTGCCGGGAGCGTATTTCTTCAGCCAGCGGCCGAACGCTACGCCGTACAATACGCTGCTATCCAATTTTCACCCGCCCGAGATCGTCGCGGACGCGATTTCGCGGCTGGAGCGGGTCAAGCCGAAGGTGGTGGTGCGGGCGCGCGACAGTTTCGCCGTTCGGCGCGGATTTCACCAGGATGGCACGGTGCTGGACGCGTACCTGAACGATCATTACCGCGTGGCCCAAGCGTCGGTGGCCGGGTACGCGGTAGAGATCCTTGAACGGCGGCCGGGGCTATGAGTATGGAGTATCCTTCATCCCGCGCATCGTGGTTGGTCACTCTCGCTGCGATCGCGGTCGCGGTGGTGTTCGTGGCAATGCGTTGGTACGCCGCGATCGATCCGGACGCCGGGCTGACCTTGACGGCCGCCTGGCAGGTCAGCCAAGGGCTGCTGCCGTACCGTGATTTTTTTGAATTTCATCCGCCCGGCGCGTTCTACATCCTCGCGGCAGTTTTCCGCGTGGTCGGGCCGAGTTTTGCGGCCGCCAAATTTTTTTCCTTGGCAGTAATGGTATTGACCGCACTGCCGTTTCTTGCATTGGCTCGGCGATTGAAGCTCGCTCCGGCGCAACGCGTCGCGGCGCTGGCGGTGTGGGCGCTGCTCGCGCTGCAGTTTCCGCTTATCAGTTACAGCACCTACGCGCACTTGGCCAGCATCTGGGTCATTTGGCTGCTGATCAGCGCTTGGCAGGCGGCGCACGCCGCCACGCCTTCGGCGGCTCGGCAAGCGGTAGGATATTTTTTTGGATTGGGAATGGCCGTTACTGCCGTTGGGTGGCTGCTGCAGACGCGCGGGGCGGCGTTGGCGCTCGTCGGTCTGGGCGCGGCCGTTGCCACGCGTCGCCCGCGGTTGCTGGTGGCGTACGCAGGCGGCCTGGCGCTTGCGGCGTTGCCGGTACTGGCGCTGCCGCTTCGCGAGTTCTGGCAGCAGACGGTGGTGTATCCGGCGCAGTATTACCCGGCGGCAAATACCGATAATGCGCTGTGGCTTGCGGCCTGGCTTGGGGTGACCGCCGCCGGTGGGCTGGCGGCGTTTGCCGCCCGCCAGCGGGCCGCGGCATTTTGGCTACTCTGGCTTTCAGCCGTTGCGGGCATGGTCAGCATTTGGCCGCATGCCGACCTGCTTTACTTGTCGCTCGTGCTCTGGCCGCTCCCACTCCTGTACTTTGCCGTGCCGCTCCGTCGCGTGTGGCGCTGGACCAGCGGTGTACTGTTGGCGCTCCCCGTGGCGGTGTTGGGTGTGCTATCGCTGAGCCTTTTTATCACTTTGCTGCCGATGGAGCTGCGCGCAAACCCGTTCGGCGTCGGTGCGCCGTACTGGCAGGAGTTGGCGGCCGCGGTGCAGGCGCGCACGGCGCCCGGGGAACCGATCTTTGCCACGCCGACCTTGCCCAATCTCTATTTCTTCGCGCAGCGCCCGAATGCCACCCGCTTCAATTCGCTGTTCAGCCAGCAGTACGGACCCAAACATTTTCAAGAAGCGATCGCCGATCTGCGGCGCGTGCGGCCGAAGCTCGTCGTTCGCGAACTTGATAGTATGGCAGTGAAGATTGGCATTCACCGAGATGGCACCGCGGTCGACCAATACCTTGACCAATACTACGAAGTGATCGCCGAGCTGCGAGGGTTCGCTCCGCATCGTTTCCAATTGCTCGCGCCTAAGTCGGCAGAGGAGTGATGCATATGGCAGGATCTCCATTCTTACGGCGCCAGAGCAGTTCATGGTTGAAGGTTGCCGCATGGGTAGGCTTCGGTTCGGCGCTGTTCATTGTCCGTTGGTACCTCAATCCCGACGACGACGGCTTTACCCTGACGGCCGCTTGGCAGGTCAGCAATGGGTTGCTGCCGTACCGCGATTTCTTCGAGTTCCATCCGCCCGGCGCGTTCTATCTTTTTGGGGGGCTATTCCGAGCGGTCGGTCCCAGTTACGAAGCGGCCCGACTGCTGTTGTTCGCCGTCAGTCTGCCCGGGGCCTATGCGTTCAACCGCTTGTCCGCGTTGTTCGCGGAACGATCGTGGCAGCGGGCCGCGGTTCTTGCCAGCTGGCTCATGCTGGTATGGCAATTTTCCGCCATTTCGTATCACGCGGTCGCACACCTGGCGAGCGTGGGGGCAATTCTTGCGCTGGTTCTTGCCTGGCGTCACCATGCCGGCACCCCCGCGCCATTGCCTCGGCAGATCGTTCGCGATTTCGCTCTGGCGGGTCTAACGGCGGGTGCGACGGGGATGGTGCTCCAGACGGCCGGCGTGCTCATCAGTCTGGCCGGGGTGGTTACCGCCGTTGCCACGCGCCAGGTACGTGCTCTAGCCGCTTACGCTATCGGCGCGGGAGTTATGTTATTGCCGTTGATTTTTTGGCCGCCAGCGATGTTGTGGCGGCAATTGGTGGCAATCCCGCTGGCGCGTTATCCGGGCGCCAATCTTTCGTACGACCACCCCACCTGGCTGATCGGCGCCATGGTCGTTACGGCTGCGATCGGGGTTCTGGCCTGGTTTCTCCGCGTCCGGAGCGCGGGATTTTGGCCGTTGTGGCTGGTCGCACTCATCCTGCCGCTGTCCGTTTGGCCCCACTCGAGCGTTGGGTACCTGGCGAGCGTTGTGTGGCCGCTGCCGCTGCTGTTACTGGCCGTTAACCCGTCCGGATGGCGTCGTCCGTTGTCATTCCCGCTACGGCATTGGTTGATTGCCGCGTGGCAGGCGGCGCTGGGAATATGGGGGACTGCGATGCTGGCGCTCGCGGTGCTGTCGGTGGGCGCGTTTGCGTTCCGTTTCCCGTACCACGATCCGCTGGCACTTCGCGTACCGTTCTGGGAAGACCTGGCCGCCCTCGTTCGCCAGCGTACCGCCCCCGGCGAGCCGATCTTTGCCCTTCCGCACCTGACGGCATTGTACTTCTATGCCCAACGGCCGAATGCTACCCGCCATAATTCCCTGCAGACGGAATTCCATCCCGCCGAGTTTCAAAACGAGATCATTGCCGACCTTGAGCGCTCGCAGCCGCGGCTCGTGGTGCGCGAGGCGGGCGGCCGCCTGGCGCGGATCGGCCAGTACCGGGAGGGCAACATCGTGGATCGGTACCTTGATGCGCGCTATCGTTTGGTCGACGAACTTCAGCAGTTTGCCCCGCGGCGGATCCAGCTCTGGGAGCGTCGCCCGTCATCGCTATGATGCTGCACGACCTTCGTCGTCTTGTTACCGCACGGTGGTGGCCGCTGCTGTACTGGTCGGCGCTGTTGATGTTGGCGCTTTTTCTGAAGTGGGGGCACCTGGTCAACCAGGATGAGGGGCTGACGCTGGCTGGCGCCTGGCAGGTCAGCCAAGGGCTACAACCATATCGGGATTTCTACGATTTTATCACGCCCGGTTCTTACTACTTTCTGGCGGTCGTTTTTAAAATATTTGGTCCCACGTACGTCGTCGCCAAGATCTTTTCATTGTTCCTCCTGCTGACGTCCCTGTACGGCGTGCAACGGATCGCCGTGCAATTCTCGTTGGGGCTCTGGTCGTGGTGGCCGCCGTTGCTGTGGTTGCTGTTGTCCGACCACTACGTGCTGATCAACCACAATACCTACGCGCTGGTCGCAGCCATTTGGACCATCGAGCGCGCGCTGGCGGCGGCCGGCAAGACCGCGGTGCGGTGGCCGTCCTGGTTGGTCGTGGGACTGTTCGCTGGCGCGACGGTTATGCTGCACCAGGCGCGGGGAGCAGCCGTGGTCGCGGCCGTGCCGTGGCTCGCGCTGACCTTCGGGGTTGTCCCGGCTCTTGCCGTCATCGGGGGAGTGGCACTTGCGCTCCTGCCGCTGTTGGCGTGGCCGTTGCCGCTTCTGCTCCAGTCGCTGGTTGTCTTTCCCTTCGCCCAGTATTTGCCGTTCAACCAGACCGGAATGGCGCTGTTGGCCGCACTGCTGGGTGTGTACCTTGGCGTCGCACTGCTTTCTCCATCGCACTGGCGGGACCGCCGTTGGGTATTTCTTTGGGGTTGCGGGGTATTGCTGTTGGCGAGCAACTTCAGCCAGGCCGACCGTTTCCACCTGCTGCCCGCGGTGTTTCCCATCGGCGTACTGATCGCAACGGTCGCCGCCCGCCAACATTCGCGCTGGCCGGCGTTGATGGCCGCTTCCGGCACGGCGGTATTGGCGGTAATCTCAATCGGCTTTACGGCACACCGCATTGCCAGCGTCGGCGTCAGGCCGTTCCTTCAGCTGCGCGACCCCCAGCTGGAGCAGCTGGTTTCTCGCGTTCAGCAGACCGTCGCACCCGAGCAGCCGATCTTCGCCGCTCCGTTCCTGCCCAACCTTTATTTTGAAACTCAGCGCCGCAATCCGACGCGGTTCAATGTGCTGATCTACCGGCACCACCCGCCGGCGTTCTTTGCGGAAGCGCGCGCCAGTCTGGAGGCCGACCCGCCGCCGATTATCCTCTTGAACTACTACACGACGCCGGAAAAGTTCGCGACGTTCCTACCGGGTAATCCGGTCACCGACTATATCCGCCAGCATTACCGGTACGCGGAGACTGTGAATAATATTCAGGTCTATCGTCGCGTTCTAGCTCCAGTGCCATGATGTAAAACCAATGTATTATTACCGTGGTCATGGACTGCTACGTCGTTGAAGCTGGTTTGACGACTCCCCCGCCGCGGGATTAGACTACATTCTTTAGGATCGTCGTATGGCCACTCCCCGCACCGTCGCCGGAAAGCACCTCGCTATCCTGGAGGAGATCCTGGAGACGATCTCGCGCACGCTGGAATTGAAAGACATTCTGCAGCAGGTCGTGCACATCGTCGCGCGGGTTACCCGCGCCGATTCCTGCCTGCTGTATCTCATTTCGGGCCACGAGGTCGTGCTCCAGGCATCGCTGAAAACACACCCCCATTTGTCCAAGATCCGCATGAAGGTGGGCGAGGGTATCACCGGTTGGGTGGCGGAGGAGAAAAAGCCGGTGGCCATCGCCCGCGCCGCCTACCAGGACCCGCGATTCAAGCTGTTCAACGCGCTGCCCGAAGACCGCTTTGAAGCGTTCCTGTCGGTGCCCATCGTGCACCGCGGCACGGTTATTGGCGTCATCAATGTGCAGCACCGCCGTCCCCGCCGCTATCCGAAAACCACCGTGCGGCTGCTGGAGACCGTCGGCAAGCAGATCGGCGGGTTGCTGGAGGTCGTGCGGTTGGTGTCCGAAACCCAGGCGCTGAAGGAAGCGTTGGAGACGCGCAAGCTGATCTCCCGCGCCAAAGCCGTGCTGATGAAGCAGCACCGTTTGGACGAGGCGGCCGCCCACCAGTTGTTGCTGAAAAAGAGCATGGACAAACGCAGGTCGTTGCGCGAAGTGGCCGAAGCCGTGCTGCTCACCGCCGACCTGTAACTTATCCACTTGTCCGTCGCTCTGCCGGGGCGTAGGATGGGGGTGTTGGCGGCACAATGGCGTGCCGTCCGCCGGAGACAATGAGGTCTTCTGGGCTTATGTCCGGGAGATTTTTTCGTATTCCTATGACCAAAGACGAAATATTCTCGCTCATCGACCGCGAGCAGGTCGCGATGGTGGACTTCCGTTTCGTGGATGTGTTCGGGCGCTGGCAGCATTTCACCTCGCCGGTGGCCGAGCTGACGCCGGAGGTGTTCGTGGAGGGCGTCGGGTTCGACGGTTCCTCCATCCGCGGCTTCAAGCCGATCCAGGAAAGTGACATGCTGTTGGTACCCGATCCGGTCTCGGCGTTCGTTGACCCGTTCTTCGCAGCCAAAACTTTGGTGCTCATCTGTGATGTGTATGAGCCGGGCAATGAGCTGACGCCGTTCACGTACGACCCGCGGCGCATCGCGCGTCAGGCGGAAAGTTTCCTGCGGGGGAGCGGCATCGCGGACGTGGCGTACTTCGGGCCCGAGGCCGAGTTTTTTATCTTTGATTCCATCCGTTACCACCAGGACGCCCGCGAGGGAAGCTATGCGATCGAATCGTCGGAAGCCCCGTGGCGGAGCGGCGACGAGGGGGCCAACCTCGGCTACCGCATCCCGCATAAAGAAGGGTATTTTCCGGTGCCGCCGCACGACACGCAGCAGGACGTGCGGACCGCGATGGTTCAGCATTTGACGGCCTGCGGCGTGCCGGTGGAAAAGCATCACCATGAGGTCGCGACCGCCGGGCAGGCCGAGATCGACCTGCGCTACGGGCCGCTGGTAGCCATGGCCGATCAGATGATGATCTACAAGTACGTGGTCAAGGCGACCGCCCGGCAGCACGGCAAGGTCGCGACGTTCATGCCCAAGCCGATGTTCGGCGACAACGGTTCGGGTATGCACACGCACGTGTCGCTGTGGCAGGGCGGCAAACCGTTATTCGCGGGCAATGGCTACGCGGGGTTGTCGGACCTGGCACTGCATTTCGCCGGCGGGTTGTTGCACCACGCGGCGGCGGTGCTGGCGTTCGCCGCCCCGACGACCAACTCCTATAAGCGGCTGGTCCCTGGCTATGAGGCACCGGTCAACCTGGTGTACTCGGAGCGCAACCGGTCAGCCGCCATCCGCATCCCCGTGTACTCGCAGTCGCCCAAGGCCAAGCGCCTGGAATTCCGCCCGCCGGACCCTTCGTCCAACCCGTACTTGACGTTCTCGGCAATGCTGATGGCCGGCCTGGATGGTATCCGGAGAAAACTGGACCCCGGCGCTCCCATCAATGAGAACATCTATACCCTGCCCGCCGAGCGCGCGCGGCGGATCAAGTCGGTGCCCGGGTCGTTGGGCCAATCGCTCTCGGCCTTGGCGGCCGACCACGAATTTCTGACCGCCGGCAATGTCTTCCCCCAGGGATTCATCCAGCAGTGGATTTCCCTCAAGCGTGACGAAATTTCGCAGCTGAACCTGCGGCCACATCCCTACGAGTTCGTGCTTTATCACGACTGCTAATTGACGGGGGGTCGATCGGGAACGTACGATACCAGGGTGGTTGCACGGTGCAGCCGCCCTGAACTTTGGTCCTTTGGCAAGGAGTGATACCATGCGATGGTCTGGTTTTGCTTTTTCCGTGCCGCTGATGACGCGGCTGGTCACTTTGGGCATGCAGCTCTTGCGCGAGCAGGGGGTGACCGACGAGCACGACCGGCGACGGTTGTGCCTGCGGTCGCGACGCATGGAAAGGTATGGCGAGATCTCTGTCGGTGACTGGAATCGTCGGCGTCCTGACCGGCGCGTCGGGCTTTTTTTCTGGGGCGCGTACCGTCCCCCCCGCCCAGTGTCGCGGTTTCCCTGGTGGAGCTGGCAGACGCCGCGCGCGCCGGCGTTCATTACGCCGGACATCTGCTACAGCCTGCGGAGCATCACCGACGGCCAAATTCGAACCGTGCTGCGTTTTTTGCAGTTGGCCCGCCCCATTTCGGCGTTGGAATTTACCTGCGCCCGACTCCACCTGCCGTGAAGGGGGCCGGCCACCATGTCCGTTCTCGCTCCCCGGCACGACGTCCGTGCCGGTCTTTTTTACCCCATGGCAATTCCTGCCGACATCATTGCCACCATAACCTCACTGCGCGATACGACCCACGACACGCGAGTTTTTTTGCTGCATCCGCACGCGGATAACTACGCGTTCCTGCCCGGGCAGCACTGCCTGGTGGATGCTGGTTTGCAGCGGCCACGGCCTTTCTCGTTCACGACCTCGCCGCTCCAGGGGCCGGGGTTCGAGCTTGCCATCAAGCGCGAGGGCGTGCTGACCGACCGAATGTTTGCGCTCAAGGCGGGCGACCTCGTGCACGTCAGCCGGCCGCTTTCCAGTCGGCTCTCCCTGCAGCCCAATGATGGAGAGCTCGCGATGGTCGCCGGCGGTACGGGCGTCACGCCGTTCATGAGCATTATCCGCGACGCCGCACTGCGCCATCTCTCCACCACGTTATGGCTGCTGTGCGCGCATCGCACGGCGGCCGATATCATTTTTCGTACCGAGCTGGAGGAACTATCGCGGGCGCATCCGGCCCTGACGGTGGTGTTCACCCTGACGCGGGAGCGGCCGGCCGACTGGCCGGGCGAACACGGCCGTATCGATGCGGCCATGTTGCACCGCCAGTTCCCCGACTGGCTGCGGCCGCGTTGGCTGCTGTGCGGTCCGCCGCTAATGGTCGTCGCGCTGCGGCGCGAGCTGCTTGCCGCCGGCGTCCCCGCCGGCCGCGTTGCCGTCTGATTTTCGTTGACGTCGGCGATTTTACGGTGGTATACTGCCACCGCTTTCTTCTTTATTTGAGCCAAAATTCGATGACCAGAATTAATAACGTCGCGCCGGCCGCTCCGGTGCTCGAGGTGCAGGATTTGCTTGCCTCGGTAGAGGGCAAGCAAATCCTGCGGGGTGTCACGTTGACGGTCGGGCGGGGCGAATTGCATGTACTGATGGGTCCCAACGGTTCTGGTAAATCGACGCTCGCCAATGCGTTGGCGGGCGCGCCGAACGTTGCGGTGACCGGCGGCTCGGCCCGGCTGGACGGCCATGACTTGCTGGCGATGACCCCCGATGAGCGGGCGCGGGCCGGACTGTTTCTGGGTTTTCAGTACCCCGTCAGCATTCCCGGGCTGAGTTTGACTGGCCTGATCACTGCGGCCCGCACTGCCCGCGCGCTGGGTCCGGTCGGGGAGCAGGCGCTGCCCGCCCTGCTCAAGGAGCTGCAGTTGAGCCCCGAAATGGTCGGGCGTGATGTGAACGAAGGATTGTCGGGTGGCGAGAAAAAAAAGTCGGAGATCGCACAATTGACGCTGCTCCCACCGCTGCTCGCCGTTCTGGACGAACCGGACTCCGGGCTGGACGTCGATTCGCTGCAGCTGATCGCCCGCGCGATCGACCGGCGCCACCGTGAGGGAACCGCGGTGCTCCTTATTACGCACTACCAGCGGATCGTCCAGTTCCTGCGGCCGGACGCGGTGCACGTGATGGTGAGCGGGCGGGTGGTGAAGAGCGGCCCGGGTACCATGGCGGCCGAGATCGAGCGGACCGGCTACGCGCCGTTGCTCGGTGGAAACCTGGCAGCGTAAGGCAGGAGTTGTTGCGGCAATGTCTGACCACCTTTCGGAGCTCGTCAAGTCAAAGCAAGAGTACCGGTACGGGTTCCAGGAACCGGACCGGTCTGTGTTGCGTTCGCCCAAGGGTTTGTCGCGTGCGGTCGTTGACTTGATCTCCGGGCAGAAGCAGGAGCCCGAGTGGATGCGGCAGCTGCGTTACGAGGGGCTGAAGTATTTCTTGGCGCGGCCGATGCCGGCGTGGGGCGCCGACCTTTCGGGCATCGACTTCGACGATATCTACTATTACATCAAGCCGACGGATCGTAAGTCGCAGGACTGGAACGACGTGCCGCCCGAGATCAAACGGACGTTCGACCGGCTGAAGCTGCCCAAGTACGAACAGGAATTTTTGGCCGGCGTGGGCGCGCAGTACGATTCCGAGAACATCTACCACCACGTGCTGCCGAAACTGCGCGAACAGGGCGTGGTGTTCACCGATGTGGAAACCGCCACCCGCGAGTACCCGGACCTGGTGCGCCGTTATTTTTCCACCATCGTACCGCCCAACGACAATAAGTTCGCGGCTCTCAACACGGCGGTGTGGTCAGGTGGGAGCTTCATCTACGTGCCGCCGAATGTGCACGTGGAGCTGCCGCTGCAGGCGTATTTCCGCATCAACGCGTCGCAGATGGGGCAGTTCGAGCGCACCCTCATCATCGCCGACGAGGGCAGCTTCGTGCATTACGTGGAAGGGTGCTCGGCGCCGATCTACCAGAAAAGCTCGCTGCACAGCGCGGTGGTCGAGATCATCGCCAAGCGCGGCGCGCGGGTGCGCTACACCACCGTGCAGAACTGGTCCAAGAACGTCTACAACCTGGTGACCAAGCGCGCGCGGGCCGAGGAGGAGGCGACCGTCGAGTGGGTGGATTTTAATTTCGGCAGCAAGGTGACGATGAAGTATCCGTGCGTCATGCTGGCCGGACGCGGCGCGCGCGCCGACATTCTGTCCATGGCGTTCGCCGGCGCGGGCCAGGTCCAGGACGCGGGCGGCAAGGTCATCCACCTGGCGCCCGACACTACGTCGGTTATCACCTCAAAGTCCGTCGCCCAGGGCGGCGGGCGCACGACTTACCGCGGGCTACTACAGGTGGCTCCGGCCGCGGTGCGCTGCCGTTCCAAGGTTACCTGCGACGCGCTCATCCTGGATCCGCAGTCGGCCTCCGATACCTATCCGACCATGAAGATCGGCAACAGCCAGGTCAGCATCGAGCACGAAGCGACGGTGACCAAGATCTCCGAAGCCCAGCTGTTCTATTTGCAGAGCCGCGGCCTGCCGGCGGCGGAGTCAGCCGCCCTCGTGGTCAACGGCTTCATCGAACCCCTGGTCAAGGAGCTCCCATTGGAGTACGCCGTGGAGATGAACCGTTTGATCGCCCTGGAGATGGAGGGCTCGGTCGGATAGGGGAGCGCCGCTATGCCACAGACGCCAAGCGAAGTGGTCGCGAGCGGCGCGACTATCATCGTCGACCAGGATAAGGCCGCGGACCTGCGCATCGTGCTGGCTCCGCAGTCCGACGTCGTGTACGTGGGCGTGCTCGGTCTGCAACAGTTGACCAAGCGGCTGCATTTCGTGCTGCAGGACGGAGCCCGGCTGCGTTGCACCACCGTCTGCTGCGGTGCCGCGAGCGACCGGATTGCCGCCGACTATATCATTGAGCACGTCGGCCGTGGCAGTACCGCGTTCACCTTGGTCAAGGGTGTTTTTTCCGACACCGCCCGCGCCGAGATCTTCGGCCTGATCAAGATCCCGCCCAGCGGACAGCAGACCGAATCGTTCCTGGAACAGCGGGCGCTGCTGCTGTCGGATACCGCCTACGCCAATTTGCAGCCCAAGCTGCAGATCGAGGCCAATGACCTGAAGGCCAGCCACGCGGCCACGGTCGGCCAGCTGGATGCGAACCAGTTATTTTATTGCCAGTCGCGCGGGTTGCCGCGCGCAACCGCTGCCCGGCTGATCGTGCGGGCGTTTTTGGCCGAAGCATTGGCGGCGGTGGTACCGCCCGAGCTTCGCGCGGAATTGCAGCAGGCGCTGGATCGTAAAATGGCGCTTACATAATCATTGGTTATGCCAACCCTGTTGCAGTTCCATGCCAGTGAATTGCCTCCCGGCCAGTGCCGCGCGTATGTCGCCGGCGGGATGACCGTGCTGGTCTATAATTTGGCCAACACCTTCTACGCCACCCAGGGGTTATGCAGCCACGAGGACCTGCCGCTGGACGGCGGGAAGTTCGAGTCAAACGTCATCCAGTGTCCGTTCCACGATTCACGGTTCAATATCCGGACCGGCAAGGTGCTGTCCGGACCGGCCGAACACGGTTTGAAAACCTTCCCCGTCGCTGTCGACGGTGGTACGGTAACGGTAACGTTGCTGTAGTATGCCTGTATCCATTCGCCGCCAGTTCCCCATATTCACGCGCCGCATCCACGGGAATCCGTTGACCTATCTGGATTCTGCCGCTACAACCCAAAAACCGGCTGCCGTCCTTTCTGCCGTGGACGATTTCTATCAACGCCATTGTGCCAATCCGCGCCGCGGGCTGCACCAGCTGGGTGTGGAAGCGACCGCCATGGTGGAAGACGTCCGCCAGGAGGTCGCCGCGTTCATCGGCGGCCGCCCGGAGGAAATCGTGTTCACCTCCGGGACGACCGCAGGGATCAATCTGGTGGCCTACGGCTGGGCGCCGCTGGCGTTACGGGCAGGCGACACGGTGCTCGTCTCGCTGCTGGAGCACCACTCCAACTTCGTGCCGTGGCAGCAGTTAGGCGCGCTGCACCGCTGGCGGGTACAATTCATCCCCGTCGGCGCTGGCGGGCAGTTGGATGCTCGATGGTTCTCCGCCCACCTTCATCGTCGCGTGAAGCTCGTTTGCGTCACGCACACGTCCAACGCGCTTGGCACGCAGCCGCCATTACCTGCGATGGTCCGTGCCGCGCATCGGGTCGGGGCGCGGGTGCTGGTGGATGCGGCGCAAGCGGTGGCCCACCAGCGGATCGATGTCCAGCGGTTAGACTGTGACTTCTTGGCGTTCTCCGGGCATAAGATGTACGGTCCGATGGGTGTCGGCGTGCTGTGGGGGAGAACCGAGCTGTTGCGGCAATCCCGCCCCTTTCACTACGGCGGCGAGATGATCCGCGAAGTGCGGCGGCAGGGGACCACGTTTGCCGACCCCCCGGCGAAGTTCGAGGCCGGCACGCAGAACGCCGGTGGCATCGTCGGGTTGGGCGCAGCGATCGCCTGGATCAAGCAGTTCGGATTTTCCAGGATCGCCCGTCACGAACGACAGCTGACGGCGTACGCGTTGCGCCGGCTGTCAGTGCTGCCCGGGGTTGTCCGGTACGGGCCGTCCGGTGTTATCGGCCGCGGCCCGGTCATCAGTTTCAATGTCCGCGGGGTGCACGCGCACGATGTCGCCCAGATCCTCGATAGCCTTGGCGTCGCGGTGCGGGCGGGCCACCACTGCGCCATGCCGCTGATGGAGTTGCTGCAGGTGCCGTCCACCGTGCGGGTGAGTTTCGGAGCGTACAATACGAAGGAGGACGTAGATCGACTTATCAGGGGGTTAAAGGAGGTGCAGAGGATATTTAGTGGTAAGTAGTAAGTGCTAAGTACTAAGCGCGATCGGCCATGACTTAGTACGTACTGCTGTGTACTTAGTACTTCGCTATGGACCTCTACCGTGAAAAGATCCTTGACCACTACCGGAACCCGCGGCAATACGGGAAGGTAGCCGGCGCGACCCATCGGGCCGTGCGGTCAAATCCCGTGTGCGGCGACGAGGTCACGCTGACGGCGCGCGTGCGGCGCGGCACAATCGTCGACGTCCGGTTTTCCGGGCGCGGGTGTGCCATCTCCACGGCGGCCAATTCTCTGCTGTTGGAGTCGCTGGTCGGCACCACGGTTGCGCATGTCCGGCAGCTGCAGCCGGCGGCCGTGCTGAAGCTCCTTGGTGTTCCCATCGGACCGGCGCGCCATCATTGCGCGCTGTTGGGTTTTGAGGCGCTGCGCGAAGCGCTCGCCACGAGGACATAGTGTTTGTTGAAAAAAGTGTTGGTAAAATAAAAATCCCCCGGCATTCGCCGGGGGATTTTTTCTACCTACGCGTTAGCGTAGATTAGAAGCGACCACCGCCGCCACCGAAGCTGCCGCGCATCGAATCGCGGCGCTTGCGGTTGCAGTCTCGGCAGTAGATCTTGCCGTAGGTCCCGTCTTCCTTGGTGGAAGGCTGGAACGGCAATTCCTTGACGTCCGTACCGCACTCCGCGCACTTGATATTCATGGCGGAGACGTCGTACATCTGCCGGGGTGGGCGAGAACCAAAATCTTGCATGTGGTTGTTCACCGTCTCGTTGAATTGTTAAGTTATCGCTGACTAGGTGAACGACCTTTGAACTCCACCTACGCCGATAATAAGGACAGCATACACCAGAACGCCGTTTTTGTCAATCCTCTCGGATTTTGGGGTGCCTTGAACGGTCAGGGGAACCATGGTACCCTCAAGGTGCCGATTTTCCTCCGGTTGGGCGTTATCGGCTCGCGTTGCCCGCCGGTCGGCGGCATTTTTTAATTCCACGGCTATGCCCGATGACCGCCAAGGTTCCCTGTGGGTGGCGCTGGGGTTTGCCTGGCGGCTGGGCTACAGCATCGCCGTGCCGCTGGTCATCCTGTTGGCGTTGGGACGATCCCTGGACCGGCGGCTGGGCACCGAGCCGTGGCTGCTGATCAGCGGGCTTGTGCTGTCGTTCATCCTGACCAATATCTTGATGTTCCGCGAGGCCGTGCGGGTGCTGCAGCAAACGGAAGCCGCCGACCGCGCCAAGCCAACCCCCCCGCGATCGCCAGCCGCACCTTCCCGCTAGCCATTTTCAAGTGTTATGAGCACTCCCATTGAAGAAACCGTAGTACAAGCCGGCGTTCAGGCCACCGAAGCGGCGGCAGAAAATGCCGGCCCCGTCATTTCGTTGGCTGCGGAAAAGATCGGCAGTTTCTTCGGCTTTCCCATCACTAATTCACTGCTTGCCAGCTGGCTGGTGGTTGCGATCCTGGCCATCATCGGGGTCCTGGTGCGTCGGCGGGTCACTCTGATTCCGCGCGGCCTGCAGAACGGAATGGAGGCGATCATGGAGTTCCTGCTCAAGCTGGCCGACCAGGTGACCGGCGACCGCCGCCAAACCGTTCGGTTCTTCCCACTGGTCGCGACCATCTTTCTGTTCATCGTGACAGCCAACTGGTTCGGGCTGCTGCCGGTGGTCGGCCCTATCGGCGTGCAGGGTGAGCACAACGGACATCCGACGCTCATCCCGCTGCTGCGGTCGGCCAACGCCGATCTCAATACGACCTTGGCGTTGGCGATCATTGCCGTCGCGGCGCTGCAGGTGTTTGGCATTGCGACCATCGGATTTGTCAAGTACGCCGGAAAATTTTTCAATTTCCATAACCCCGTAATGTTTGCGGTCGGCATTCTGGAGCTGTTCGGCGAGGTGGCCAAGATGGTTTCGTTCTCGTTCCGGCTGTTTGGCAACATTTTTGCCGGCGAGGTGCTGCTGGTCGTCGTCAGTTCGCTGGTTGCCTATGTGGTGCCGCTGCCGTTCTACGCGCTGGAACTGTTCGTTGGTTTCATCCAGGCGCTGGTGTTTGCCACCCTGACGCTGGTGTTTTTGAAAATGGCGACGGAGGAGGCTCACTAGGGGAGCCGCGAAGCCAGAAAGTTGGTATTTTGTCAAGTGGAAAACACCTTGAGTATTGACAATCGGCAAATTTTCCCTATACTAGTGGTGTTTAAAAATTAACAATTTTAACCCTTAACGACATTTCTATGGCGTTAGACCCAGAAGCCGCAAAGAATTTCGCTGCGGCCGGTGCCGTTGCGATCGGTTCGCTTATGCCAGCCTTCGCCATCGGTAAGTTGGCGGCCAAGGCGATGGAGTCCATCGGCCGCAATCCGGAATCCGCCAGTAAACTCCAGACGCCGATGATCCTGGCGATCGCGTTCGCCGAAGCCATCGCGATCTACGCGCTGGTGGTCGCGCTCGTGATTAAGTTCGTCTAATTGAAGGGACCCTCGCGGGTCCTTACTTTGTTCCATGGGCGATCTCGTCGGTAAACTCGGCCTGGACTGGCGGCTCCTGCTGGCGCAGGTGGTCAACTTCGGCATTCTCTTGGGGGTGCTGACGTGGGCGGTCTACAAGCCGTTGCTGAAAGTGATGGGCGAGCGCCGCGCTACCATCGAGCGCGGATTGAACGATGCCGCAGCCGCCCAGCAGAAGCTGGCGTCCTTCGAGGTGTTCCAGCGGGAACAGCTGCAGGAATTCCGCAAGAAAACGGACGCGATGCTGACGGAGGCCACGCGTCTTGCCGAACAGATGAAAAAGGAATCCGCCGCGCGTGCCGCCGACCAAGCGGTAAAGATCGTCCAACAGGCCAAGCTGACCATCGCTTCCGAGCGCGAACAGATGCTCCAGGAGTTGCGTGGAGAACTGGCCGATCTGGTGGCCGCGGCCGCCGGAAAAGTGGTCGCTGGTCAGGATATCAGTCCCGACCAGCACCGGAAGCTGGTTGCCGCGGCCATCACCGCCCTGAAGCAATGAGCAAGGCCGTTGCCACGCCCGCCCAGTATGCCGCCGCTTTTTGGGCGGCGCTCGGCGACGCAACACCTGCCCAGGAGTCGCTGGTACCCGAGGCATTCGCGCGGCTGTTGGCCGACGACCAAATGATCGGGCGCTGGGCCGAGATCGAACAGGCCCTCGCGGCGCTGGCAGTCGTTCGGACCGGCGCGGTGGCGCGAGCGCAGGACAGCGCTAAGGTTGCCGACGCCCTGGGTCCGGGGGCAGCCGTTGCGGTGCAGTCGGAATTGATCGCCGGTGCGCGGTTGCAGGCAGGAGGCAGGTTGGTGGATTCCAGCATCAGCGGCCAGTTGCAGCGACTGCGCGACGCATTGGCCGGCGATCGTTAACTTTTGGAAATATTTTTTTTCCGTATGGCCGATACCCACGCCATCATTGAACAATTGAAAGAACGCCTGAAGGCGTACGTGCCGACCGTGGCCGCTGAAGAGGTGGGCACGGTGATCGTCGTGGGTGACGGCATTGCCCAGGTTTCCGGTTTGTCCCAGGTCGGGGCGATGGAAATGGTGGATATCGCTACGGCTGATGGCAAGGTTGCCGGCGTGGCGCTCAACCTGGAACAGTCCAAGTGCGGCGTGATCGTTCTGGATGACGCCCATGGCATCAAGGTCGGCGACACCGTGCGCGCCAGCGGGCGCCTGCTGTCGGTGCCGGTCGGTGCCGGGGTGCTGGGCCGCGTCGTGGACGCGCTGGGCCGTCCGGTGGATGGGCGCGGGCCGTTCAAGGCGGAGAAGTTCTACCCGATGGAAAAGATCGCGCCTGGCGTGATCACCCGCAAGTCGGTGGATACGCCGCTGCAGACCGGCGTCATCGCCATCGATGCCATCATCCCGATCGGTCGCGGCCAGCGCGAGCTCATCATCGGCGACCGCCAGACCGGCAAGACCGCGATCGCCATCGATGCCATTATCAATCAGGCCGGGCAAGGGGTGCAATGCATCTACGTTGCCATCGGGCAGAAGGAATCCAAGGTCGCCAAGATCGTTGAAAGGCTGCGCGAGGCCGGAGCGATGGAGTACACGGTCGTCGTGTCTGCTCCGGCGGCGGCTCCGGCGGCGTTGCAGTATTTGGCGCCCTACGCCGGCTGCGCGATCGGCGAATATTTCATGGGCCAAGGCAAGGACGCATTGGTGGTCTATGATGACCTTTCCAAGCATGCGGTGGCGTATCGCGAAATTTCCCTGCTCCTGAAGCGTCCGCCCGGGCGCGAGGCTTTCCCGGGGGATGTGTTCTACCTCCACTCGCGGCTGCTGGAGCGCGCCGCCCGATTGAATGCCGACCATGGCGGCGGATCGCTGACCGCGCTCCCGATCATCGAGACGCAGGCCGGCGACATTTCCGCCTACATCCCCACGAACGTCATTTCCATCACGGACGGTCAGATCTATTTGGAATCCGACCTGTTCTATCAGGGCATCCGGCCGGCGTTGAATGTCGGCCTGTCCGTGTCGCGCGTCGGTTCCGCCGCCCAGATCAAGGCGATGAAGAAAGTGGCCGGCAAGCTGCGCCTTGACCTGGCCCAGTTCCGTGAGCTGGCGGCGTTCGCGCAGTTCGGCTCCGACCTGGACGCGACGACGCGCCAGTCCATTGAGCGCGGGGCACGCATTACCGAGATCCTCAAGCAGCCCCAGTACGCGCCGCTTCCGGTCGCGCAACAGGTAGCGGTCCTGTACGCCGTCATCAACGGCCACCTGGATGGCGTGGCACTGGAGCGGATCGGGGAGTGGAAGACGCAGTTCTTGGCGCAGTTAGGAACCCGCCACAAGGCGTTCTGCGAGCAGCTCCAGCAGCAGCGCGATTTATCCCCGGCGCTGGAGGAGCAGATGGTCGCCGCGATCAAGGAATTTACCCTTGGGTTCGGAAAATAGAATCGATTCTCCTGCCTACTGCCGCCCTACTAGCTACCAGCTAAACCATGGCTTCCACCAAAGAAATCCGCCACCGCATCAAGTCGGTCCGCTCGACGCGCCAGATCACCAAGGCGATGCAGTTGGTGTCGGCCGTCAAGATGCGTTCCAGCCAGCGCGCGGCGCTCGCCAGCCGCACCTACGCCCGGCTGTCGTGGGCGATGCTCAAGCAGCTTGGCAGCCAAGTGCCCGCCAGCTTGCACCCGCTGCTTTCCGTGCGCGCGCCCATCCGTCGCGAAGCCGTCGTACTGATCGCCGCCAACCGGGGGTTGGCCGGGAGTTTCACTTCGGCATTGCTGGAACATGCCGCCGCCTATCTGCGGGAACGCCGCGCGACCGGCGTCGCCGTTGACGTCGTTTTGTTGGGCAAACGCGGCCGCGCGATCTCCACGCGCTATGGATTTTCCGTAACTGCGGAGTACGAGCGTCTGGACGCATACTCGGATCTGGCGCAAATCCAGCCCGTCGCGCAACTGGCGATGAAGGAGTTTCTCGCTCGCACCTACGACCAGGTAACCCTGGTCTACACGGAGTTCTACACGACGCTGCGCCAGACCCCGATGACCGCGGTCCTGTTGCCCACGCGCCTTGATGCGCTCAAAGCGGCGCTGGAACGCACGGTGGGGGAGCTGGAGGATGATGAGGGCCGCGAGCCGGAGTATTTATTCGAGCCATCGCCGGCGGACGTATTGTCCACGCTGCTGCCGCGGTTCATTGAGATGCAGGTGTATCAGGCGGCCTTGGAATCGCTGGCATCCGAGCATTCTGCGCGGATGGTGGCGATGAAGAACGCGACGGATGCGGCCTCCGACCTGATCGCCGATCTGACGTTGGCGTACAACCAGCTGCGTCAGGCTGGCATTACCAAGGAACTCGCGGAGATCTCGGCCGGGAGGTTGGCGGTGAGCTAGCCCTAAGTTCTAAGTAGTAAGTACTAAGTCCGACCCGGTTACTTAGCACTTTGCACTTAGTACTTAGCACCAACCCGCAAGCGCTATGCAAGGAAAAATTTCACAGATCATCGGTCCGGTCGTGGACGTGCGCTTTCCGGGCGCGCTGCCGTCGTTGTACCACGCCCTTGAGGTGGAGCGCCCCGAGGGTCGTCTGGTGTTGGAAGTTGTCCAGCACTTGGGTGGCACGGCGGTACGCGCGATCGCCATGGGTCCGACCGACGGTCTGAAGCGGGGCCTGCCGGTGAAGGCCACCGGCGCGTCCATTTCGGTGCCGGTCGGTCCCGCCACCCTGGGCCGGATTTTCAACCTGCTGGGTGAACCGGTCGACGGCAAACCGTTTACGGCGGCGCAGGCCAAGCTTCGCTATCCCATCCATCGGCCGGCCCCGAAATTTACCGACCAGACGACCTCAAGCGAGATCCTGGAAACCGGCATCAAGGTCATCGACCTGATCTGCCCCATCCTGAAGGGCGGCAAGGTCGGGCTGTTCGGCGGCGCGGGCGTGGGAAAGACGGTCATCATCCAGGAGCTCATCCGTAACATTGCGGCCGAGCACGGCGGCTATTCTATTTTCGCCGGGGTGGGTGAGCGCACGCGCGAGGGCAACGACCTCTACCACGAAATGACCGCCTCGGGCGTCATCAGCAAGACCGCGATGGTTTTCGGCCAGATGAACGAACCACCGGGCGCGCGCGCCCGCGTCGCACTGGCGGGCTTGGCGATGGCCGAGTATTTCCGCGATGAGGAGGGCAAGGACGTGCTGATGTTCATCGACAACATCTTCCGCTTCACGCAGGCCGGTTCCGAGGTCTCGGCACTGCTGGGCCGCATCCCGTCGGCCGTTGGCTACCAGCCGACGCTCGCGACCGAGATGGGCGAGCTGCAGGAGCGCATCACGTCCACCAGCAAAGGTTCCATCACGTCGGTGCAGGCCGTGTACGTGCCGGCCGACGACCTGACCGATCCGGCGCCGGCGACGACCTTCGCCCACCTGGACTCCACGGTCGTGCTCTCACGGCAGTTGTCGGAGTTGGGTATCTATCCGGCCGTCGACCCCCTGGATTCGGCTTCCACCATCCTGTCGCCCTCCATCGTCGGTGAGGAGCACTACCAGGTGGCGCGCGGCGTGCAGAAGGTGCTGCAACGTTACAAGGATCTGCAGGACATCATCGCGATTCTCGGCATGGACGAGTTGTCTCCCGAAGACAAACTCACCGTCTTC
>JAUSGZ010000008.1 GCA_030648715.1 bacterium | reverse complement strand
CCAGTCGACCGCTGCGTTGATCATGAAAGGTTCATTTTGTGAGGCGAGCGCCAGTGGAACCCCTGTTTGCCGCAGCACTGCCAGGAGTTCTGGACCGCCCTGCACTCGGCTGATGTAGCGCGATGGCGTGGCGCCGAAATGTTCGCGTTTATACCTGGTGAGCGCGGTGGTGTCCACGGTTCGGCGCTGTTCGTCATTCAGCGCGTCGCGCCAGAAATCGGCCGATTTTCGTCCGGCTTTGAAACGGAACGCGTCATTGGACAAGGTGATGTCGTACCGCCGCTTCAACTCGTCCTGGTAGAAGCGGAACGTCTGAAGCTCCGTTTCCATCAGCACGCCATCCAGATCGAAAAGCACAGCGCGCACCATAGGGGAAGCGGATTATTGTCGTGCGGCCAGTGCTCGTTTGAAGAAATCGACCCAGGGAATGGCTTGCGGGTTGACGCCGTTCAACGCCGCCAGGTACCAGCTGGTATAGACGCCCAGTTGGAGCGCTTCTCCGGCTTGGGCGATCCAAGGACCCTTGGCCGTGCGGTAGCGTAGCACCGGGATGCGGTGGCGTGCAAAGACCTGGGCGGTGACGGCGATGCGACGCCGGATGGCCGGCAGGTCGTTGGGAGATTCAATGAGCACGGCCGCCAGTGTGCGGGCAGCCGCCGGGTGCTTCAGCCCTTCCAGTAGGTGGTGGTTGAGCTCCGGCAGCGTGAAGTGCACCGTCAGGTGTTTGGCGCTCTCGTGGCATTGGTTGGCGAACGTGTGGGCCGTGCCCGACAGCGGGTTGCCGCTGATGATGAGTGGCAGCCGGCCATACAGGGCCAATGCCGTTCGTTTGGCGGGGTTGCGCGGGATACGCACGGTCGGAGCAAACCGCCGTGCCGCCGATTCCGTGGCGGTAAGGAACTGGCCGACCAGTCTTTCGGTGTAGGGGAGCACCCCGGCTTTGCCCAGCAGCGCCCAGACGCCGAGCATCGAGTAGCCCAGACCCAGCCGCGGCTGGCCCGAAGGGTTGTGCGGCGTGGCGTAGACGTACGCCGGCAGCTTCAGACGCCGAGCCGTTTGCGCGAGCCGTCCGCCCGCCGACATTGTCGCGATCTTGGCGCGGCGGCTGTGCGCATGCCGCAGCGCTGCCAGCACTTCTTCGGTGTTGCCGGAGTAGCTGCAGGCCAGGTACAGGGTGCGGGGGCCGACGAAATTGGGCACGACGTAATCGTGCGTCAGGGTGACCGGACACCGCAGTTGTGTGGCGAACGCCGAGAGCAGCACGTCGGTGCCCAGGCCCGAACCGCCCATGCCGTTGATAACGACGTTGTCGACCTGCCGATAGGCGGACGGCAGCTTCAGCTTTTTTGTGTCGACCACCACTTGCCGGCACTGGTCGGCGAATCGGACGACCGATTCCGCGAACGGTCCGAAAGCTCCGCCCGAGAGCCGTCGGGGGTCTTCGAGGAGTCGCCGCCGGTCCGTGGGGTGTGGCATGGTCATGGGAAACGCGTTGGTGTTCATCATGAGTCCTTCCCTAAATGTGATTAAAGGTACAATAAATACTCCTCGGTCTCCAAGCTACGGCTTCGCCGCGATTTTGGTTTGCCATGAGCGTCTTAAAAGTGCTCCTTCTTGGTACCGTAAATTCGCACTACCGTCAAGGAAATTATCAAGAGATTCACTGGCCTGTGGTCATTTTTTTGGCTAATGAAATTGATTTTTTGTTTTCTATATTTGTATGATGAAGTATGATAGAGTGAAGTAATTGATTTCAATATTAACTGTCCGCTGACCTACGTATGCCCACCACCATTAAACTTGGCATTAACGGCCTCGGCCGTATCGGACGGCTCGTACTCCGCAATGTTTGGGATGACCCGGCGTTTAAGATCGTAGCGGTCAACAGCCGTTCCGGCGCTGCCCACTACGCCCATCTGATCAAGTATGACTCCTCGTACGGCGCCTGGGGAAAGGTCGTCACGGCGGAAAATAACGATGCGATAATCATTGATGGCCGACGACTGCCGTTGTTTCACGAAGCTGACCCGGCGCGCGTACCATGGGGGTCACTCGGAGTTGAGGTGGTGGTCGAGTCAACGGGAGTATTTCGTAGCCGCCAGGATTCCGCCAAGCACCTACAGGCGGGGGCGCAGACGGTGGTCATTTCCGCCCCGACCAAAGACGCGGACGTCACCTTGGTGCCGGGGGTGAACGAGGACACCTACGATCCACGGCGCCACCGCGTCATCTCTGCCGCCTCGTGCACCTCCAACTGCTTGGCGCCGATCGTCAAGGTACTGCACCGCCACCTCCGCGTGGTACATGGTGCGCTCGTCACCACCCACGCGTACACCAACGATCAGAGCTTGGTCGATGCGCCGCACCGCAAGGAGGACTTTCGGCGCGCTCGTGCTGCCTACGAATCGATCATTCCGACCACCACAGGCGCGGCAGAGACCATCGGGCTGGTGCTCCCGGAGCTGGCCGGCAAATTGAGCGCCATTTCGATGCGCGTGCCGGTGATGCTTCCCTCCGCCCTCAACCTCGCGCTTGAGGTTGGGCGTTCAACGTCGGCGCTGGAAGTGAATACATTGCTGCAGGCGGCCTGTCGGGAAGAATTGGCCGGCATTTTGAGTTTTTCCGACCTGCCGTTGGTATCGATTGACTACAAACAGAATCCACATGCCGGCATCGTCGATGGGTTATCCACCGAGGTGGTGGACGGTCGGCTGGTGTCACTGTTGGCCTGGTATGACAATGAGTGGGGGTATGTACATCAGATGCTGCGGTTGATCCAGCGGTTATTGCGTCCCCTTCGACCAGCGATGCGGTCAGACTGAAGAACGTGGGTGCCAGCGGGGCTCGCCAGGTTGATAGAAAAAAGCGGGGGATACCCGCTTTGCAGAAAGGAGCGCGACGGCGGTCATGGCTGGAGCCGCAGCAGCACGTCGTGGATGCCGTCGTGCGAGGTTCGGTAGGCCGTCAGTCCCTCCCGTTCCGCGACCAGTTTAACGGCCGCCGGCGCGGCGTTAGCGAACGTGCAGGGATGACCTGCCTCGGCGAGGAGAGCAACATCGGCATCGGTGCGGCCGATGACCGCAATTTCGGGCCAATTGCATCCGAGGTCCGGTAGAAGCCACCGTACGGCGTTGACGTAGTTCGCCGTGGCCGGTAAGAACGTGATGCCCGTAGCATCGGCTTTGTAAGTGAGTCCGGGCGGGATGGTCCGCAACGCGCGGAGCGCTGGGTCGGTACCATCAACTGAGGTATAGCGGAATGAGGCCAGGCGGTCGGTGCTATCGGTGATCATGCCGTCGCTGGCGAGCTGGGCGCGGAAGCGCCATAATGGGCCATCGCGTTGTTGTCCGCTCATGCCGATCCACGGCGTCAGGTGAGCGAGCCACTCCGCATCAGGTTGACCGTCGCGGTCGACCACGAGCGCGCCGTATTCGCATATGGTCCAGGTGGGAGCCAGCGTCGCGACGATCCTCCAGGCGTAGGGGAGTGTCCGCTCGGTAACGAAGACCGTTGCGATACCGAAGCTCTGTGAGCGTATAACCAGGCCGCGCGTGCGCGCGTCCAGGCCCAGGGTTTCCCCTGGCCAGGTGAATAGGGCAGGGAGAGGGTGGAGCAGCACTCCGTCCACACCAAAAACGATGACCTTGGGAAAGGCCATGGTGGTCCTTTCTGGCTTACGCCGTAGGAGATTTTAAAGGTTCAGGAAATTGCCACGGTATCATAGCGTAGGGTGGTGGTCAACTTTCAGGTGAGAAAAGGTTTCTATTATGATAGTGTATGATATTAATATATTGACAAAGAAATTATATTTTTTTGTCTAATTATAGATAAAATAAATGATTATCCACATACTGTGTAGAAAAATATTTGACAAGTAATCGTCGTTAGAATACAGTGCCCCGTATCATCAGCATGGTAGAAAACGTCTTAAAGCAGCTTGGGTTTTCCGATAAAGCCGTCACGGTATATTTGGCGTGCCTGCGGCTGGGACCGTCGCCGGTGCGGCGCATTGCGGAGGCAGCAACGATCAACCGCGGTACCACCTACGACATCCTACGTGAGCTCATTACCCAGGGCTTGGTGAGTTACTATCATCAAAAAAAGAAGCAGTATTTCATCGCGGAAGACCCGGGGAAGCTGGCCGACGTCGTGCGCCATCGCGAGGAGGAACTTGCGGCCACGCGCACGGCGCTGTCCGACATCGTGCCGCAGCTGCGCTCCATGCACGACACCGCCGGCGGCAAGCCGGTCGCGCGGTTCGCGGAAGGCCACGCCGGCGTCAAAGGGATATTGGCGGATGTAATCGCGACCTGCCAGGCGGCCGACGTTAAAGAGTACGCCGTCTACTCGTCGGCGCAGATCCGCGAGCATCTTTACAAGCTCTACCAGAATTTCACCAAGGACCGCATCAAGGCCGGTATCCAGGTCAAGGTCATCGCCCTTGGTCCGGGCGGGGAGACCCGCGGCCTGGACGAGCGCAAGTGGCTGAAGACCGAACAGCCAGCCCCGACCTACCAGATCATCTATCCCGGGAAACTCGCGCTCATCACCGTGGACAGCAGCGGCACGCCCATCGGCGTGACCATTGAGGATGAGAATCTTTCGCAAACCCAGCGCATACTGTTTGACGCGTTATGGGAGAAATTGTGATCGAATCAGGAATTATGAATTAGGAATTATGGGTTGGCCTGAAGCGGGAAGTTCCCTTTCCCTTATTCCTGATTCCGTATTCCTAATTCTGCAACGTTATGTGCGGCATTGTTGGCTACCTCGGTAAAAAACCCATCGTCCCGACGCTGATGCGCGGCCTGCAGCGGCTGGAGTACCGCGGCTATGATTCGGCGGGCGTTGCCTGGCAGCATGAAGGCGGCGTCACGGTGGTGAAAAGCCCCGGTAAACTGGAGCAGCTGACCGCGAAGCTGGGGAAACTGGCGAACGGCCCCGCCACTGCGGGGCAGGCAACGGAGAAATTGCACGTCGGTATCGCGCATACGCGGTGGGCGACGCACGGCGGGCCGACGGAAGCCAACGCGCACCCGCATAGCGGCTGCAAGCGTCCGCTCCAGGTCGTGCACAATGGCATCATCGAGAACTACGCGACGCTCAAGGAGAAACTACAGAAGGCCGGCCACGTGTTCAAGTCAGAGACCGACACGGAAGTTTTGGCTCACCTGTTCGAAGAAATTTTAGCTGACGGCACCAGTCTGCCGCAGGCGGTGCGCAAAGGTTTGCAGCAGGTGCGCGGCACGTATGGCGTGCTGGTGATGGACCCGGCCGCCCCGCAGCAACTCATTGCCGCGCGGCACGGTTCCCCCCTGGTGGTCGGGGTCGGCGACGGTGAATTCATCATCGCGTCCGACATTTCTCCCATCATTGAACACACCAGCAAGGTCGTGTACCTGGAGGACGGCGAGATGGCGACCATTACTCCGGCGGGCCTGCAGATCGTTACTATCGCATCGCACCAACCGGTGCAGCGCGAGCACGAGTCTGTGGAGTGGACCGTGGACGACGTGGAGCGCGGCGGGTACGCGCACTACATGCTCAAAGAGATCTTCGAGCAGCCGGCCGCGGTCGCGGCCGCCCAGCAGGGCAGGAGCATCCCGGAGCGCGGACTGGCCAAGCTCGGCGGGCTGGAGCTGGTCGCCGAGCGGTTGGCCAAGGTCCAGCGCGTCACCATCATCGCGTGTGGCACCGCGTACCACGCGGGGCTGGTCGGCGAATACATGCTGGAAGAGTACGCCGGCATTCCCACGGAAGTGATGGTGGCGTCGGAGTTTCGCTACCGCAAGCCGGTGCTGGACGAGGGGACCGCGGTCATTGCCATTTCGCAGTCCGGGGAAACAGCCGACACCATCGCCTCCATCCAGGAAGCCAAGCAGAAAGGGTGTCTGGTGCTGGGCATCGTCAATGTGGTTGGCTCCACCATCGCGCGGATGACCGATGCGGGCGTGTACCTGCACGTCGGGCCGGAGATCGGCGTGGCGTCCACCAAGGCGTACACCGGCATGCTGACGGTGCTGTCGCTGATGACCGTGCTGCTGGGGCGGCAGCGGCAGATGTCGTTGGTAACGGGCAATCGCATCATCAACGAGCTCAAGGCCCTGCCCGCCAAGATCGAGCAGATCCTGACCCAGCGCGCCGCCATCGCCAAGCTGGCCGAACGCTACCAGGCCTATCCCAACTTTCTCTACCTGGGCCGCAAGTACAATTTCCCGTCCGCCCTGGAGGGCGCACTCAAACTCAAGGAAATCTCCTACGTGCACGCGGAAGGGTACCCGTCGGGCGAGCTCAAGCATGGTCCGCTGGCGATGATCGATGCCAATTTCCCCAGCGTGTTCTTCGCCCCGCAAGACAGCGTGTACGAGAAGAGCCTTTCGAACCTGCAGGAATTGCGGGCGCGCGGCGGGCCGGTCATCGCGGTCGCGACCGCCGGCGACGAGCACATTGGCAAGGTTGCCAACGACGTCATTTGGATACCCAAGACCTTGGAGATGCTGACCCCGATCCTGGCCGCCGTGCCGCTGCAGCTGTTCGCGTACGAAGTCGCCCTGCTGCGTAATTGCGAAGTGGACAAGCCGAGAAATTTAGCCAAAAGCGTGACCGTTGAATAATGAATTCAAAAGCCAAAATGCAAAATGCAAAAGTACAAGTAAAGAGTAAAAAGTGCCGTTTGGTTTTTGAATTTTGATTTTTGCCTTTTGACTTTTTCTTATGCCCACCCTCGTGACCGTCCGTCCCGCTACGCCCAATGACCTGCCCGGCATCGTCGCCGTGGCGCAGGTGTGCTTCCCGCAGGATAACGGCACGGCCGCGTTGACCGAGGCGTGGCATCGCGGCGGCATGACTGCCTATCCCAAGACCCAGTACTTCGTGGCGCTGCGCGACGGCCGCATCATCGGCTACAGCTCATGGAGCTTCATCGGCGGGTTTCAGGCGGGCGTGGTGGAGCTGGAACAGCTGGGGGTGCACCCTGACCACCGCAACCAGGGCGTTGCCACCGCCATGATGGAGCAGGGGTTTGCCGCAGTGCAGACCTTCGTGCGCGAGCAGGTCGGGAGGGAACTCCATGCCATCAAAGTAGATACCGCCAGCGACAACGTCGCCCAACGAGCCTACCGCAAGGTCCTGGGCGCCGAGGTGGAAGCCACACTCAAGGATTTTCTTTTCGGCAACGCCGAGGTCATTATGATCAAGCGGTTTCCGCCGGAACAGAAGGGTAATTAATCGTTTTCGCCATGCAGGCAATCACCAAGCCGATCCCCAAGCCGGGGAGCGAATGGCCGAAGGGTTTTCAGCTGCTGGATGTTCCCGAACCGAAGGTCGGGTCCGCCGACCAGGTGAAGATCAAAGTCTACGCCAGCGGGGTGTGCGGCACGGACGTATCCATCTACCGCGCCAGCCAGGCCTTGGCGGAAAGCATGGCCGGCGTGCCGGGCGAGCGCGTGACCATCGGCCACGAATTTTGTGGAGAGCTGTCCGACTGGGGCACCCAGGCGCTGGCGCATCTCGCCGACCTCGTCACCCAGCGGCCGTTCGGCAACGAGCGCATCCGGAGGTTCGTCGGCAGCCGCTCGGCGCGGGAACTGGCCGCCGATCCCAAATTCCCCGACCTGCTGCGTTCGGAGTTTTACGCCACGGCCGAGATGCACGTCACGTGCGGGCAGTGCCTGCAGTGCTCTATTGGGCAGCGGCACTTGTGCCAAAAGACCAAGGTCCAGGGCATCCATATGGATGGCAGCTATGCCGAGTTCGTGCTGGTGCCGGCCGAGGACGTGGTGCTGTTCGGGAAGGGTGAGATCCCGCCGGATGTCATTGCTTTCATGGATGCCATCGGCAACAGCGTGCACATGGTGCAGTCCACCGACATCGTTGGCCGCAGTTTGATGATCACCGGCTGCGGGGTGCAGGGGTTGGTGTCGGTCGCCATTGCCAAAAAACTGGGCGCCGGGCCCATCATTTGCACCGACGCCTTGCCCGAGGGCGCGCTGGACAAACTGGCCATTGCCAAGCAGCTGGGCGCGGATGCCTGCTTCAATATGCTTTCCCCTGGCGCGCGCGAAGCGTTGCGTGCCACTGTCGTCGAACTGACCGGCGGGAACGGGGTGGACGTGGTGTTCGAGTTGTCGGGCAACTACCGCGCCTACGACGATGCGTTCTCAAACCTCCGGTTGGGCGGAAAACTGACGCTGCTGGGGCTGCCTGGCGGCACCTATCCGCTGAATTTTTCCCAGCAGGTCATCTTCCGCGGTCTGACCATCCACGGGGTGTTCGGCCGCCGCGTCTTTGATTCCTGGCACCTGATGCAGGAGCTGTTCTCGCAGGGGCTGGGGGAGACCATTCTGCAGCACAGCATCATCACACACCGTCTGCCGCTTTCCCAATACGACGAAGGGTTCGCGGCGCTGCAGAACGGTAAAGCGATCAAGGTGCTACTGTATCCGCATAATCGTGAAACGTGAAACTTGGAACGTGGAACATAATCGACCCACTTCAAAACCCATTATTGCCCGTTGAATGTTAATCTATAGTTTTTAAATTACAACTATGCTTTTCCACAAAAAAGAAGAAATGTATTTAGGTTCTTTTACACGATTGGTTGTTGGTACATTTTTGAAGTCTGACACAGGTGATATATCGCTTGTAGATAGAGAAAATTTACTCAACACAAAAGAGCGTGCGGAGGTAAAAAGTGAGATAGAATTATTACGACTTATTATTTTATTGTTTCAGTTGATGGAGATTTCTCATTTTGGTAAAAAAGAGTACAGCCCGCAAGAGTTGGGTAAAATTATTGGGATTGGAGTAGGATTTGCCTATCAAGATATAGGACTTTCTAAAGAAGAATCCGTCAAGAAAGTAGAGAGGTTGTTTAGTAGAATTGAATATTACAGTGACGCAATGGAAAAAACTGACCAACAGAAATTAAAATCGAGGGGCCAGTTTTTCTATCTGATTAAATATTTCACGGACTTGATAATTATATTTGAGACAGGAAAAATGGTAGAGCAAAATTTTCAAGAGAGGCATTTTGTGGTTTTCGAACTCGGTAAACAAGTTTACCAGCATGATAAGAAAGCTTTTGAGGAGGCGATTAAAAATGTAAAATTTTTAGATGAATAGAATTCGACAGAGAATATATGGGAGTAATTGAGGACATTAATAAGGCAAAGGATATAATAAGGAGACATTTGCAGACTGTATCGAATTCAGATACTGTGGGTTGGAATTTTGATCCCGGGAATGTTATTTTCGATCCGTTAAAGTCCTCGGGGCAAGATGTTAGTTCTTTAGTTAAAGCCTTTCGGATTTTAAAGGAGGAGAATAAATTTAGAGACTCTTCCAATTCGGGGAACGTAGAATTAACGTTGGAAGGATTTAATTGGATACATAATGACGGTTCGTCTGTGGGTAAGAAGAAATGTTTTGTTGTTCATGGTGCTAACATCTTGATATTGAATGAGGTTAAAGATTTGTTGAAGAACCTTCCATTAGAGTTAATTATCTTATACGATCAACCGGGTTTAGCCACTACCGTTATTGAAAAGTTTGAAGGTAATGCCGATGTGGAATTTGCTCTAATATTAATGACCTCTGATGACGTAGGTGGTATCGATAAAGACCATCTGAAAACTCGAGCGAGACAAAATGTGATTTTAGAGCTAGGTTATTTTATTGGACGGTTAGGGCGCGGAAAATTGTGCGTTCTGTATCATGATGGTGTTGAAATGCCCAGTGATATTAATGGTCTGGTATATATTCCACTTGATCATGCCGGATCGTGGAAAGGTAAACTAATTAATGAGCTGCGCGCCGTTGGATTAATTGTTTGATATGTACCCAGCAGGATTGCTGAAAAATATAGTGTCCAGTTTAGACAGTCTCCGCAACGAGCATCGGTTCAAGCATGAAGTGGCGTATGCGACCCCACAAGGGGCGGAGGTGGAGGTGAAAGGAAAAAAAGTTTTGCAGTTTGCGGCGAACAATTATCTTGGTCTGGCCAATCATCCGATGGTTGTTGCCGCCGCGAAGAAGGCGCTGGGCCAGTATGGGTACGGCACGGCATCGGTGCGTTTCATCTGCGGCACGCAGGAGATCCACTGTGAGCTGGAGCGCCGCCTGGCCAAGTTTTTGGGGACTGAAGACGTCATCCTTTTTTCTTCCTGTTTTGCGGCCAATGAAGCGTTCTTCGCCACCATCGTGAACGACCCATTGGGTGACGCCGCCGCTGCGCCGGATTTCATCTACTCGGATGAGCTAAACCACGCTTCTATCATCGACGGTCTGCGCTTGTGCAAAGGTGAGCGCGTTGCCAAGCGCATCTATCCCCACAAGGATTTGGCGAAACTGGAAGCGATGCTCAAGGAAGACGCCGGTAAATCCCGACGTTTCCGCATCATCGCCACGGACGGGGTCTTTTCCATGGAAGGAACGATTGCCCCATTGCCCGAGTTGGTCGCACTGGCGGAAAAGTATGAGGCCCTGCTGTTCGTGGATGATTCCCACGGCGTCGGCGCCCTAGGCAAGCGCGGGGCGGGCGCGCCGGAGCAGCTTGGGGTGCACGGGAGAATCGACGTGCTGTCGGGGACTTTCGGCAAGGCCTTGGGCGGCGCGATGGGTGGCTACCTGGCCGGAAAAAAAGAGTTGGTTGACTTTATGCGGCAGAAAGCGCGGCCCTATATTTTTTCCAATTCGCTGCCGCCGGTAGTGGCCGCAACAACGATTGCCGTCCTGGATCTGCTGGAGAAAGAACCGCAGATAGTGCAGCAACTTCACGACAACACGGTGTACTTCCGCCGGGAGATCCAGCGGCTCGGGTTCACCATCATTCCGGGCGAACACGCCATTGTGCCGGTGATGCTGGGCGAGGCAAAGACCGCCCAGGCCTTCTCCCGCGCGCTGCTGGCAGACGGCGTGTACGTCGTTGGCCTGTGGTTTCCGGTCGTGCCGGAAGGGGAGGCGCGGCTGCGGGTGCAAATCTCTGCCGGACACACGCGCCAGCATCTTGACGCCGCGCTCGCCGCATTTGCCAAGGTGGGCAAAGAGTTGGAGATTATTCATCGATTGTAAAATTTTGAATTTTGAAACCCGAATTTCGAATCAAACTCGAATGACTAAATGTTTCTACTATAGGTGGTATATATGAAAATGCAAATTTTTAAAAATTTAATTTTTACTTTTATTTTTTTCGCTATCATTTTTATTGGAGCTTCTTTCATGAGTGAGAATCCTAAAGATTTTTTACTTCAGCCATTTTCAAGGATATTTTTTCTAATCCTTTTTACAATCACAAACATTTATTTGATTCCGTATCAAAAAGCAATATCTCGAACTGGGGTACTTGATAACCTTGAAGCGATACGAAAAATGCCAAAAATTGAATATGAACAAAAGCGAAAGTTATGGATGAAAAAGAATACGTGGATTTTCCACATCCTCCTCCTCGTAGTTTGTATCGGTCTATTTGCTATTGTGTATACTTTGATTACCAAAGATTTGAGTGGTTTCTGGATTGTGTTTGTTATTTCTGGTGCAGTAGTTCCGTTTGTTATTGTGTTCTCTCGCGAGATTACAAAAAAAGGATAAATTTCACATTCGAAATTTAATATTGTTTACTGAAGTATGGTTGCTCACGATGATCTCAAACACTTCATCCTCAAACTCTCCGCCGACGCGGGAGATTTCCTGCGCAGCTACTTCCACAGTTTCCGCAATGTCTATCGCAAGGACTTTCATGACCTGGCGACCAATGTTGACTTTGAGGTGGAAAAGTTGATCCTGAACCGTATTCAAAAAACTTTCCCTGACCATGGCATCCATTCTGAGGAAGCCGGGCTCATCCGGCCGGAGGCCGAGTACCGCTGGGTCGTGGACCCCATTGACGGCAGCGCGCACTTCGTCCGCAATATTCCCATCTACGCCATTAACATCGCGTTGCAGCATCGCGGGAAAACCATTGTCGCGGCCATCAACCATCCGACCACCGGGCAGTTGTTTTTCGCGGAAGCCGGGGGCGGCGCCACGCTCAACGGCCTGCCCATCCGCGTCTCCCAAACCGAGAAATTGTCCGACGCCTTCGTCTTCGTCGAACTGCCGGAGCAGAAATTCACCACTCAACCCAGCATCAAGAAGGATTTTGCCGCCCGCATGAAGATGGTGGAGCAGCTGGTCGCCTCGTGCGCCCAAGTGGAAACGTACCGTATCGGGGCGTTCGGCCAGTGCCTGTTGGCGGCGGGCGCTTTTGACGCCTACGTTGACCTGTCCGGCTCCACCCGCAAGTGGGACCAGGCCGGGTCGCTGCTGGTGGCCAAGGAGGCCGGCGCCGAGGTTGTCGACCTGGACCCACCGACGGGCGACGCGCTGCGGGTGATGGTGACCAACGGGAAATTGACCAAGGAATTGCGCGCCATCGTTCAGTAATGCTTTCGTATGAAGATTATTGCCTCCGCGCCGACGCGCATTGACCTGGCCGGAGGAACTTTGGATCTGGAGCCGTTGTATCTGTTTCATCCGGGAGCAAGTTCGGTGAACCTGGCGATCACTTTACCGGCAACGGTTGCGCTCACGCCGCGTTCTGGTCGCGGCGTGGTGGTTGCCGCGCGCGACCGCGGGCAGACATTACGCGCGGCGTCAGCCAGGGCCCTCCCGATGGGTAAGCTTCCATTGTTGACGGCGGCAATTGCTCACTTCGCGCCGGTGTCCGGCTTTACTCTGGAAACCGATTGCGCGGCGCCGGCCGGTTCTGGCCTGGGCGGCTCATCGGCGCTCATCGTGGCGCTGGTCGCCGCGCTGCGGCGCTGGCGCAAGCTCCCGCAGGACTTAGATGCAGTGTTGCAGACGGCCAAGGGTATAGAAACTGCCGTTATCAAGGTGCCGACCGGGTTTCAGGATTACCTGCCGGCGTTGCACGGCGGGTTGAATACTTGGCATTTCGGGGCGGACGGTATCGGGCGGGAGGCCCTTAGACTACGCTCAGGGTTTTTGAAGACTTTGGAGCGGCAGCTGGTGCTGGCGTTCACCGGGGTGCCGCATTTTTCCGGCACCAACAACTGGGAGATATTCAAACGGCACGTGGATGGCAACACTCGGGTATGGCGGTTGTTTGACCGTTTGCGAGACAACGCGGTGGCAATGGCTGATGCCCTGCGCGCGCAAAGTCTACCCCAGGTGGCGCGGGTGCTGAACCGCGACTGGCAGGTGCGGCGGCAGCTGGCTCCCGGCGTCAGCACGTCCAAAATAGACCGGCTGGTGCGGGAGGGGAAGCGCGTCGGCGTGATGGGTTCGCGCGTGTGCGGCGCAGGCGGCGGCGGGTGCGTGGCATTCTTAGTGAGGTCGGGCCGGGCAGCAGCGGTGGCATCGTGGTTGGCGAAGTGCCGTATTGTGGTACTGCCGTACCGTATCGACACCCGCGGCTTGACCGTTCGCGTGTCGCGTTGAGTATGCGCGTAAAAGTGATCATTTTAGCGGCCGGGCAGGGGAAGCGGTTTAAGGCTCCCTACCCGAAGGTGCTGGCGGAAGTCGGCGGTAAGCCGATGATCGCACGAGTCGTAGAAACGGTGGAGAAATCGAAAGTAACCGATCGTCCGGTGGTGGTGGTCGGCGTCGGTGCCGAGCAAGTGGAGGCAGTGCTTGGCGCAGGCTGCGATTATGTTATACAGGAGCAGCAGCTGGGTACTGGTCATGCGGTGGCACAGTGCCGCGCTGCGTTGGAGGGGAGGGCCGATGCAATTCTCGTGCTGTACGGCGACCAACCGCTCGTGACTCCCACCACCGTCAAAACTATCACGGCATCCCACGAGCGCCAGCGGCCGGCCATCACCATGGCGACAACGACGGTGCCGGATTTTCGCGAGTGGCGCGCGCCGTTCGGGCAGTTCGGACGCATCATTCGCGGCAGCAACGGCGATGTGGCGCGAATCGTCGAGGTGAAGGATGCGACCGCCGCAGAGTTGGAAGCCCGTGAAGTCAATCCCTCTTATTTTTGTTTTGACGCCGCTTGGCTTTGGGCTGCGTTGCCTAAACTTTCTAATCGCAACCGGCAAGAGGAGTATTATTTGACCGATCTGGTGGGGCGCGCGATTACCGAGGGGCGGCGCGTGGTAGCCGTGTCTGTCCGCCCCGAAGAGGCACTGGGAGCGAATAGTCCGGAGGAGCTAGAGATCGTCAGCAAGCTGAAATTCCAAATCACAAATTCCAAATCCCAAACAAATTCAAAATAACAAAATTAATATTCCAATCATTTGGTATTAAATTTGGTCATTGGATATTGTCTGGAATTTGGTTCTTGGAATTTGGAATTTCTCAGTATGGAACAGATCGTCGAACTGCACCCGCACTCCAAGTACGCCCGGGCGTGCTCGCCGCAGTTGACGTTGGATAATATCGACCGCACGTGCGCGGAGAAAGGGGTGACCGTGATGGGGACGGGCGACTTCACCCATCCGGCGTGGTTTTCGGCGATGCAAAAAACGCTTGAGCCGGCGGAATCCGGGCTCTACCGCGTCCGGGGTTCCAAGGCCGGTACGCGGTTCCTGTGTACCAGCGAAATTGCCTGCATCTGGAGCCAGGGCGGCAAGGTTCGACGATTGCATATTGTGGTGACCGCGCCGAGCCTGGAGGCGGTCGCGAAAATCAATGCCAATTTAGCGAAAATCGGCAATCTGGCGGCCGACGGGCGTCCCATCCTGGGGATGTCCGCCAAGCACCTGGCGCAGGTCGTCTGGGAGGTGGACCCGTCCTGCTTGGTCATTCCCGCCCATGCGTGGACCCCGTGGTTTTCCATCTTTGGTTCGTTCTCCGGGTTTGATTCCATTCCCGAGTGCTTTGAGGAGCTCGCGAAAAACATTTACGCCATTGAGACGGGGCTGTCGTCGGACCCGCCGATGAATTGGCGCGTGTCGGCGCTGGATTCCGTATTGCTGCTTTCCAACTCCGATGCCCACAGCCTGCCCAACATCGCGCGCGAGGCCAATCGCTTTTTTATCCCTGTGGACAAGTTAAGTTATATTGAACTCCATCGAATTATCAAAGAAAAGGACCGCACCGGTTTCCGCGGTACCATCGAATTCTACCCGGAGGAGGGGATGTACCATTATGACGGCCACCGCGCATGCGGGGTTGCGATGCCGCCGGAGGAAACCAAGCGGCGCGGGGGCAAGTGTCCGAAGTGCGGAAAACCCGTAACGGTCGGCGTACTCAACCGCGTCGAGCAGTTGGCCGACCGGCCCGAAGGGACGCGGCCTCCCGGCGCGTTCGATTTCGTAAAATTGGTGGAGTTGGACAAGATCATTGCCGAAGCGATGGGCGTTAAATCGCGGCAGTCCAAACGCGTGCAGCAGGCATTTTCGGAGCTGCTCTCTAAGGGCGGCACGGAGTTGAATATTTTGCTGAAATTAGAGAAAAAAGAGCTTGCTGCCATCGCTGCCCCGGAGGTAGTGGAAGGAATTCTGCGGGTCCGGGAAGGACGCCTCAAGATCACCCCCGGCTACGACGGACAATACGGTACGGTCCATATTTTCTCTCCTGACAAGATCAAGGTGCGGCAGCCGTCGCTGTTCTGAAAGAATAAAAAAATCACCCCGATGAACATCGGAGCGATTTTTATTCGCCGTTAGCGGCGGCGTTTCTTCGCCTTGCGCGTCTTCTTGCGCTTCGCGACTTTGCGTTTTTTCTTCGCCATGCGGTTCACCTCCTTTCGCACCGGAGTCGGTCCGGTCACCGCGCGATGCGCGATGAGCCGCTCCGAATCATGAATGAAATGCCCGAGGCATTTTCACTACTATCATTAGTATACGCCAAAAACGATCCCGCCACAAGGCAATCGGTTGTCGGGGGTCAGCACGCGTGCTAGGGTGACGGCGCGGCGCTGCGATCAGCCACCGCAGTGACATGCCCATGGGCAACCCGTTCGTCGTGCGCGCGCTTGCCGATTTGCTCCGGCATTTCCTGGATCGTCCGTTGCCGCTCGTGCGGCGATGGTGGCTGACGACCCGGGTCGTAGGCAACAGCGCACGGCGTTTTTTTAGAAAAAACCGGCCGAACGGTGCGACCGGGCCGGTGCCAGATGTTGGCGGACTTCAATTTTCTCGCGCTCCGTTCTTCGCTTCGGTGAGCCGATGCTGGCGGGCCTTCAAAAAATCTCGTAGGGTGTTGTCGTAGCTCTGGCCAAGGTTCAGTTCCAGGGCTTTTTTTGGCTCTACCCAGCGGACCGATGTGATTTCTCGGCCGTCCAGGCGAACCTCGGTCTCCGTGGCGCGGCACCATACGTCAAAGTAGATGAAGTGTGCGGGCCGGTGGAAGTCGGGTGAATTGATAAGCTCGCCAAAACTGACGATCTGCACAGGTGTCAGGGTCAACCCGACCTCTTCTTGCGCCTCGCGCACGGTTGCCGCCAGGATGGATTCGCCCGGTTCAATGTGGCCGCCGGGCAATACCCACTTGTCGCCCCATTTCGGCGATCGCACCAGCAGGATCTCGCCAACAGGATTTTCGATGATCGCCGAACCGACAACCTCAATACCCCGTGGGAAGGCCGGGGCGGTTGCCGGGAGAGACTGTTTTTTCATAGTTGCCCAACCGCTTATGAACCTGAGGGGAATCGCCACCGCCAACGGCGGCCACCGCCGTCGGTCACCGCCGCTGGCGGGATCCCGCAGAATGCGGTGACGGGGTCCCGCAGGATGCGGTGAGGTCCCGCCTTCCGAATTATATAAATTGCGGTGGCGGGAAACCCCTATCTCCCGGATGTCCCAATAAGCTTTGGTGGACCCTAGGAGAATCGAACTCCTATCTCCCGGATGCAAACCGGGTGCTCTACCATTAAGCTAAGGGCCCGCGAGCCGTGGGGTAACTTAGGCCGGGGGGATCATCTGGCGGAACTGGGGAAAGACCGCGCCCAGGATA
>JAUSGZ010000007.1 GCA_030648715.1 bacterium | reverse complement strand
TCTACCGCGAGCTGGCGCATGCCGACCCCAACGTCGTGGTGGTGCTGCTGTCGCGCAACTTTGGCTCTCCGGACCATACGTACTCGGCAGGCACCGAGTATGCGACGGGGGACGCCGTGGTGTGGATCGACGCCGACTTGCAGGATCCGCCGGAAATGATCCCCGAATTCGTGCGCAAGTGGCAGGAGGGATACGAAATCGTGTACGGCATCCGGAAGCGCCGCCAGGGGAGCGTGCTGCGACGCGCGGGGTACAAACTGTTCTACCGCTTGATGAAATCAACGTCGTACCTGGATATTCCCTTGGATGTTTCCGAATTCTCGCTGATGGACCGCAAGGTGGTGGACGTCATCAATGCGATGCCCGAGCGCAACCGCTTCGTGCGCGGGTTGCGCGCCTGGGTGGGGTTCAAGCACACGGGCATCCCGTACCACCGGGGCGAGCGCACCGCCGGCACGACCAAGTTCACGATGCTGGGGTACTTGCGCACCGCGCGCAAAGGCCTGTTCTCGTTCTCCTATGCGCCGCTGGAGTGGATAACCACGCTCTCCGGCATTTTAGTCGCCGTGACGTCGTTGGCCATCCTGTTTTACCTGGGCGGCTATATCTTTGGGTACCTGCCGGCCGGCCAGCGCGGCATCCGCACCATCATCTTGCTGACGCTGTTCTTCGGCACCGTGCAGCTGCTGTCGCTGTCATTCATTGGAGAGTATCTGGGGCGCATTTTCGAAGAGGTCAAGCGGCGGCCCAAGTATGTCGTGCGCGAGGTGCTCAACGGCCCGCGCCACAGCGCCTGATATGAAGAAAGCGCTCATCACCGGCGTCACCGGGCAGGACGGCAGCTACCTGGCCGAGCTGCTGGTTGCCAAGGGCTATGAGGTGCACGGCCTCATCCGCCGTTCCAGCTCGCTCAACACCAACCGCATTGACCACCTGTACGCCGACCCGCACCGGCCCGACACGCGATTCTTTTTGCACTACATCGACCTGACCGACTCCAGCGCGCTGGCGCGCTTGGTTTCCAAGATCAACCCGGCCGAGATCTACCACCTCGGCGCGCAGAGCCACGTGCGCGTCAGTTTCGACCTGCCCGAGTACACCGGCAACGTTACCGGCTTGGGCACTGTGCGGCTGCTGGAGGCCATCCGCGAGACCGGCGTGAATTGCCGTTTCTACCAGGCGTCGTCGAGCGAAATGTTCGGCCGCGCCGTGGAGGTGCCGCAGACGGAGAAAACCCCGTTCTGCCCGCGCAGCCCATACGGAGCGGCCAAGGTCTACGCCTACTGGATGACGGTCAACTACCGCGAGTCCTACGGCGTGTACGCCTGCAATGGGATATTGTTCAACCACGAATCGCCGCGCCGCGGTGAAACGTTCGTCACGCGCAAGATCACGCGCGGTATTGCCGATCTGCTGTCGGACAAGATTGACAAGATCTATCTGGGCAACCTGGACGCGAAGCGCGACTGGGGCTTTGCTCCCGAGTACGTGGACGCGATGTGGCGGATGCTGCAGCAGGACACGCCCGAAGACTATGTCATCGCGACCGGGGAAGCGCATACGGTGCGCGAGTTCGTGACCGAAGCCTTCCGGCTGGTCGGAGTCACCGACTGGCAAAAGCACATCGGCATCGACCCGGAGTACTTCCGGCCATCGGAGGTGGATGTGCTACAGGGCGACGCCAGCAAAGCCAAGCGCCAGCTCGGGTGGGAACCCAAGGTGCGTTTCAAGGAGCTGGTGCACATCATGCTGGAGGCGGATCTGAAGGCGGCGGGGCTCGAAGGCAGGTTAGTAGGTAAGTAGTCGGTAGGAGGTAGCGCTATGTCGGAGTTTTGGAAAGGAAAAAAAATATTGGTGACCGGGGCGTCCGGATTTGTCGGGCGCCGCCTCGTTGCGGCGTTACATGAGCGCGGGGTGGGGGAAAAGCAGCTGTCGCTGCCGCGCCACGATGAGCGCGACTTGCGGCGTTGGGACGATTGTCGCGCGGCAGTCGATGGTATCGATCTGGTCATCCATTTGGCGGCCAATGTCGGCGGCATCGGTAAGAACCGCGAGCAGCCGGGCGCGTTATTCTATGATAACTTGATGATGGGGACGCAGCTGATGGAAGCTGCGCGGCAGGGAAACGTCGGCAAGTTCGTGGCCATCGGTACCGTCTGCGCCTACCCGAAATTCACGCCCGTCCCGTTCCGCGAGGACGACCTGTGGAACGGCTATCCGGAGGAAACCAATGCGCCCTACGGCTTAGCCAAGAAAATGCTCCTGGTGCAGGCGCAGGCATACCGCCAGCAGTACGGGTTTAACGCCGTTTACCTGTTGCCGGTCAATTTGTACGGGCCGGGCGACAATTTCGATCCGCAAAGTTCGCACGTCATTCCGGCCCTCATCCGCAAGATGGTCGAGGCTGCGGAACAGAAAAAGCCGACCGTTCCGATCTGGGGCACGGGGTCGGCGTCGCGTGAATTCCTCTACGTCAACGATGCCGCCGAGGGAATACTTTTGGCGGCCGAACGGTACAACGGGGCCGACCCGGTCAACCTGGGCAGCGGGCGCGAGGTCACCATCAAGGAGTTGACCGGACTCATCGCCCGCGAGGTCGGGTATGACGGGCAGTTGGTGTGGGATGCGAGCTTTCCCGACGGCCAGCCCCGCCGCTGCCTGGATACGTCGCGCGCCGCACGGGAGTTCGGGTTTACCGCGAGCACCGAATTCAAGGACGGCCTGCGGGAAACGGTCGCGTGGTACCGCGCGCACCGTAGTCATTGATCGCCATGGCCGCCACAACCCCTAAGCAGCAGTTGGCGGATTTTTTCGCCGCGCGGGCCGCGCAAGCCGATGCCTGGCGGGCCAAGAACAGCTACTACTACCAGTGGCTCGGCCGCTTGCTGCGGTTCATCCTCCCTCCTGGGGGGCAGGTCGTGGATGTCGGCAGTGGCTTGGGGGACTTGTTGGCTGCCGTTGCGCCCGCCCGCGGCGTTGGATTGGATTTTTCTCCCGCCATGACCGTGATTTCAGCGCGGCGCCACCCGGGAGATCACCTGCGGTTTGTAACCGCCGACATTGACCGTGAGGTTGGCTCGCGCGAGACGTTCGATGCGGTCATTGTTTCTGATCTGCTCGGGTATTTGGATGACATTCAAACGGCGCTGGAGCACATCCGACTGCTCTGCCATAAGAAAAGCCGCGTGGTGGTAACACAGTACAACCGCCTGTGGGAGCCGATCCTCCACCTTGGCGCGGCGCTTGGTTTCAACCAGCCCAAGCCCTTGCATAACTGGCTCTCGGCGCGGGAAGTTGTGCAGCTGTTGGAGTTGGCCGGCTTTGAAGTCGTTTCTCGCGGTTATACTTTTTTGTGCCCGAAACGGTGGTGGGGACTAGGGGAGATCATCAACCAGACGGTGGCACGCCTGCCGTTGCTGCGTCGCTGCTGCCTGATCCAGTACTTCGTGGCGCGCCCGGCGGTCGCCGCACCCGTGCGGCGGTATTCGGTGGCGGTGGTCATGCCAGTGAGCGGGTCGGCCGCGGCGCTCCCGTGGCTTTTGGAACGCATGCCCACCCTGGGCAGCCGTACCGAGATTATCGTGGCGGTCGCCGACGGCGACCCGAAGCGCATGGCGGACGTTGCCGCGGCGGTCAAGCCGCTGTCCCCGCGGCGGACGATCCGCGTGGTCAAATTTTCTCCCGCGAACGGGTGGTGGTCGGCGGCTCTGATCTCCGACGCCGAATTGCTCATCGTCTTGCCCGCCGATGGTAGTCTTGACCCGGTGGTGACCGAAAAGTTCTACCGGGTCATTGCGGAAGCGAACGCTGATTTTGTGGTGGGCTCCCGGCTGGTATATCCCTCGGCCATGCCGGCCTGGCGGTGGCTGCATCATCGATTTCTGTCCGCGTTGTGCTCATTTACGGTCAGCCAGCCGTTCACCGATGCCGCCTGCGGGACGTTCGCGCTCCGGCGGGAAGATGCCGCGCGCCTTCCGCTGCCGACGCAAACGCCCAGCCACGACGCCGGGGCGATGCCATTCGCGGCGTCCGCAGCGCGGCGCGGGCTCAAGATCGCCGAAGTGCCGGTGCACTTCCGATCCGGCGGGTTCAACGATCAGCCCATCCGTCAGTGGGCAATGCTGTGGCGCGAAATTCGCCGCTTCGCGTGGTAGCCTATGGCGCTGCCCGCCGTTTCCCGCCCGCTCCTCATCGTGCTGATGTGTGCCGCCGCGCTGCGCGCAGCCCTGTTCGTTTCCGCCGTCACGCAGGGAGACGCGGTATTTTTGCGTTCCAATGACTCGCCGCTGTACCTGACGGCGGCGCAAAATTTGCGGCGCTCTGGCGTGTTCTCCGAGTACCCCGGGGATCCTCCCACGCCCACGATGCTGCACCTGCCCGGTTATCCGTTGTTTTTGGTGGCGACCACGGCGGCCTATCCAGCCCCATGGTTCACCGCCCTGGTCCAGCAGCTGTTTTCGCTCGCGACCATTGCGCTCGCATTCCTGGTTATGGATGTGGTGTTCGGACGCCAAATAGCGTTCTGGTCGTCCTTGCTCTACGGCTTGGAACCGTTCACGGTGCTGCAGGCAAATCTTTTGATGAGCGATACGTTGTTCGTTGCCCTCTTGATGCTGGCGTTCTACTGGTACGTGCGCGCGTGGACTCGGGGCTGGCCGTGGCTCGCGGCGTGCGGGGTCACGCTTGCCGCGGCTACCTACGTGCGCTTTTCGGGCATCTACCTGGCGGCGTTGCTTATACTCTGGTGGCTGTTCGGGCACGGCAAGGCTGATCTGCGGCGCGCGTTGGCAGGCACGCTGGTCATGGTGGTCGTGGTTGGCGGGTTGCTGTCCCCGTGGATAGTCCGCAACGGACGCCAGTTCGGGTTATGGAAATTGACGATGCAGAGCAATTTTTTGCTCCTCTTTTTTCACGCCAACCAGGCCCAGGCCTTGCGCGAAGGCAAAACTCCGGGGCAAGTGCGCGGCGAGCTGATCCGCGAGTGGGAGGCGCTGCCGAACGACGAACGCGTGCGGGATGCGTTTGCCGGGCGCCGGGCGCGCGAGATCCTGCTTGCCGAGTGGCGCTCGTACGTCCCCCTCTACATCATTAAAACCGCCCCGTTCTTTCTGCAGTCGGGATGGCGGGACGTGGCTGAATCGGTCGGATTACCCAGCGGGGGCCGGCCGGTCGATATCACGACGGCATTGGCGCGCCGGCAGTGGGGGACCGTGGTCGGCGCGCTGACCAGAACCGACGCTCCCTCTTTGGCGCACCTGGTCGGTATGGCGTTCAGCGCGGTCATCACGTTGCTGGCCCTGGCCGGAACCTTTGCGGTCCGTCGTCTGTCTCCGCCGGCCCGGACGTTAGCCTTTCTGTTCGCGGCAGCCATCGTGCTGACCGCGCTGCTTTCCAGTCCGTTGTCGCACGCGCGCTACCGCCAGCCGGTGCAGCCGCAGCTGTTCGCGCTGGCCGTTGCGGGAATATTCGGATTAGCGGCCGCTGTGGGCAAGCATCGTGCCGATCGTTCGCAGCACGATGCTCAGGTCCAACCCAAGTGAGCGGTGTTTGATGTAGAAGAGGTCGTACTGCAGTTTTTCCAGCGCGTCCTGCACCGAAGCGCCGTACGGAAAATTGACCTGCGCCCACCCGGTCAGGCCGGGCTTGACCAGCAGCCGCTCCTCGTAAAAGGGGATGCTTTGTTTGAGCTGCTCGATGAACTCCGGCCGCTCCGGACGCGGACCGATCAGGCTCATCTCGCTGCGCAGGACGTTGACGAGCTGCGGAATTTCGTCCAGCCGGATCTGGCGCAGGAGGCGGCCGACCGTCGTGACGCGCGCGTCGTTATGGCTGGCCCACTGCGGTCCGTGCTTTTCGGCGTCCACCACCATGGTACGGATCTTCATCGCCGTGAACCTGTGCCCGGCCTGGCCGACGCGGGTCTGCTTGAAGAGGAACGGGCCGGGGCTGGTGATCTTCACCAGGAGGTACAGCATGGGGAGGATGGGCAGCGTCAGCAGCAGGAGTACGGCCGCCAGAGCCAGGTCGGCGACCCACTTGATGGATTCATACGGCCGTTTGGTGCCCTCCTGAAGATTTTCCAGGAACCAGACCTGCTCGATGGCGTCGACGGGCACTTTTCCGCTGATGCGTTCGTAGAAGGTGGAAAGGTCGGAGAAATCTATTTTCAGCGGCAGGCATGCGATCAGCTCTTTGAGCAGAGTGGTGTGCTGACGCGGGCTGATGCCGGAAACGATAAGATCGGCGCCGTGGCGCCGGCACAGGTCGGGCAGACCCGTGACCTCGCGGTACGCTGGAATATCGACATTTCCATATTTTGATATTTCGATATTTTGTGCGACCTCACCGTTGACTTTGATCCAGGCGGCCGGGGTGTACCCCAGTTGCGGTTTGGTGATCAACTCCGCGATCAGCTGCGGGATAATGGGCTGGATACCGACGAATACCACGCGGCGCGAGAGGGTTTGCGACCGCAGCGCCGTCAGGAGGAGCAGCCGCCACACGTAGAGCGCCACATAACTGGCGACCAGCACCAAAGCCAATACTTTTTGCGGCCGCAGGGTGAACAGCCGGTTGTGCCCGAGGTAGAAGAACGCGGCAGCAATGGTGCCCGAGGCCAGGAGCGCGCCGAACAACCGGAAGCCCAGGTCGGTCCGCCCGCCACTGACGCTCAGGTCGTACAGCCGAGAGACGGTGAACACCACGAGCCACAACGCAAAGACAATGGTGAACGGGCCGAAGTGTTCCCACCAAAGCGTTGCGTCAACGGCCCCGTAACGGAGTTCGAGCGTCGCAAACAGCGCCAGGTACATCCAGGCAATGTCGCCGATGACCAGGATCGTTGTTCGTAGTCGACGGTTAGCACGGTCCATAGGCAGCTCTTTACAGATGGCCCGAATTTTAGCGTAATTTATGGTTTTTTGCAAATCTTCGCCCTTGTCCGTCATAGAGTGGTATGGTAGAGTGCGAACACTGTAGAGTGGCGTAACCACGCCGTTTTTTACGCGGCGTTGCGTTTCCGCTTACTCCATTTCATTTTTTGTCATCCCGCGAATTATGGTCATCAAATTTCCGGCCTGGTTGCGACGGCGGACCGAAGATCCCGTCGCGGAATTACTGTGGTGGGTGGTCCGGTTTGGCACGCTCGCCACGCTCTTGTTGCCGCTGGCCGTGGGGAGCCAATTTTTCTTCCCGTTCATCGTCCTCAAGAACGTCCTGTTCCGTTCCATCGTCGAGGTGCTGGCCGTCGCCTACGCGGCGTTGGCCATCCGCGATCCAAGGTTCCGGCCTCGTTGGACGCCGCTGACCATTGCGGTGCTGAGTTTCGTCGGTATTGCCGCGCTCACTACGTTGACCGGTATCGAGCCGACCTGGGGGTTCTGGGGCAACTACGAGCGGATGGGCGGGTTGTTCGGGTACCTGCACGTCGGCGCATTCTTCTTCATCGTTGCCAATACGTTCCGGCGCTGGGAAGATTGGCGGTCACTGTTGACCTTTTCCATTTTCGTCAGCACGCTGATGAGCCTGTTCGCGCTGGGGCAGTGGCTGCAGATCCCGTTCCTGCTCAAGTCATCGGGCGGGGCCCGGCTGACCGGCACCATCGGCAACGCCACGTACTTGGCCGGGTACCTGCTGTTCCACTTGTTCTTTTTGGCATATTTCTTCATCCGCGACCGCGAATTCGACGTTAAGCTGTTGTGGTGGAGTTTTCTGGGTTTTGACGTGTTCCTGATCGGTTTTGACCTCGTAACCCGGCTGGATTCGGAGGCGCAAACGACGCTGATTTCTCAGCTGGTTGCCTCGCCCAGCTTGTTGACCGCACTCCTGGCGGTGCAGGCCGCGGCCTTGGCCGGCTATTTTCTCCGCCACAACCGCTGGGTCATCCGCGGCGTTGTCGCCGGATTGGGGGCGCTTGATTTTTTCATTTTTTACCAGACCCAGACGCGCGGCGCGCTCATCGGGTTGCTGGCCGGATTGCTGATGGTCGGCGCGCTGTTCGGATTCCTGCGCCGCCGGACGCTCTCCGGGAAGATCAGCCTGGGGCTGCTGGCCGCGGGAATGCTCACGCCCGTGCTCCTCTATCTGGCACGCGATACCGCATTCGTGAAGAGCGACATGACGTTGGCGCGGCTGGCGTCCATCTCGCTGGAAGATGTGACCTCCCAGTCGCGGCTGGACACCTGGCGGGCGAGTTGGCAGGGGTGGACCCAGGAGCCCGTGCGGTTCATCATCGGCTACGGTTTGGAGAACTACTCGCAGGTATTCAATGCGCATTTTCCCGCGCGGATCTTCAAGGACCTGGGGTCGCAGATCTGGTTTGATCGCGCGCACAATATCATCCTGGATACGGCGGTCACGACCGGGTTGCTGGGGCTGGCCGGATTTCTTACGATGTTCGTCGTGGCCGGGTGGTGGCTTGCCCGGTACGTGCGGCGCTCCAACGACCTGTTCGGCGCCACGCTGCTGGGGGCAACCCTGCTTGGCTATCTGGTGCAGAACATGTTCGTTTTTGACACGCTGGAGTCTTTTCTGCTGTTGCACCTGGTGCTGGCGGCCATCGTTGTCCGCGGCGATGAGCAGCCGCTCCCGGCCGGCCGCGGTGGGGCGGTCATGACCTCGGTGCAGAGCGCGGGACTCGTGGGGTTGGGCGTGGCGATGCTGGGCTCGCTTTACCTGTTCAACTATCAGCTCCTGACTACCAATCATAAGATCTATCAAGCGCTGCTCACGTTCTCGGAGGCCGATCCGGAAAAGCAGCGCGTGTTGTTCCACGAGGCGATCGCCGGATCGTACACGGGCCGCATGGAAGCCCGTCAGCAATACGCCACCTATGCGCTGGGTCTGGCGGGAGCCTCCAACATTCCCCGCGCCACGGTCGGGGACGTCGTGCGTGATTCGCTTGTGGAACTGCGCAAAAGCGTCGATGAGGAGCCGACCAACATCCGTAACCAGCTGTTCTATTTGAGCGTCGCCAATCGTGCGCGGGCCGTCATTGCCGATGCGCCGCGCGATGCTGCACGGCTGGTGGAGCAGTCCATCAACTTGAGCCCGACGCGGCCGCAGTTGTATTTCGAACTCGGTCAAGCCTACCTGATGGATGGCAACATCACGCAAGGGCTGGAGTACTACCGCCAGGGTCTTGCGCTCTCCAGCACGGTCATGGAGTCGCATATCGACATGGCCGTCGCGTTCGCATTGGCCACGCGGCCAAACGACGCACTCAACGAATTCCGTATCATTAAGGATGAGCTGCAGCGCGTCGTGCCGGAAGACCAGTATCTGCGAGTTATCCGCGCCGCCGAAAGTGCTTCCCAGTGGGGGGCCATGATCGCCCTCTACGAAGACTTGCTCACCGTGTATCCGCCGACCTCCGAGCATTATGCCAAACTGGCCACGGTGTACGCCCGTAATGGCGACAAAGTCAAGGCGCGGCAGACTGCGGAGCGCGCCTTGCAGCTCGACCCCGGGCTACAATCCGACTTTGACGCTTTCATCAAGCAGCTTGAGAGCAAACCCTAGACAGCATGGCGCAGCATCCGCCGCACTTCAGCGCCGCACCCTCCTCGGTCCGACCGTGGCGGTTGGTGTTGGCGGCGTGCGCGATCGTGGTCGGCGCCTGGCCGGTGCCGGCGCCAACGGCCGTCAGTCACCCGCAGCCTGCGGAATTGCTGGTCGGTCTGCGTTCAGGCGGCGTCCTGCGTTTGCGTTTTGCCGATGACGTCAGTCTCGCCACCGTCGCGGAGGAATACCGGCAGCGGTTGGACGTCGCGTATGTGGAGCCGAATTTTCGCGTTCAGGCCAGTGCGTTCCCGAGTGACCCAGACTACGCCAAACAGTGGTATCTGGCGGCCATCCAAGCGCGCGACGCGTGGTCGGCCGAGTTGCTGGAGGAAGAAGGCCAGCAGGTGAAAACGCCGGTCATTGCCGTGGTGGACACCGGGGTGGATACCGACCAGCCGGAGTTGATCGGCAAGCTGTGGACCAACTCGTTGGAACGCGCGGGCGACCACGTGGATAACGACCAGAATGGTTACGTCGATGACTGGCAAGGCTGGGATTTCATCGGCAACACGCCCGATCCGAATCCGCGGTTCGACGGCGCGTTCCTCCCCGAGGCTATCCACCACGGCACCATCGTGGCAGGCGTTGCGGCCGCCGACAGCCATAATGGCGTCGGCATCGCCGGGGTGAGCTGGAAAGCCAAGATCATGGCGTTGCGAGTGCTGGACGCGGAGGGTAACGGCACAGTGTTCGATGTGCTGCGCGCCGTCGAATATGCCGTCGCCCAGCGGGCGGATATCATCAATTTGAGTTTCGTTGGCGTTGACTTCAGCCAGGCGCTCTACGATGGACTGAAGGCGGCGGCCGACAAGAACGTCGTTATCGTGGCGGCGGCGGGCAATACCAGTGATGGCACGCCCGGCAAGGACTTGGAGCTCACGCCGTCGTACCCGATCTGCCTTGACGCGGGCAGCAAGGAAAATTTTATCCTCGGCGTCGTCGCGCTCAATCGTCAGCGCCAGCTGTCCAGTTTTTCCAACTACGGGAAGGGCTGTGTTGACCTGGCGGCGCCCGGGCAGGAGTTCTACGGGCTTTTGGTCGTCGACCCGACGCGCTTGGGCTACACGCAACCGTACGGAGGGTCGTGGGCCGGTACTTCGGTGGCCGCGCCGATCATTTCCGGCGCGGCGGCGATCGTCCGGTCGCTGCGGCCGGAGTTGAGCGCGGCGGCGGTGCGCGATATCCTTCTGGCGAGCGTCGACGACATTACGACCGCCAACCCGCGGCATGTCGGCCGTATCGGCCGCGGGCAGATCAATCTTTCCAAGGCCGTGACGCAGACCGTTGCATATCGCAGTTCGTCCGCGACAACCCCGTCGCAGTCATCGGGCTTGATCGTGTCGGCTCTGGGTTTCGGTTCGTTCCCGCAGCTCAAGATGCACACTTCCGCATTTAAGGAATTGAAATCGTTCTTTGCCTACGCGCCGTCGTTCAACGGCAGCATCGCGGTCGCCGCCGGTGACGTCGACGGGGACGGGGTCGACGAGATCATCACCGGCGCCGGTGCGGGCGGCGGCCCGCACGTGCGCATCTTCAGCCGTGAAGGTCAGGTGCGGGGGCAGTTCTTCGCCTTTGACCGCAGAACCCGGCACGGCGTGAACGTGGCGGTCGGCAATGTCGACGGCAAGGGGTCGGCTGAGATCATCGTCGCGGTGGCGGGCAACGCCGCGCCGCAGGTCGCCGTGTTCACGGCAGCCGGAGAAAAACTCGCCAGCTGGTACGCATATGAGCCGACTTTCCGCGGCGGCGTGACGGTCGCCGCCGGTGACGTCGACGGGGACGGGGTCGACGAGATCATCACCGGCGCCGGTGCGGGCGGCGGCCCGCAGGTACGCATCTTTTCCGGCAGCGGGAACCGGCGGGGGCAATTTTTTGCCTACAATGCCCTGTCGCGTACCGGCGTGACGGTCGCCGCTGGTGACGTTGACGGGGACGGGGTCGACGAGGTGCTGGCGAGCGTCGCCCGTTCGGGCCCTCCGCTGGTGCGGGTGTTTCGCGCTCCGGACTATGCCCGTGTTGCAGAATTCTACGCGTACGCGACGAGCATGCAGTCCGGTTTGACCCTGGCGGCGGGCGACGTGGATGACGACGGCAGGGACGAGATCATCACGGGCGTCGGGCAAGGCGGGGGTCCGCACGTGCGGGTGTTGACGATGGATGGCGTTCTGAAAGGCGAGTATTTCGCGCATGCCGCGACCTTCCGCGGCGGCGTACGGGTGACGTTCCTGGCTAATCCAGGCCGCTGAGTTTGGTATGCTCGCAGATCGCTTGCGTTCCGGCGTTGTGGCGGCGCGGCGGGTCATCACGCGCTGGTTCCCGATTCTTGACCGTTATCGCGGGGCGCGTCAGTTCATCAAATTTTGCCTGGTCGGCGCCAGCAACGTCGCGGTCTATTTCACCGTCTACCTGCTGCTGACGCGCGGGCTGCGCTGGTATTTTCTGGCCGGCAGCATTCTGTCGTTCCTGGTCGCGGTCTCCTGGAGCTTTTATTGGAACCGGCGCTGGACTTTCCGCGTCGGCGGCGGGGGTTCTCGGGATCACTACCGCCGGTTCATCGTCACCAACCTCGTGAGCGGGGTGGGCTCGAATATCGCGCTCTTCATCCTGGTCGAGCGGTTCGGCTGGCACGACATTGCCGCCAATATCGTGACCATTGGATTCACGACGATATGGAATTTTACGGTCACGAAATTTTGGGCTTTTCGCCATTAGCGTCGCGCCGCGGCGTTGCCCGGCAGCGCGCGCGCGTGGTATAGTGGCCGTGTAAAAATACCACCTATGCCTGCAACCAAGCCGATCTTCGACCAAAAGAACATCCTGGTGACCGGCGGCGCCGGTTTCATCGGTTCGCACCTGTGCGACGAACTGGTCAAGACCGCCAAAGTCATTTGCGTGGATAATTTCAGTTCCGGCGACGAGCGCAATATCGACCACCTGCTGTCCAACCCGAATTTCGTGTTCTTGCGCGTCGACCTGACCGAGCCGCTGGCGTTGGATGAACGGCGGGAGTTGGAGCGCTTCCGCGTCCAATTCCAGGGGATCCAGGAGATCTACCACCTGGCTTGTCCGACCTCGCCCAAGCAATTCGAGACGCGGCGGGTGGAAACGGCGCTGGCCAATTCGCTGGGGGTAAAAACGGTTTTGGATCTGGCGGTAAAATATCAGGCCAAGCTGCTGCAAGCATCCTCCGCGGTCATCTATGGGCCGCGCCGCGATGACCTCAAGGTTTTTCAGGAGGAGTACTGGGGGTACGTGGATCCGATCAGCCCCCGCGCCTGCTATGACGAGGGCAAGCGGTTCGCGGAAACCCTGGTGACGACCTACCGTGAGGTGCATAATTTGGATGCCAAGATCGCCCGCATTTTCCGCACCTACGGCTCGCGGATGCGGCTCAGCGACGGCCAGATGCTGCCGGATTTCGTCGCGGCCGCCCTGGACAACAAGGACTTGGTCATCTACGGCAGCGAGGACTTCTCTTCGTCCTTCTGTCACGTCAGTGATCTGGTGAGCGGCCTCGTAAAATTCATGCGCAGCGGTGAGACCGGCCCGATGAACTTCGGTTCCGACCTGGAATACAAGCTCGCGGACGTGGCGAAAAAGATCATTGAACTGACCGATAGTCGTTCCCAGGTGGTGTACGAGGAGCCGCTGCTGTTCATGTCGCCGCAAGGGATGCCGGATATCCGGCAGGCGCGTGAAAAATTGGGCTGGTTCCCGGTTGTGATGTTGGAGGATGGATTGAAGGAGATCATCGAATACACCAAAGCGAACAAACCGCTGGTGGGCATGGAGCGCCAGGCGCTCTAACCCGTTCGTAGTTTGTAGTACGTAGGAGGTAGTCGTTGCCGATTTTTTTAAACCCTACGCAACTACCCAACTACAACCCTACCTCCTTTGCTATGAACGTGGTGGCGGTGGTTCCCGCGTACAACGAAGAGGCGACCGTGGGCGCAGTCATTCGGGGGCTGCGCCAGAATGTTACTGCCGTTGTGGTGGTCGATGACGGTTCTACCGATGCGACGGCCCGGAGCGCTCAGGCGGAAGGCGCCGCAGTCGTGCGGCATTTTTTGAACCGCGGCCAGGGGGCGGCGCTGCAGACCGGGATCACCTATGCGCTCGGGTTGGACGCAGATGTGATCGTGACGGTGGACGCCGACGGCCAGCACGACGGTCGCGACATTCCGGCGTTATTGGCCCCGATCCGTCAGGGTTTCGCCGATGTCGTATTCGGGTCGCGGTTTTTGGGCGACGGAGCGCAACAGGTACCGCCGGCGCGCCGATTTTTGTTGCGCGCCGCCGTCTGGTTCGACCGTCTGCGCACGGGGTTGCCGCTGACCGATACTCATAATGGCCTACGCGCGTTGCGTCGCGATGCGGCCGCGGCCATGGTCATCCGCCAGGATGGCATGGCCCATGCCTCTGAGCTGCTCGACGAGGTCGTCCGTTGCAAGCTGCAGTTTGCCGAGGCTCCCGTCCGTATCCGGTACACGGAGTATTCGCGCGCGAAAGGTCAGGGGTGGTGGCAGGCGGGGAAGATCGTCCGCGATCTGCTGTTCTCCCGTCTCTTTCGATGAGTATGCTGAAAATCATCACCACGCTTGTTGTCGGTTGGCTGCTGGTCAAAGTTTGGCGGCGGCAGTACCGGCATGAGCTGGGCGGGGGAGAGGCAGTGCTATGGTCGGTGCTCTGGGTGGGGGTGCTTTCTGCCGCATGGTTTCCGCATGCAACCGACGTGGTGGCGCGCTGGGTCGGGGTAGGCCGAGGCGCAGACCTGCTCATCTTTACTTCGATCGTAGCGCTTTTTGTCCTGGTTTCCTGGTTGCTTGCCCGTGTTGAGCGCGTCGAGCGCGAGATCACCGAGATCGTGCGGCACGAGGCGCTGCGGCGCGGGGAATTGGGGATGAAGAATAAGGAATCAGGGGATCGGATCGATCCGGCCGGCCCGACCCCATAATTCATGGTTCCTCCCTCAACAATGCTGCCCCGCATTGCCGTCATTATTGCCACTTACGATGGCCGTCAGTATCTGCCGGATTGTTTATCGTCGTTGCACGCGGTTGATTATCCCGCCGACCGCTGGGAGATCGTCGCGGTGGACAATGCGTCGGGCGACGGTACGGTGGAATACATCCGCCAGGCGTTTCCGCGCGTGACCGTGCTGGTACAGGATACCAATACCGGATTTGCGGGTGCCAATAACCGCGGACTCCAGTATGCCCTGGACCGCGGTTTTGACTATGCCTATCTCCTTAACCAGGACACCGTCGTGACCCCCAGGTTCTTGCGGGAAGTCCAGAGCGTGGCGGAAACGGATGTCGTGATCGCCGCGGTGCAATCCAAGCTCTTGTTGTACGGCACGGCGAAGATCAATAGCTGGGGCAATGCCATTCATTTCATGGGATTTGGCTATGCCGGAGGGAACGGGATGCCGGATGCGCCGTTGACGGTGCGCGATATCGCCTACCCGTCGGGCGCCGCCGTGTTGCTGCGGTGTGCGGTCCTGCGGCAGGTCGGCCTGTTGGACGGGCCGCTGTTCATGTACCATGAGGACCTGGAGCTGGGATGGCGCCTTTGGCTGGCGGGTTACCGGTGCGTGGTGGCGCCGCAGTCCGTGGTCTACCATAAGTACGAGTTTTCCCGCAGCGTTACGAAATGGTATTGGATGGAGCGGAACCGCATTCGCGTCCTGATGACGCATTACCGGTGGCGGACGCTCGCGCTCTTGGTACCCGCGGTGCTGGTGGTGGATGGCGGCATGATCTGCCTTTCGATCCGGCACGGGTTTTTGCGCCAACTGCTGGCGGCCCATGCCTATTTTTTTCGGCCCTCGACGTGGCTGCCGCTGTGGCGGCGGCGACGCGAGGTGCAGCGGCTGCGGCGGGTGCCCGACCGCGAGGTCGTGAAGCGGTTTGTCAGCCGGATAGAATTTCAGGATTCGCCGTCCACGGGAACGACGCGGGTGGCAAATATCGTCTTTGGCGGGTATTGGCGGGCGGTGTTGCCGCTGATCCGCTGGTAACCATATGCGGATCGCCATCGTTACTCCGGTCATGCCTCCGTACGGCGGGGGTATCGGCGTCATTGCCTACCATCATGCGCGCGTGTTGAGCACGGCCGGCTATGAGGTGACCGTTTTTACCCCCGACTACGGCCGCTCCCGGCTCGATCATCCCGATTTCCGAGTCGTGTACCTGCGTCCCGCGTTGACCATTGGCAACGCAGCGTTGTTGCCGACGCTTGCCGCAATGCTCGATGGTTTTGCGCTGGTACACCTGCACTATCCCTTTATCGGCGCTGCCCGTCCGGTGCTGCGGGCGTTCCGCCGCCGCCATCCGCGGCTGGTGTTGCACTATCATATGGATCTGCTGGCGCCAGGTTTGCGCGGTATCCTGTTGCGGGGCTGGCAGCGTGCAGTACTCCCGTCCCTGGTGCGCGCGGCCGATCGTATCGTGGTGCTGTCGTTGGACTACGCGCAACAGGGGAAGCTGTCCTCGATGATCTCGCGCGATCCGCAGCGTTTCACGGTGCTGCCCAACGGCGTTGAAGCGCGGCGGTTCACGCCCGGGCCCAAGCCCCAACGGTTGGTGGTGGAGTACGGGTTGCAGGGAGCGCGCATCGTGCTATTTGTCGGCAGTCTGGATGCCGCGCACTACTTCAAGGGGGTGCCGGTATTGTTGGAAGCAATGACCCGTTTGCCGCAAGACGTGCGGCTGGTGGTCGTCGGCGGCGGCGGATTCCTGGAGCGGTACCGCCGTATGGCCGAACGATCCGGTCTCGCCGCCCGCGTGCGGTTTACCGGCGCCATTCCGACCAACGACCTGCCGGACCACTACCGATTGGCGGACGTGGTCACGTTGCCTTCGGTCACGCGTTCCGAGGCGTTCGGCGTCGCGCTCCTGGAGGCGATGGCGGTGCAGAAGCCGGTCGTGGCCACGGCGTTGCCGGGCGTGCGCACGGTGGTCGGAAATGGCGCCGGCTTGTTGGCGAAACCCGGCGACGCCGCTGATTTGGCGGAAAAATTGACGCAATTGTTGGACGACCCGCCTCGGGCTGATGCCTGCGGGAAGGCCGGCCATGAGGCCGTGCTCACGAAGTACCGCTGGACGGTAGTGGGCGATCAGCTCTTGGCGCTCTATCACTCGCTCCTGCACTGAGTATGTTCCGACGGAGTTTTTATTATCTTGCGCTCGGCGCCTGGATCGTGGTAATTTTTTGGTTCTCATCGCAGCCGGACCTGTCCTCGGGATTGGAGACGTGGAAGGACCTGGTGTTACGCAAAGCGGCCCACCTGGCGGAATATTTCGTCTTAGCGTTCCTCTGGATCCGCAGTCGCGCACCAGCACGTTCCTCGGCGGTTTCCGCCCTGGTATTCGCCGGGGCGGTGGCGGCAGCCGATGAGTGGTATCAAACCACGGTCCGCGGCCGGAGCGGCCGCATCGCCGACGTCGGCGTCGATGTTGCCGGGGCGGCATTGCTGCTGCTGTTACGCCGTTTCCTCAAGGTTCAAAAAAAAGTATGAAGGTGTGTCTTATCAACAATCTTTACCCCCCGGATCGCCGGGGCGGTGCCGAGGTGATGGTGGAAGCCATCGCTTTGGGGCTGCGCGAGCTCGGGTACGAGGTGGTGGTCATCGCGCTCGGCCGGCAGCGCGCGGTGGAGCGGGGTGACCGAATGATGGTCTACCGCATCCGGCCGTTCAATCTTTTTTCATTTTTCTCTTTGGGTGAGCGCCCGTTGTGGCTGCGCCTGCCGTGGCATCTGCTGGACCTGTTCGGCTGGTCCGGGCGTCAGCAGGTCAAACGGATCCTGAAAGCGGAACGGCCGGCGCTGGTGATGACCCATAATCTGAAGGGGGTCAGTTACCTGATCCCGCGACTGGTGCGCGACCTGGGTATCAAGCACATTCATACGCTGCATGACATTCAGCTGTCCCGCCCCTCCGGCCTGCTGATCTCGGGGCAGGAGAAACCCTTCCTCGTCCTGGACCTCCAGTACGAGAAATGGTGCCGGTACCTGTTCGGTTCGCCGACGGTGGTCGTCGCACCTTCGCACTGGGTCGCGGACTATCATCGCACTCGAGGGTTCTTCCGCCGGTCGCGTTGGCTGGTGCTGCCGAATCCTTTGCCGCGCCTCGACCCCGCGCCGCCCGCGGTCCGTGAGCACCCGAGCAACCACGTCAATTTGTTGTACCTGGGACAGCTGGAACGGGGCAAGGGAATTCTGCTGCTGTTGGAGGTTCTGGAAGGGCTGCCGCGGACCAACTGGACACTGCGGATCGTTGGGACCGGCAGCTTGAGCGTGGAGGTCCGGGCGCTGACCGCGGACAAGCCGAATTATCGGTATCTCGGGTACGTGAAGCGTTCGGGGTTGCGCGCGGTCTTCAATCAGACTGACGCGACGGTCGTGCCGTCGCTCTGCTACGAAAACTCGCCGACCGTGATCGCGGAAAGTTTTTCCTGTGGCGTGCCGGTCGTTGCGGCGGACATCGGCGGTATCAGCGAGCTGGTGGAGGACAACGTCAACGGATTCACGTTCGCGCCGTCCGACCCGCGCAGTCTGCGCGGGGTGCTGCTGCAGTATCTTGACCATCCCGAACTGCTGGCGCCGCTGCGGGAAGGCGCAGCGCGGACCCGCGCCTCCTTTGATCTGAAAATGTACTTGCAGAAGATGCTGGAGTCGGCCTAGACTTGGCCAATGGAAAAACGCCCGCTGCGCGCGGGCGTTTTTTGAATATTTCGAGGCGCATGTTTTAGCGCCCGAGGTCGTAGCGGAAGACCAGGATCTTGCCGTTATCCAGCGGCCACCATTGGTCTGCGGCTGCCTGGGCAGCCGCAGAGGTGCGATCGAAGTCGTTCCAATAGTGCGGCAGGATGAAGTAGACGGTGTTGATCGGGGTTGCGCTCAGCGCCGCGGCCGTTTGTACCACGGAACGCTCGGGCCCCTCGCGCACCATTGCCAGAAATTTTTGGTACAGGGGTTCCCCCGTCGGTACGGGGTAGGTGTACATCGTTCGTCGCGGATCGGCCGCCGTGGGATACGCGGGCGCAAAACCGAACTCGCGAATTGCGGCTGCCGACGTCATCTGGTTGGCCAGCACCAGGTAGGTGCCGTGCGCGTCCGCGGCGACCAACCGCACCGCCGCCACGTCGGCGGCACTGAGATTGTACCCGCGATCCACGCGGTACCGGTCGACGCGGGGGTAGTTCAAGTAGACGGCGGCCGCCAGCGTCGCGCTCCCCAGCACCACAACCGCGGCGCGCAGTACGCGTTCCTGACTCATGCGTTCCAGCAGCATCTGCGCCCCGGCCATGAGGAGCGGAAGAAGTACAAAACCCGCGAGTTCCAGCACGCGTTGGCCGAACACCGCTTGTTCATCAGCGATCAGTTGCGGGAAACGCATTTGTCGCAGCGCGAGGTAGGTTGTCAATAACGCGATGCTGGTCGCCACGCTTGGTAGCAGCACCGCCTGTTTTTTTCGTGACCAGGCGAGCCACGCGCCCGCCGCCGCGCCGACCGCCAAGAGCCACCCGCGGTTGAGGTCAAGGACGGCCGCGAAATCCAGCAGGGGATCGGTGCTTACGGGGAATCGGGGGAGCGCGGCGGCGGCCGTCGCGGCTATCATTTGTCCGAGCGGCTGCGGTTCCCATGCCTCTGATGGCGCAATGCCGGCGCGTTGCGCGTTAAGAAGGAACAGTAAGGGAAGAGTCGTGGCGGTCAGGCCAAAGACCGCGCCACTTGCGAGACGCGGTCCCCACTTGACGACATAGGAAGTCGCGGGTCGCCAAGCGGCGATCAAGCCGAACGCCACGAGTGCGAGCGCGGGCACGCCGGCGATTGGATGCGTCGCGCTGGCGGCGCCGGCAGTCAGTAAGGCGATCGGCAGCCACCGTAGCTGCGGCGGCTGTGGAACCGGCGTCCAAGGCAGCGCCACAATGGTTGCAGTCGCCAGCAGCCAGAGATTCGCCATCCCTTGCGGGGTGGTGGCGATGAGGCTGCCCAGCGGAAGTAGCAGCAGAGTCAGCGGCAGGGCAGCGGCAGTGGGGTGGTAGCGTCGCCACGGCCAGTAGGCGAGCGCCGCGATCAGCAGCAGGCCAGCGAGAGAGCTCACGCGATCCACCGCAACGACGTCCACGCCCAGGATCCGCGCGATCGGCACGACCAGCGCGTATTGGCCGATGTAGTAGGGGGTTTTCGGCGTGATGACACCGCTTTCCGCGATCGTTCGTTCCGCCGCTTGGTGGATGAAAGGGTCATAGCCGTAGCCGAGAGGATAGACAGACAGCGCGACGCTGGTGCCCACGCCAAGCAGCAGCAGGGTGAGGAGCAGCCGCCGGCCGGCCCGGTCCGTGCGGAGGTGGAGGCCCAGCAGCGCCATCGTCGCGCCGATGAAACCGACCCAAAACGACGGCGGTACGATCTGCCACGGCGTGCGGATCGCTTCCGTCGTTTGGGCGCCGAGCAGTTGTCGGATAGCAAGCGCCAGTAGTCCGATGAACCCGAGCAGGAGGAACGTGGTGACGCCCATCGTGCGCGGCAAACCGCGCAACGGGTCGCGCTGCCACATCGGGGAACCCGGCCGGCCGGGCGCATGCGGCAACGTCAGCCAAACGCAGGGCGTGACGATCGCAATGACAGCGATGACCGTGCCATTGAGGCGGAATAGCCAGTAGGCCGCCGTCCCGACCACCGTCAGGAGGGCGAGATTTCCCACGAGTCCGGCCACGAGCTGCCAGCGGCGGGGTTCATTCGGCGCCAGCACTCCGCCGGCCAGCCAGGCACACCACAAGAAATAGAAAACGCCAAACGTCAGCCCGATACCGGCGTTGTGCCAGCGCAGGTTGGCGAGGACCGCGGCGATCAACAGCGCCGTCAGGAGCCAGGAAGGTTGCTTGCGCATACCCCGTAGTACAATGCTCGGGTGTGTTTGCTCTCGTAATGAAGTACGTGACCTCGACGCAATTCTCAAGTCGTTTTCGTCAGTCCATTGTCCTATGGGGCATACCCGGGGACAACGGTCAAATGCGTGGGTTCAGGTTGCGGTGATTTGTTGCGGGGCGTCCGTTTCTGCCCCTTTCGCACGGCCCGTTGGTGTACCGGAAGACGCTTCCAGTGTAGCATAACCCCGCGCGCTACAATGACCCGGCCGGGATGCTATACTGCAGGTATATGAAGGGCACGCGTTGGCGCGGCACGGTGCTGGTGGTGTGGTTGTTCGGGTGGGCGATCGTGCATGCCGCGGTCGGTTGGCACGGTGGGCCTCCGGCAGGGCCGCGCAGTTTTAATTCGCCGGATGAGACGGCGAACTACTTTTTTGCGCGCCGAGTGGCGCAGGATCTGCCGTTGGCGGCCCCCGCGCTCGCGGATGATAAGTCCGGCGTCGTGCATCCGCGATCCATGCTGGTGTATGCGGGCCGGCTGGTTCCCGCCAGTTTCATCGGGCTTCCGGTATGGTACGGAATGGCCGCGCGGGTCGGCGGGGTGGGCGTGTTGCCGTACCTGACGCCGTTCCTGGCGGCCCTCGGCGGGTACGCGCTGTACCGATTGGCGTTGGCGTTCTTTTCTCCGGCGGTGGCCTGGTGGTCGGCGATTTCCCTGCCGCTGCTGCCGCCGTGGTGGTACTACAGCGGTCGCGGGTTATTTCCCAACGTGCCGTTCGTAACCCTTGCGCTCATAGGAGGTTGGGCGAGCATCGCGGCACTCCGCACGGGGCGCCGCGTGGGTGCATTCGTGGCGGGAGCCGCGCTCGGCGCCGCCGTTGCGATCCGTCCCGTGGAAGCGATATGGGTCGTGCCGTTGCTGGTCGTTGCGGCGTGGTGCGAACGGCGGCGGCTGCGGCGCGTAGGCTGGGTCTTCGTTCTGGGCCTGGCCGCCGGGGTGGCGCCGGTATTGCTGCAGCAGCAAGCAACCTTCGGCCACCCGTTCGCGAGCGGTTACCTGCTGCCGTCGGCAGATGGGGGTGCGTCCGTTGCGGCGACGTCCGCACTGCTTCCCTTCGGTTTGCACCCGCGGCGCGCGCTGCTGAATTTTTGGCGTTTTATGTTCGGCTTGCAGTCCGTAGTCGCCTGGCCGGCAGCACTGGGCCTGCTGCTGCAGGTGCAACGTTGGCGCCGCCAGTCGGTGGCCGCGCGGTGGGCGATGGTGGCGCTGGTCGGCACAGCGGTGTGGTTGGTGCCATACTACGGCAGCGCCGCACTGTTCGACAACCTCGACCCCAACGCCGTGACCCTGGCCGGTTCCTATGTGCGTTACTGGTTGCCGTTGTCGGTCATGATGCTGCCCTATGCGGTATCGGGGTTACTGTGGACCATGGGCCGCCTTCGGGGCCCATGGTTGCGGCGCGTCGTTCTTCTTTCCGTCTTTGCCGGGTTTTCCGTCTGGTCTATTCGGCTGACCCTGGATGAACCACTCGACGGGTTAGGGGCCGTCACGAACGCGGTTCGCGCCGGCTACGTCAAACGCGAGGCGGTTGTCCGCTACGTCCCGTCCGACGCCGTGGTCGTCGCCGAGCGGGCCGATAAGCTGTTCTTCCCCCAGCTGCCGGTTATTGCCACGCTCCGCGACCCGCAAGTGCAGCGAGCACTCCCCGCGCTCTTGGAACACCGTCCGGTGTATTGGTACACTTTCATGGATGATGAGGCTATCGCTGCCGTCCGCGGTCAATTGTTGCCCCTGGGACTCACCCTGGATGCGCCGGTGTCCATTGCAGCTGCTCCTACGCCAGAGCGATTATTTCGCGTGCGTCGCGGTGCGGAATGAGGTATGCCAGAACGTTTCGGTCCCCGCTGGTTGACGCTGTCGCGCTTGGCCTGGGCCGCGATCCCGCTGACGTTGTTCGCCTGGCTGGCTTGGGTCGACCTGGTGCCATCGGGCCAGCTCCTGGCGGAAGCCTGGCCGATCAGGGGACCGTACCTGCGCGGACCGGTTCCCGAAAGCAGGATCGAACCGCTTTTACCATCAGATTTTGCCCTCGGGTACCGAGTGCTCGCGGAACCCGTCTATATTGACCTGCAACAGCCGCGGCCATTCCGTACGCTTTCCATCCAACTTGAGCTTGATCCCGGAGGCGCGCAGGTGATCGATCTGGGCCTTATTCCCGACGGGCGCGCCGACCACATGACCCTGCAGCCGGCCTACCATCGGGTGCTGGAGCATCTGGCGCAGGAAGGCAAGTGGACCCAGCTCCAGGGAGGAGGACTGGTGCTCCTGCAGCGCACGTCCGTCTACCTCAATCTTGATGACTTTTTGCGGCAGCCCCCCGCCGAAGAGAAGATTGCCGTCTACCGTGTCCCATTCGATCTGCCGTTCACGGCTGCAGCGTTGCCGCCGTCCGGCGTTGCCAGCAGTACGGATTTCATCCTGACCGGCTACCAACCAACTGGTGTTCCTGATGGCTGGCGGAAGATCGTGCGGAGTTTTCTTTTGACCACGGAACAACAGTCCGCCTCCTCGTTACGCGTGGTCGTCTCCGTCCCTGAACGGCCGTTGCCGAGGGGGGGCGCGTCATTCCGGATGTTCCGCGCGACCTTGTCGGGTGACCGGGTCACCTGGCCGGTACTGCGCGGCTGGGCTGCCCGCTGGTTCCGCTAGGGTTCTACTCTATGCGCTCCATATCGCGACTCCAACGATCAATCGCACTCGTGTATTGCCGCACGCAGACGGGCGGGCTGCTGTTGACGTGGGCCGGCCTGATGGCGTTGGAGTGGGGCAAGCCGCATTTTGTCGGCAATACGTTCAATCCGCACTGGGTATTGCTTGGGCTGATATTTTCTGCTACGCTGACCGCGTTTCTGACGTTCCGCGGCGCGCCGCCGGCGACGGTTTGGTACCGGCATTGGCTGGCCGTCGGTGCCGGGATCGCGGCGGCCGTCGGAGTCGGTGCGGCCGTGTCCTCGCCGGTCGGATGGCTGTTTGCGGTCGTCGCGTGGGGGAGCGTACTGGCCGCCTTAGGGGAGCAACAGCATGATTGATGGAGTTAAGATCAAAACATTGAAGGTGTGGCCCGATCAGGCCCAGGGTCGCGAAGTGCTCTCGCGGCCCGGCTTTTTGATGGAAGTCGTCCGAGATGACGAAGTATTATTGTCCCGTTTCGGCCAGTCGACGTTCACCGTGACCTATCCGGGCGCCATCAAAGCGTTCCACTGGCACCGGAAACAGGATGACGTGTGGTTTGTCGCCGGCGGTACGGCATTGGTCGTGCTGTACGATCAGCGGAAGAATTCACCGACGTTCGGCCAGACCCAGACCACCAGGGCCGGGAAAGATGATTACAAGGTCATTGTCATTCCGGCCGGCGTGGTGCACGGCTATAAGGTTTTGGGTAATGAACCGGTGCTGCTGTTCTACCACACGACGCAGTCCTACGACGCCAAGGACCCCGACGAAGAGCGGCTCGCCTACGACGACCCAACCATCAGTTTTGATTGGGAGAAATATCAGTAAACTCATTCATTGTATATATGAAGTGCCCAAAATGCCGAGGCGAAAATGTTGTGCCGCCGATGGCTTCGTTACGTCCCGATGGGCAGCCCGTAAGCCATAAAGAGCTTCACTATCGCTGCAATGATTGTAGGTACGAGTGGGGTAATCCGGTCGTCGAAGATGGGTCACCCCTTGCTTCTTGATTCTAGCTTCTTGCTTCTCCGATATGGACTGCATCTTCTGCAAGATCATCGCCGGGAAGATCCCGTGCGACAAAGTATACGAGAACGATGAAGTGATCGCGTTTTTGGACATCGCGCCGATCTCGCGCGGGCACGCCTTGGTCGCACCGAAGCGGCATTTCCAGGATCTGGCGGTTACTCCGGCAGAGACGGTTTCCGCGATGATGCGTGTATTGCAACTCATCGCGCCGGCGGTGCTGCGGGTAACCCATGCTCCGGCATTCAATGTCGGCATCAATAATGGCGCCGCCGCGGGGCAGGTCGTGCCGCATACCCATTTTCACCTTATCCCGAGAACTGACGGCGACGGGCTGAAGTCATGGCCGCATCAGCGGTACGGTCCGGGGGAAGGCGCGGCGTTGGCGAAGGATATCGCCGCCGCAGTATCGTAAGCGCGCTTTCCTCATGCGCCGGAAATCACGTACTAGATCGGGCCTGCGGGTGCTCTCCTCCCGCGTGGCGTTCCGCGGCGACGGCGTGGGAAGCGTCCATGAGACGCGGTTGCGCTTTCCCTCCGGCGCGGTGCGGACCTGGACGTATTTGATAAAATCCCCGTTCGTGATGGTGCTCGCGGTGCAGGGAAATAGGCTGGTGCTCGTGCGCCAGCGTCGTTACCCGCAGGGGCAGGCCTGGGAGGTCATCAAGGGCGGTATCGAGCGCCGCGAAGCGCCGATGTCCGCGGCCAAGCGCGAGCTGCGCGAGGAAACCGGTTTTACCGCGAGGCGTTGGCGTCGTCTTGCGCGCTTGATGGTGGCGCCAGGGTATTTCAATCAGACCGGCTACGTCTATCTGGCGCAGGGGCTGCACGCCGGTGTCGCGCAGCCGGAAACGAACGGCGAAATGCTCAAGGTCGTCATGGCAACCCCGGCTCGAGTGCGGTCGCTGCTCGCGCAGGGTGGCATCTATGACAGCGTAACGATGGCCGGCTTATTGTTGGCGCGGAAATATTTTCCCCTATGAAAATTTTCGTGACCGGGGGCGCGGGATTCATTGGCTCAAACTTCATCCACTACTGGCTGCGCGAACACGCCCGCGACGAGGTTGTCAACTTTGACGCCCTGACTTACGCCGGCAATTTAGAAAATCTGCGCGGAGCGGAGGGTAACAAGCGCTACCGCTTCATCAAGGGTGATATTACCGATGCCGCGGCCGTCGCCAGGGCGATGGCTGGCTCGGATACGGTGGTACACTTTGCCGCCGAGACGCACGTGGACCGTTCCATTCTCGGGCCGACGGTGTTCGTGCAGACCAACGTGGTCGGCACCCAAGTGCTACTGGATGCGGCGCTGGCCGCGAAGGTCCAGCGGTTCCACCATATTTCCACCGATGAGGTCTTCGGGCAACTGATGCTGGGCACCAATGAAGCCTTCCGGGAGGATACACCCTACCGTCCGCGCAATCCCTACTCGGCAACCAAGGCCGCCGCCGACCACCTCGTCCGCGCCTACCATACCACGTACGGTCTGCCGGTGACCGTTTCAAACACCGCCAACAACTTTGGGCCCTACATGTTTCCGGAAAAGCTCATCCCTCTGGCTATTACTAACTTGCTAGAAGGTAAACCGGTTCCTATCTATGGGGACGGTAAGTACGTACGCGATTGGCTGTACGTTGATGACCACTGCCGCGCCATCGATCTCATTTTGGAAAAAGGGAAGACGGGGGAGACCTACTGCATCGGCGGGTTGACCCAGGACGTCAGCAACCTGGAAGTGGTCAAAAAGATCATCGCGCTGCTGGGTGCGAATGAGTCCGCCATTCAATTCGTCAAAGACCGGCCAGCTCATGACCGCCGCTACGCCATTGACTGGTCCAAGGCCGAGCGCGAGCTGGGGTACCAGCCGGCGCACTCGTTTGACGAATGGCTGGGGAAAACCGTTGCCTGGTACCAGAAAAACACAGCGTGGTGGCAGCGCGTCAAGAGCGGCGAATACCGTGACTACTACCGTCGTCAATATGAAAACCGTTAGGGTTGACCCGGCCGCTCTGCCGGTGGCTATTATTGGTGCCAATGGCATGCTGGGCGGAGAACTGCTGAAGGCATGCACGAGAAGTGATTTCCCGGTGACCGCATTGGACTTGCCTAAGTTCAATTTGACCAACCACGAAGACGTCGCCTATCAGTTGAAGAAAATCGTCCCGCGCTACGTCCTCAACGCGGCAGCGTACACGGACGTTGACGGGTGTGAGGAACATCCTGGCTTGGCCAACGCTATCAACGGCGAGGCAGTCGGCGTCTTGGCCAACGCGTGTCGGGATATCGGAGCGGTGCTGGTGCACTACAGCACGGACTACGTCTTTGACGGGACTGACCCTGCCGGGTACGCGGAGGACGCCGCTCCCAACCCTTTATCGGTCTATGGCAAAAGCAAATTGGAAGGGGAGCGGCTCCTGCGAGCAAGCGGCTGTAAGTACCTCCTGATTCGAACGTCCTGGCTGTTCGGTCCAGGGCGACGCGATAACGTGGTAGAAAAGATCATTGCGCGCGCACAGCAGGACGGGAAGTTGAGGTTGGTCAACGACCGCTGGGGGAAACCGACGTACGCTAAAGACCTTGCTGCCGTCACGCTCGATTTGGCGGCGCAGGAAAAATCCGACGGTATTTACCACGTCACCAACGCGGCGCCCGATGCTGGCATCACATGGTACGAGTTTGGCGCGGCCATTGTGGCACTGGTGGGATTAAAAATACCGGTCACTCCTTGTGCGTCGCATGAATTCCCACAGGCGGCGGCCCGGCCTGTGCATAGTTTGCTCGCGAATACCAAGCTGCCGCCGCTGCAGCCATGGCGCGAGGCGCTGCAGGACTATGTGGCGGCGCGCCGGGGTATTGCGTGATTTTTTACCCAAATAAAAAAAATCGCCCAACGTTATGTTTTGTTGAGCGACTGCTTTTACATCAGGGGTATGCAGGGTAGGGGCAGCACCGCTAGTTTGCGGCCAGCGTCGCAGGATGTTTGAGCAGTTTGAAGTGGCCAGCGACGTACCCGTTGTTTGGCTCATAGCTGTGCCACACGAGGTCCGCGCGCCATCCCTCTTCGCTTCCATGCCAGCGGAACCGCAGGACCTCGGCGCCATCGATTTCCAGGTGGGCCGAAAAAAGGCAAAGGGTTTTGTCCACGAGCGTGATGCCGGTGACAAAACTTGCAAGCTCGATGTGGGCGGCCGTTACCTTGTACGCTCCTCCCCCCTGGTGGTGGTGGATTTCGTCCGCGGTAAAAACGAACATCCTGCCGACTACGTTTTCGGGGCTTAGCAGTTGCGCCTGCGCGAGCGCTCCAGATAGTCGTGCATTCAAGGTGCACCTCCTAAAACTCCCAGGCACCATCGCCCGGAAACTACAGGCTACTACCGTGCGTTGGTTTAGTCAAGACTCTCTGTTGGGCCGTCAGCTCGACAAATACTGCTATTGCCGTTACCATAGGGATAAATGTCCAAGTATCCAAACTATTTCCTTGATTCCGTAGTTCACATTCCCCGTCTATGAAAGGCATCATCCTCGCCGGCGGCACCGGGACGCGGCTGCGTCCGCTGACCCTGGTGACCAACAAGCACCTGCTGCCCGTCTACGACCGGCCGATGATCTACTATCCGATCCAGACGTTGACGCAGGCCGGCATCACCGACATTATGATCGTGTCGGGTAAGGGGCATGCGGGTGGATTTTTGGAATTGTTGCAGTCGGGTGCGCAGTTTAACGCGAAGTTTTCCTATGGCGTCCAGGACCTGGCCGGCGGCATCGCGCAGGCGCTCGCCTTGTGCGAGGATTTCGCCGACCGCGGACCGGTCGCCGTCATCCTGGGCGACAATATTTTGTACGACGATATCAGTCCGGCCATCAAGGATTTCCGGAACCAAAAACGCGGGGCCAAGATCTTCTTGAAAGAAGTGGAGAACCCGCGGTCGTTCGGCGTGGCGGAAGTTTCGGGAGCCAAGATCGTCAGTATTGTGGAAAAGCCGGTTCAGCCGAAGTCCAACCTGGCGGTCATCGGCCTGTACTGTTATGACGGGCAGGTGTGGGACGCCGTCAAGCAGCTGAAACCATCGGCGCGCGGCGAGCTTGAGATCACTGACGTCAATAACTTTTACGTCAAGCAAGGAACCATGACCTACGAGGTGCTCAAGGGGTGGTGGGGCGACGGCGGGGAATCTTTCGACAGCTTGCTGCAGGCGGGGGTATTGGCGGCAAATCGGGCGGCCGAAAAGCCGGACGCATAAAAAAACCGCGCTCGGAGCGCGGTTTTTCCCCACGTGCGGTTACAACCACGGGAGGGAATAGCCTCCCAGGTACAGCAGCACGACCGCGGCGGTCACGAAGAACGCGCAGATGAACGAGAGATAGAGCAGGCGGCGGACAGCCAGGCGCATTGCGGGGAGGGAGTGCTTGTCGCGGGTACCTTTTCGGGTTACACTGTTGGAAAGCGGCAGCGTTCAAGCTGATGATGATTGTAGCGCAGCAGCCGGCGTTTCCGCAAACTGTTCCGCGGCAGACTCTGCCGCGATCGCGTTTCTCTATATCCTATGGCATTGATGCCCGTCGTTCCCAAGCGACCGTTCATCCCTCCGGGGTTGATGAAATTTTCCCGTTGGACGGGCCTCTGGCTGGCCGTCTTCCTTGCGACCGTCGGGATCTGTGCGGGCATGTTCATCGGGCTGAGCTTTGTCGCGCTGGAGCTGCCGGAAGGGACACAGCGGGCAGCCCGGCCGCTGCTTATCTCCCGCGTCCGGGATGCCGACAATACGCGCGAGCTGCAGGGAGTTGATTTCAATGAGTTCTGGGAGGTCTGGGACTACGTGAAAGACAACTACGTTGCCGATGAGGTTTCCGACGAACGACTGTTCTATGGCGCGCTGCAGGGGATGGTCGGTTCATTAGGAGACCCTTATTCCGTATTCCTGGAGCCGACCACGTCCGCCCAGTTCCAGCAGGACCTCTCGGGCAGCTTCGAGGGTATTGGCGCCGAGATCGGCATCCGCAATGATCGACTGACCATCATCGCGCCGCTTCCGGGCAACCCCGCGGAACGCGCCGGACTGAAGGCCGGTGACACGGTGCTGCAGATCGACGATTATAACGCCGTTGAATTGGCCCTGGATGAGGCGGTCGGCCATATCCGCGGCCCCAAGGGAACGAAGGTGACCCTGGAGATCCTCCGTAACGGCGAGAAGGAGCCACGCACCTTTACTATCACCCGCGATACCATCGCCATTGTCAGTGTCAGCTGGCAGATGCTGGACGATGATATAGCGCACCTGCAACTGAAGTATTTCAACGAAGACACGTTGGGTCGCTTCCGCCAGGCCGCCAATCAGATCGCCGCGGCCAAGCCCAAGGGTATTATTTTGGATCTGCGCAACAATCCCGGCGGATTCCTGACCACCGCCATCGAGGTCGTGTCGTTCTGGACCGGGCCCAACCGCGTCGTGGTCGGCGAACAGCAGCGCAACGCCGAAACGGTCGGCCATAAGCCCGAGAACCAGCAGGCGCTGTTCGAAGGTATTCCCACGGTGGTATTGATCAACCGCGGGAGCGCTTCGGGTTCCGAGATCGTGGCCGGCGCCCTGCAGGATTACGGGGTCGCCACCCTGGTGGGGGAAACGAGTTTCGGCAAGGGTTCCGTGCAGGACCTGCGGCAGCTCGAGGATGGCGCGTCGGTGAAATTGACCATCGCCAGATGGCTGACGCCGAAAGGCCGGCAGATCCACGGCACGGGCATCGCGCCGGACGTCGAGGTCAAGCCCGCGGAGAACGGCTCCGAAGAACAGCTGGATCCGCAGTTGGACAAGGCGGTTGAATTGCTGCAGGCCCCAACTTCCAGCCGCTAATAAGTATCGTTTATTATTATATCGGGCGCCTTCCCTGGGCGGGAGGGTGGTTTTGTGGGGTAGGGATATGGTAGCAACAGCGCTCACGATGGCGGTCACCGGGTCGATTCAGGGGGTCGGTTTCCGGTACGGAGTGTGCCGGCATGCGCGGGTTTTGGGCATTTCCGGCTGCGTAAAGAACAATCCCGACGGCAGCGTCACGATCATTGCGGAAGCCGACCGGACGCGCTTGCAGGCATTTTTGGACTGGTGCTATACTGGCGTCAGGTCGGCGCGCGTTGACCGTATCCGGACCGTCTGGGGGCAGCCGAAAGGCCTCTACCAGGGGTTCAATATCGCGACCGATAACCATTCCTAGTTCTTCATGAAGGTCATTTTGCTCAAACCGGTGGAAAAATTGGGTCGCGAGGGCGAGATTCGCGAGGTCGCGCTTGGGTATGCGCGCAACTATTTGTTCCCGCGCGGCTTGGCGGACATTGCGACGCCGGAATTGGTCGCCCAGGTCAAGCGCCGGCGCGAGCGCCAGGATCGTGCCGCCGAAATGGATCTGGAAAAAGCCGAGCAGTTGGCTGCGCGATTGGAAGGCCAGGAGGTTACGGTGAAGGCGAAGGCCTCTCCGGAGGGTACCCTCTACGCGGCTATCAGCCCGGTCAAGATCGCCGCCGCGCTCCAAGGGCGCGGTTTTTCTGTGACCAAGGACCAGGTGGGAGCCGGACATCTCAAGCAGGTCGGCGAGCACCAGGTCGTCATTAGCTTGCCCCACGGTCTGGAAAGCACGGTCACGGTCAATGTGGTCGCCCAGGCATAATTTTCCAGCCATGTTCCCCACCGCACCTGCCAGTCAAGTCCCACCGCACGGTGGGATTTTCACAATTCGCGGTTGGTAGCCGGCCTACTGGGGTTGCTTTTGTTATTTCTCTCTTTTCCTTATGGCAAAATACATCTTCGTGTTCGGGGGCGTGATGTCCGGGGTCGGCAAGGGAGTCGCCTCGGCGTCGGTGGGCAAGATCCTGCAGGCGCGCGGTTACCGCGTGACCGCGCTCAAGATCGACCCCTACGTCAATGTTGACGCCGGAACGATGAACCCGACCGAACACGGCGAAGTATTCGTTACGGTCGACGGCGACGAGACTGACCAGGACGTCGGCAATTACGAGCGGTTTCTGGACGTGGATCTGCCACGCGATAACTACATGACCACCGGCCGCATCTATCAGTCGGTCATTAACCGCGAACGGAACCTTGAGTACGGCGGCAAGTGCGTCGAGGTCGTGCCGCATATTCCCGAAGAGGTCATCCGCCGTATCCGGCGCGCCACGGCCAAAGCCCGCGCGGAGATCACCATCATCGAGATCGGGGGGACCGTCGGCGAGTACCAGAACATTTTGTTCCTGGAAGCCGCCCGACAGATGCACTACGAGCAGCCCGACGACGTGCTGTTCATGCTGGTCAGCTACCTGCCGGTTCCGGGAACGCTGGGGGAGATGAAGACCAAACCGACCCAGTATGCCGTGCGCCAGGTCAACGAGGCGGGGATCCAGCCTGATTTCATCATCTGCCGCTCGACGGCTCCGCTGGACGGGCCGCGCAAGAAAAAGCTGTCGGTGTTCTGCAACGTGGATGAATCGGCCGTTATTTCCGCGCCCGATGTGGAGACCATCTACCAGGTGCCGTTGAATTACGAAAAGGAGCACCTCAGCGACAAGATCCTGAAAAAGTTGAAACTGCGTTCACGCCGCCAGGACCTGCGCGAATGGCGCACCATGGTGCAGCGGATGCTGCGGGCGAAAACCACGGTCAAGATCGGCATGGTCGGCAAGTACTTCGCGACCGGCGCGTTCATCCTGCCGGACGCGTACATTTCGGTCATTGAGGCGTTGCGCCATGCGGCCGGCGCCAACCGCGTCAAGCTGCAGATCGATTGGCTGAACTCCGACGACTACGAGAAGGACCGCGCGAAGGTCAAGGAGTTGAGCGGCTACCACGGCATCATCGTGCCGGGCGGGTTCGGCAGCCGCGGCGTGGAGGGCAAGATCCTGGCCATTCAGTATGCGCGGCAGCATAGCCTGCCGTTCCTCGGGCTGTGCTACGGGATGCAGTTGGCGACCGTTGAGTTCGCGCGCAACGTTTGCAAGCTGTCCGGCGCCAATACGACCGAGATCGACCCCAAAACCAAGCACCCCGTCATTCACATCATGCCTGACCAGGCGGAGAAGCTCGCCAAAAAGCAGTATGGTAATACGATGCGGCTGGGTGGCTGGCCCTGCGTCCTGGACCGCCGCTCCCGGAGCGCCAAGCTCTACGGCACGCGCCGCATCAATGAACGCCACCGCCACCGCTATGAGTTCAATAACGCCTACCGCGAGCGGCTGACGAAGGCCGGTATTTCTTTGGCGGGGCTGTCCCCGGACGGGCAGCTGGTGGAAATAATCGAGCTGCCGCAACACCCATTTTTCGTCGGCACCCAATTTCACCCCGAATTGAAGTCGCGGCCGCTGCATCCGCATCCGCTGTTTACCGGGCTGGTGGCTGCCGCCAAGCAGCGAGCCGTCGGTCGGAAGTAGGACATTCTCGCAGCGCAAAAAAACCGCCCCGCGGATGCGGGACGGTTTTGCTATTGAGGTTATTTCGCCTTTCGTTTGGGCTTTGTCGCAGCTTTGGCCTTGGGCTGGACGCTCGCGAAACTCACGACCTTACGACGGCCATCATAGTTCACGATCTGGTGCCGGGTGAATTTGACCAACCCCGCGGCCTTCGCGAATAGGGTGTAGTCCCTGCCCATGCCGACGTTTTCTCCGGCGCGGATGCGCGTGCCTTTCTGGCGGACGATGATGGCGCCATGGGTTGCGTATTGCCCATCGGCGACCTTGACGCCCAGCCGTTTGGACTGCGAATCGCGGCCTAAACTGGTGGAGCCGCCTGCTTTTTTATGCGCCATATCTGCTCAGAAATCTTGGGTTAGGATTGTTCAAAGATACCGGATACGGAGCGAATTGTCAAGCCGCATACCTAAAAAAAGAGGCCAGCCGCAGCCGTTATCGGCGCGGGCTGGCCCGGGATCAGCGACTCACCATGGCATCTCGAGGGCGTTGTAGACGCGCAGCGCCATCGGAATGATCTGTTCGCCGTGGTGGTCGACGGTCGGGGTCGGGAGTAGTTCAACGGGGAACCACTGGCCGCGGCTGCCGCCTTCCACTAGGCATAGGTAGACGAGGTGGAGGAAGTGCCCGCGCGCCTCGTTGGGGTTGTTCCAGACTCCGGCATCTTTCCACATCGCGATGGACGTGAAGAATTCGGCGCGGCTGAGCCGTGCGAACACGCTCTGGATGAGCTCCCCGGGTCGCAGAGCAGACCCCGGACAGTGCCATTCTCCCGGGTACGCGGGCTCGGTCTTGGGACGCTGCGTCAGCAGCACCTCAATGCCACCGCTACCCGGGTTAGTACGCAGCGCCACCGCTTCGATGGCGACGGTCACGGTGACCTGGCACAGGGCGTTGAAGAGGGTGCTGCCGAATGGCTGCGTCGGGTCGATGAGGGAAAGCCCCATGGCGACGGCTTTCTTGACCACTTCTGGATCGACGGCGAGGAGCGGATTTTCCAGCCGCTGCATTTCGCGAGCGAAAGCCTGGACTTGCGTGACGTCCAATAGTGTCTCCTTGAAAAAGTGCTAGCCACACATCTCGTGGCTTTGAGGCCGCCAGTTGAGGCGACCACGAACCGTACCACAGTTCAAACGGAAAGTCAATCATTGATTGCCGGCGCGGGAGCATTCCGCTAGGATAGATCTATGCGTACTCGTTGTTTTGTGTTTGCGGCGTTCGTGGTGATCCTTGCCGGCTGCAGCCGGGTCCCGGTTAGGGATGGAGCAGCTGGAGTGACATCGGTTAGCCCTGTGCCGGTGGGGTCGCCATCTCCGGAGCCTAGTCCCGGGACAACTCCGTCGGTGCCTGCGCCCTCACCGAGCGCTCCGGTCAGTCCGACGCCCTCGCCGTTGCCGCCCCCGCTTCCCAGTCCCAGCCCGTCCCCGTCCGCCGTTTCGGGGCAGCTCATTTTGCCAGTGCCGTTCGCGCCGCAGGCTCCGTACGCGGTGTGGGACGAATTGCATAACGAGGCGTGCGAAGAGGCGTCGATGCTGATGGCGGACGCATTTTTTTCGGGAGCGTCGTTGAATGCCCACTTGATGGAGCAGGGGATATTGAATCTGGCGAAGTGGGAAGCCGTAAACGGCTACGGCGTGGATGTGACGGCCGCCGAAACCGCGCTCATCCTGCGCGATTATTTCCAGCTGTCGGCCGCGGTAGAATCCGACCCGACTGCCGAGAGCATCCGGGGGCACCTCTCCGCGGGGCGGCTGGTGCTGCTGCCGCTTGCCGGCCGGGACCTCGGCAATCCGTACTTCCGCCAGCCGGGGCCGCTGTATCATATGCTGGTGGTGCGCGGCCACGACCCCGAGCGGCGCGAGTTCGTGACGAACGACCCCGGTACCAAGCGCGGCGAGCAGTACCGTTACGCGGAAACGACGCTGCTGTCGGCCGTGCACGACTGGCCGTTGGCCGGCAAGACCAAGGATGACGTGACGGAAACGCTGTTGCGCGCCAGCCCCCCGGTTGCTATCATCGTGGGCAGGGCGGGCGAGCGTTGGTAGGGTTATCTTATGGAAAACGAAGTGCGCAAAGTGTTGGACGAGCTGCGCCCGTTCATCAACGCCGATGGCGGCGATATCGAGCTGGTCGGGGTGGAGGCACCGTCCGGCGTGGTGACCGTCAAGCTCCAGGGCGCCTGCGCGGGCTGTTCGCTGGCGAATGTGACGCTCAAGGCAGGCGTCGAGCGGACGCTGAAGGCCAAAGTACCCGGAGTGACCAGGGTGGAAGCCGTCTAGCGCCGAAGGGTTTGATCATCAAAAAACGCCGCAGGCGCGGCGTTTTTTATCTTGCTGAAAATGTCGATCAGCGGTTGGCCAGGAAGGGGTTGATGATGGCCGACCAGTCCGGAGGTTCCGGTTGTGCCATCTTTTTTTCCAAGCGTTCCACCGCGGTGAGAAAGTCGTCGGTCTGGAACGACTCATCCGAAACCTCTTGGCGCAGCCGGAGCACCTCTTCAGAGGCGGTGAGCGTGGTCTCCACGACGCGATAGATGCCCAGGATCCCGCCGCCGATGGCCAGCGCCATCAGGATGATGGCGGTCAGGTAGAGCGCTTGCGGCGGCAGCGCGATGCGACGCTTGCGTTTGCGCGGCACGGCACTGCGGTGGAGCGTGAGTTTGAAATTGAGTTTCATACGCTTGGCGGGGGTCACTCGGTCGGGAGGATGGGCGGGACGCTGGTGGCCGTCGGAACCTCCGGTACGGGCGGGGCGGCGGGAGGTTTGTCGGCGGTTTTGGCCTGGTATGGCTTGCGGTGGATACTGCCGGAAAGATTCAGGGTCAGCGCCCCGGTGTCGGGATTGGCGCCGGTAATGGACATGCTGCCGACGTTGAAGTAGTAGTTCAGCCGCTCCAGGGCGATGAGGTATTGCAGTACCTTGGGATAGTTGCCGCGGATGGAGAGCAACAGCGGCAGCGGGTCGTTCGGCCCGAGCGCATTGGAACGCTGGTCAGGCGTCGGCACGACCTCCACCTGGTATTGACGTTCGAGGCGCTCCAGCGTCGTAATGAACTGCAGCTCATCGCCGCTGGGAACGAAAATCGTGTTGAGCCGGTCGCGCTGGGGCTTGATCTTCTTGTATTCTGAGGCGATCTTGCGGATGCGCTGCCCGCGCTGGTACTTCAGCTCGAGGTCTTCCTGCTCGCGCTGGATCGCCTGCGTGATACCGGTGATCTCGCGCAGGGTCGGCCAGACCAGGAAATAGCCCATGGCCGCCAGGGCGATGATGACCAAGCTGATCGTGATGTAGATCTTCCGTTTAATTGACATGTTCAGTGATGATGATGCGCGGAACCCGCAATTTGAGGGACAAGCGGAATTTGATGTTATTCTCCTGGAACTTGGTGGTCAGCGGGATGACGAATTCATCGGCAAAACCGGATTTGACCAGCCGGTCGTGGAGCGCGAGCAGGTCGTCCCGGCGCGCCGCGATGCCCGACAGCTCTGCCGCGCCGGTCTTGTCCACGCTGAAATCCGTGAGGGCCACGCCGGGCGGGATATGGTTGCCCAGCTGCAGCAACAGCTCGCTGAACGGGATGTACTCTTGCTGCACTTGCTGTACGGCGGCCAGTTCGGTGCGGAAGGTCCGAATGTCGTTATTCGCGAACCGTCCGGCTTCCCGGGTGAGGGTATTAGAGGCGACCAGATGGTTGAAGTAGCTTTGGAGAAACCCTTTGGCGGCGATCAATCCGAGCGCCAGCGTGATCATGCCGATGAGCGCCAACGACACGAGATTTTTGATCGCCAAAAATAGGTTGACCAGGCGAAGTTCCTGTTTGTCCCTGGTCGGGATGAGGTTGAGGGTGACGGTCGGCATAGGCGCTAGATGACCGCTTCGCGGTGCGTACCCCGCAGCGCCAGCCCGATGGCCGTGGCGTACGACTGGAGCGTTGCGGCCGGCACCGAGGCCTTAGCCAGATTGACGTTCGTCAGCGGGTTGCCGATGTGGATGGGGAGCTGCAGGCGTTCCGAGAGGATCTGGTCGACGTTGAGAAAATTCGCGCCGCCGCCGGTGAGCAGGATATCGCCGACTGGTTTGGCATCGGCGAAGTTGTCGCGGTAGAAATCAAGCGACGATTCGATCTTTTTGACCAGGTCGTCGAAGGTTTCGTACAGCACTTTTTTCAGCGCCCCCTGGCAGCGCTCCGTGTCCAGGCCGCAGACGATCTTGGCCTCCTCGGCTTCCTGGCCGCTGATCTTGAGCGTTTCGGCGATGGTATGCGTGATGCGGTCGCCGGAGACCGGCAGACTGACGGTGAATTGAATGACGCCTGACCGTACTACCATCAAGCCGGTCCTGGCGGCCCCCATGTCGATGATGACGGTGACGGCCTGGTCGTCAGTCGCGGTGTCCTTCAACAGGCAGCGGGCGATCGGCGCCCCTTCGATCTCCAGGGCGAATGGCAGGAGCCCGGCGGCGCGCAGCACGCCGAGGTACCCGTCGACCAGGTGTTTGGGTGCCACCCCCAGCAGTACGAGCGTTTTGCCATCCACGCCGTTCGGCAAAGGCTGCCAGTCATAGTAGATCTCTTCCAGGGGGAGGGGGATGTGGCGGGGGATCTCGTCCCGCAACAAGGCGTCGATTTGGGCCACCTCCGAGGTTGGCAAGGTGATGAGTTTCATGAAGGTTTTGCTTTCGGGCAAAACGGAGATGACGCCGTTCCCCGCGATGCGGTCGCGCAGTTCTTTGCCGCGGTAGATGGTTGCAACCAGCTGGGCCAGTTGTTTGGGGTCAGCAATCTCTCCGTCGACGATCACGCCGTCCGGTACCCGCAGTTCCCGCAGCGCCGTGATCAACTTGCGACGGTGTTTGGTGCGGATCTGCACCAGGCGCAGCTTGGACTGGCTGATGTCGAGACCGAACAGATTTTGTTCCGGAATGGTCAGCATGGCGTTAATAGATTTCGTCGGAGAGCACCTCTTCCCAGGAAATAAAACGGTATTCACCCGACGTGGGGAACGACGGCGGCGGCGTGTAGGTCATCGTGCCGTCAAAATTAAGGTTACGGATGTTGTAGCCGGAGCAGGGCACGCCGCTGCAGACCCAGGCAAAGCCGTAGCGTTGCTTCGTGGCGATGGACCCGTAGACGGTGATGGTGTCGCGCAGGTAGTACGAGGGGCTGCAATCAGACGGGTAGTAGGGACGTCCCACGCGCCCGGTTTGCGCCAGCAGCGCCGCGTCGATCTCCAGGTTATCCTCACTGAACAACCCCGCCGAGATATCTTTTTGGGCGATCAGGCCGAGCGCCGCGGTGCCGTCCCGCACGGTGTAGAGGATGTCATTATTGACCCAGATGGTTGCGTTGCCCGAGGCGAGTGGTTCCATCGCGGCGATGAGCGTGATGCGTTCGCCGCTCTGCAGCGTGCCGTCCACCCAGGCATTGTCCTCCACGAAGATTATACCATTCGCCGGCAGTGCAGTCGTCGCCCAGTTGCCTTGGTACGCGTACACATCGCCGACCGCGACGGTCACCTCCGGGTCGCCGTAGGTACAGGTGCGGGTGGTCTTGACCTTGCGATAGCGGTACGTGCCGTTGCCCAGGAACTGGATGTGCCAGCCCTGCTGGTTGGATGGGTTATGATAGGAGCCGTCAGGGGCGTTACCCAGGTCCTGCAGCTGGTCCAGGTTGACGGTGATGGCGTTGAAGTCCACCTGGGGTACGGGATACTGCCGGCCGGCCGCAAATACGTCAAGCCGCGTTTGCGTCGGCGTGTTGGGGGATGGGTCGGCGGGACTGACGCAGGTGTGAACCGCCCACGAGCTGGCGGTGCAGGCGTCCGAATCGGTGTCGGTGTAGGTCTGCTGGTAGCTGGTCACGACGTTGTAGGCCAGTCCGTCAAAACGGATGCCGTAGTTGGAGTGGAGCGGTCCATTCACGGTGGTGCCCAGTCCGAACCGCAGGTTGGCGTCGGCGACCACCGCGAAAGCAGCGAGCGACGGCCGGCCGTAGCGGGCGACCACATGCCGCCGCAACGCCGGGTTGGCGATGCTGGAACCCGATGATTTTATCTTGACGATGGTGGAACCTTGGGGCGGGGGGGTGACCAGTAGACTGTAGCTGCCCAGGACCGTGCCGGAAGGGTCGGTAACGTTATGTACGTACGGGCCGCATGGATTGCATCCCGTTTGCCCGGTGCCGTCGGCGTAATCGTTGACGGCGTGCGCGAGGTGCCAGCGGTAGTAGTTTGCGCCGGCCTCCGCGATCTGGAGCGCCGACAGCTGCGCCTGCCGCGACAGGGACAGCTTGCGTTGTTGGCTGACAAACCCGAGCAGTCCCCCTGCGATCATCAAGAAGATGAAGGAAAAGACCAGTGTTGATACCAAGATCGAACCATCCCTGATATTTCGATATTTCGATATTTCGATATTTCGAAATCTCATAAGTTGTCCTTCAAATTCCGTATCTGGACGAACGTGTTCAGAGTCAGGTCGTCGGGGGCGGTGCTCGGGTCGATGTTGACGCGCAGGTTCAGCTGGATGAGCTTCACCTGGTTGGGATTCGCGGGCGCGGCAAGCGGGGTGGTGGAGCTGGGGTAGTTGCCGTCGTAGTAGTTGAAGATGGGGTCGGCCCCGTTGCGTACATAGCTCGAAATGACGGTGATCTTTTCGCCGGCGGGGTTATAGGCCAGCGGGTTGCCGCCCGGTTCAATAACCCCCTTGTTGAAGTTCGTCCCCTCCAGGAAGTAACGGATCTTTTCCACCGCGTTGTCGCCATCCAGGTTGCTGTAGAACGAAAAGCTTTGGTTGGTCGCCGAGGCTATTGGGTAGCTGCCGAGGTCGGAAAAGTCCGCCTCGCGGATCTCTTTGGCCATGCTGTCCATGGCGCGGCGGGCATGCTCAAGGGCATCGGCTTGTTCCATGGCGAAGCGGTTGACGCGGTAACCCTGGACGATATAGCCGGCGATGATCAGCGTCGCGGTGGTGAAGATCGCGATGGAGATGACGACCTCCAGGATGGTCAGTCCCGCCCGTGCCACAAGGGGCAAACCGGTAATTCTGAATTTCAAAATTCTCATTGCAGATTGAGGATGACCGTCAGCGTGGTGTTGGGATCAAGCGCGGTTGGCTGCGCCGGTTCGGAGCGCAGGAGGGTGTAGCCGATGGGTGTGAGCGTATAGCCGGGGTCCCACTCCAGATTAGGGATGGTGAGGGTGCCGCTGCCGTCGGTGGTATGCGTCTGCACGTATTTATTAATGACCGGGTTTTCGCCAATGCGTTTGTTCCCCCGGAGCGTGAACGGCACGTTCGCGACCGGCGTGACGGTCTGCGGGTTGTCGTCGTAGATGGCGGCGCGGATGTCGAAGTTGCCCTCCGAGTTATCCTGCCAGACGATGACGATCTTCCCGCTCGCATTCAGGGTTACCTCGGGGTTCTCCTGCTCGCCGTTCGTCGAGCTGTTCACGCGCGTGTCGAAGGGAACCAATTTTGTCCCGTTGCTGTCCAGCTGCTGCAGGTAGACGTCGTTGGTGCCGTTGCGGTGGTCTTCCCAGACGATGACCAGCGTTCCGTTGCCCGAAAGCACGATAGAGGGGTCGCCTTGGTTGGCCGTCCCGAGGTCGCTGTTGACGCGCACGTCTTGCCCCCATTGGGGAACGCCGTTGGCGTCATACCGCTGGGCGTAGATGTCGCTGTCGCCGTTGCGGCCGTCCTCCCACGCGGCGTAGAACACGCCGCTGGCATCCAAAACGAACGCCGGGTTGATCTGTTCGGTCGCGCCGTTGTCGGTGTTCAGTTTTTTATCGGGCGACCACAGGCGAACGCCGTCTTTGGTGAATTTCTGGCCGAAGATATCGTTGTGGCCGTCCCGGTCATCATGCCACACCAAGATCAGATTCTCATCCACGTCCAAGGCGAGCACCGGCAGCGATTGCGTCGCCGCGCCGACGTCGGAGTTGACCTTGACCTCGCTGCCCCACACCGGATCGCCGGCGGTATCGAACTTTTGAGCGTAGATGTCGCCGGCATCCGCCGAGGCGTCCTGCCAAACGATGTATTCGAACGTGGAGCTGGCGTTGACCACGACTTGCGGGTAGGTCTGGTCGGCGTTCTGCGCAGCGACGTTGACTTTTTTGGCGTCGGTCCAGGCATCCACGCCCGCTGAATCGTATTTGTCGAAGTAGATATCCTGGTTGCCGTTCCGGTCGTCCTGCCAGGCGTAGTAGATATTGCAGCTGCTGTCCGGCTGCACGTCCGGGTTGTTCTGGTTATTGGACGTGGTAATGGCGAGGTCGGGGTTCCACACCGCGGTTTTGGCCGGCGTGTACTGCTGGGCATAGATGCGCGGATTGTTGTTCTGCCGGGCGTCGCGCCAGACGAACAGGTAGTTGCCGTTCGGGCAGAGGGCGATGGCCGGGTTATCCTGGTCAAAGCCGTTACCGCCGGTATTAATGACCCAATCGCTGGGGGTGGGTTGGCGGATGGTCTGCACGACCATGCTGGAAAGCCGGTCGATGGCGAAACTGATATCGGTCAGTTGGCCAGCGATGACCGTGACATGCGGCTTGGTGGGCGTCGGGTTGCCGATGGCGCCGCTACAGCCCGCCCCGGCCGGGTCAGTCGTGCAGGTCTTGTCCGTGCTGAAGCCGGCCTTGGTCGCAGTGACCTGGTAGCCGTTCACCGAGGCTGGAGCCCCGGGCAGCAGGTAGCGGCCGCTGGCATCCGTTTGCACCGTCAGGTTGACTGGCGGGTTGACCAGGCTGTTGACGACCGTCACGTCCGCCTGGGGCACCCCGGCGCCGCCGGCATCAAAGACCAGGATGGAGAGCGTGCCGCCCCCGGCGTTCGTTTCCACGCCCTTGGGGGCCACAATGGTCAGCCCGACGTAGGTTTTTGCCGAGAATCGCCCTTGCCAGGCCGCCGCAATACGGACCTTTTTGTAGTCGTTGCCCAGCAGGTCGTTGGGCGCGCCGCCGACCGTGCCATCGAACGGGTCGTCAAAGTAGACGGCCTGGATGGTCATGGTGTAACTGACGTTATTCAGGGTGACGGTCTGGGTTTGCGGCAAAGGTCCCGCCGGAATGCCGCCGGTGGTGCCGATGGCGTCGTACGGAAGATTGCGCACCATCTCCAGCTGCTGTTCAACTAAAGTGATCGCGCCCGTACGCGCCTTTGTTTCGGCGATGACCGCCAGGGCGTAGTTGAACACGGACAGCACACCGACCACCAGCGTGCCCACGATGGCGATAGCGAGAATGGTTTCCAGGAGCGTGTAGCCGCGCCGTTGGCCCCTGGAACATGGAACATAGAACATGGAACACTGCGGCGGTTGCTTCTCCGTCCCTTGTTTCATGTTGTGAGTTTCATGTTTCATGATCAGATCTGCTGGCTGATGGAGTACATCGGCATGATGACGGCCATGGCCATGCCGGCTACGCCCAAGCCCAGCGCCACGATCAGGATGGGTTCGATCAGCGACGGCAGAGTGGTCATAGTCTGGTCAATGTCGTTCTCATAGAACAGGGCCGATTCCTCCAATACGTTGTCCAGCGCGCCGGTCTCCTCGCCGATCGCGACCATCTGCAGGACGACTGGCGGGAACAGCTGCATGTCGGACGTGAGCGACTCCTTGATATTGAGGCCGCGTTTGACCTTTTCTTTGGCCTCGCGCAGCAGCCGTTTGTATAGTTCGTTGCCGACGACGTCGGCGGTGATCTCAAAACTGCGGATGATGGCGATGTCGGTTTTCAACAGCGAAGAGAACGTCCGGCAGAAGCGGGCGATGTTGATCTTGCGGATGATGACGCCGGCAACCGGCAGCCGCAGCAGCAGCCAGTGGTAGGCGTAGCGTCCGCCGGGCAGATGCACCACGCGGACCAGGGCCGCGATCACCAGCGCCAGCCCGAGGACCACGAATATCCCGTAGGAGGTGAGGCTGTTGCTGATGGTGATGAGGATGCGCGTCGCCAGCGGCAGCGGCACGTCCACCTCCTCAAAAATGGTCAGGAGGTTGGGGATAACGAAGATCATCGTCAGGATGGCGACCCCGATCATGGCGACAATGATGACGGCCGGATAGATCATGGCGCCGCGCACCTTGGAGACCAGCGCATGGTCGCGCTTGAGTTGGATGAAAAGCTGGTTGAGCACCTCTTCCAGTTTGCCCGACGCCTCGCCGCCCGCGATCATGCTGATGAACAAGTCGCCAAAGACCCCGCGGTGGCGCTCCAGGCCTTTGGCAAAGGTGTTGCCGCGTTCCACTTCCTGCTGGACGTCGGCAAGCACCACTTTCAGGGTCTTGTTGCCGGTCTGCTCGGTGATGGTTCTTAGGGCCACGGCCAGCGAAATTCCGGTCTTGACCATGATGGAGAGCTGCTGCACCAGGAACAGCTTTTGCGCCACCGGTACGCGCGCAAATTTCCCCCGCAGCCTGGAAATCAGGGCGAAAGCACTCCGTGATTTTGGTGGCGCAGCCGCAGCAGCCGAACGCAAGCCCTCCATAGTTGAAGCTGGTAGGAATTAGCTTGTCACCCTTCGGTGATCCCCGCAGGGGATAGCTCGTAAGTGGTGGTTTGGAGTAAGTACTGCCCAGCTATTTCCTCGGTTTTCATTCTTGCGTGACGCGCAGCACTTCCTCGACCGTCGTCACGCCGTTCTTGGCCTTAATGAACCCGTCTTCCATGATCGTCAGCATTTCCTGCTTGAGCGCGGCTTTGAACAGCTCGTTGGCGTTGGCGTTCTTGATGATGAGCGACTGGATATCGGGCGTCACCTCCAGCACCTCGTAGATGCCGATGCGGCCCTTGTAGCCCTCCTGGCTGCATTCGCGGCAGCCCTTGCCGCGGTAGAACAGCAGCGACGCCACCGTCTGCTTGCCCGGCGTGATGATCTTTTCCCGCTCCAGCACCTTGATGAGGGATTGCAGGTCGAGCGCTTTTTCCAGTTCCTTGATGCCTTTCTGGTCCAGGGTGTAGCTGTAGATGCATTTTTGGCAGATCTTACGGACCAATCGTTGGGCGACGATGACGTTGGTGGTGGAGCCGATGAGGAACGACGGAACGCCCATTTCCACGAGCCGCGGCAGCGAGGTGACCGCGTCATTGGTGTGGAGTGTCGAGAGCACGAGGTGGCCGGTCATCGCCGCATGGACGGCGATCTCGGCGGTTTCGCCGTCGCGGATCTCGCCGACCATGATGATGTTGGGGTCCTGGCGGAGGAACGCGCGCAGTCCCATGGCGAACGTGTAGCCGATCTTCGGGTTGACCTGGCTCTGGTTGACCCGCGGCATGCGGTATTCGATGGGGTCCTCAATGGTGGAAATGTTGACCTCCGGCGTGTTGAGGATGGACAGGATCGTGTACAGCGTGGTGGTCTTGCCGGACCCCGTCGGGCCGGTCACCAGGATCATGCCGTGCGGTTTGGCGATATTGCGCTTGACAACCCCCAGCGGCTGTACCTGCAATCCGAGCTGTTCCAACGTTAAGAGCTGCGCCTTTTCATTGAGCAGGCGCAGGACGACTTTCTCACCGTCAAAGGTGGGAATGATGGAGACGCGCAACGACACGTTGTAGTCCGAACCGGTCACCTTGAAGCGCCCATCCTGGGGGAGGCGGTGCTCGTCCAGCTTGAGGTCGGCGAGGATCTTGATGCGCGCGATGACACCCGCGTGGGCGGGCTTGGGGAGCGTCATGACGTTGCGCAGGATGCCGTCAATGCGATAGCGGATGCTGACCTCTTTTTCGCCCGGCTCAATGTGGATGTCCGATGCCCCTTCGTAGATCGCGTACTCCAGCAGCGTATCCACGATGCGGATGACCGGCAGGTCCTGCGCCAGCTCCTTGAGGTCCTGCGGCGTGCCGTTGCCCGCCGGCGCTTCCCCTCCCGGGGCGCCGATGACGCCGAATTCCGCCTTCAGCCCCTTGTGATAGGACTTGAGGACATCGTTGACGCCGGACGGCGTGGTCAAAAAGACGCTGACCTCGCGGCCGGACTTTTTGCCGAGGAAGTCAAAGATCTCCAGGTCGCGCGGGTTGAGTGCGGCGATCTTGAGTTCGGTCTCGGTCTGGTCGAACGCGACGACCCGGTGGGCCTGCGCGATGGGTTCGGGGATGAGCAGCAGGATGTCCTTGCGGATGGCGCGCCCCTTGAGGTCGATGAACGGAACTTTGAAGAAATCCGCGATCAAGCGGTACAGCTGCGGTTCGCTGATGATCTTGCGCGATTCCAGGAACTGCAGCAGGTCGGTGTTATGCTCCTTGGCTTCCCGGAGATAGGTATCAAATTCTTGGTTGCTGGCCGCTCCCTGGGTGATCAGCACCTGTTTGAGCTGTTCGACGGTGAAGTTGTGATTGTCCATGGATTTTTCGGGCTTTGCCGTCCCGAGGGCGGCTTTTTCGGGTTATCCCAAGCCCATTTTTTGCCCTCTAATTATACCACAAAAGTCAGATCGATGGCGGCAAGTCGGCAGGTGCTTTTTGCAGCGGGGGAAATCGCGTAGAATTGTCCCCAAACTCGCGGCTCCAGTGCCAACACTTGCGCTGAGAACGGGGTGGACAAGTAGTACATAAATTCAGTAAAATATAGGTTAACGTATCCGCCATCTGGCGCACACCCACCAGCGAACTGGCGGCTTTTTTGGCCACGTTCCGTACTTGGATATGACCACGCGCAGTCCCGCGGAACCTATCGGCATCCCAGCGTTGCGTATTTCCCAGCGCCGGTTTTTTTTGGTGGCGGTCGGGTTGAACGCGCTGGTGTGGCTCTACGTGCTTTTGCGCGTGCGGCCGCACCCGGAACCCATCATCCTGCATTACACGCTCTACTTCGGCATTGACCGGGTCGGGGAGTGGTACCGCGCGTACCTGCTGCCGCTCGCGGGATCCATCATCATCGCGCTCAATCACGGGGTCGGGACCATGTACCGCAGCCGCGAACCGCTCGTCGGGACGCTGTTGATGGGGGTGGCCGTCGCCGTCCAGGGCATCCTGCTCCTGGCGGCGGCAACCGTGCTGCGCTAGCCGGGTATGCCCCGTAGGACAGCGGACAGGCGAGACTGAAGAACGACAGAGCCGAAATTATTCTCTGGTTACTACAAAATCCAGACATTCAACCGTTGTACTACGGGGTATGGGAGAGAATTTCATCAACGAGTTCATCCGGGTGCTGTTATTGACGACGCTGGGGTTCACCGTGGCGATGGCCTTGACGCCTGCGTGGGCGGCGGTCCTCTACCGCCTGCATGTGGGCAAGCAGATCCGCGGCAGCGCGTTGGCCCCGGTCTTCGCGAAATTGCACCAGCACAAGGCCGGCACGCCGACGATGGGGGGCGTGCTCATCTGGGGAGTGACAGCGCTGCTGGTGTTCCTCTTCGCGGCGCTCGCGAAGGTGCAGCCGGAGCTGTTCGGGCGTTTCAATTTCCTTAACCGCGCACAAACGTTGCTGCCGCTCGGCGCGCTGCTTGCGACCGCTGTGGTCGGGTTGTTCGATGACCTAGTGGACAGTTATTCGCCCAAGGGGGGCGGGTTGACGATGGGGCGGCGGCTGGCCATTTACACCACCATCGCGGTGGTGGGCGCTTACTGGTTCTACTTCAAGCTGGGCTGGACGCAGTTGCACGTGCCGTTCGTCGGCGATTTCGATATCGGCGCGTGGTACGTGCCGTTCTTCATCTTTGTCATCGTCGGTACCGCTTTTTCGGTCAATGAGATCGACGGGTTGGACGGACTGGCCGGCGGAACCCTGCTGACGGCGTTCGCGGCGTACGGGGTCATCGCCTTCACGCTCGGGCGGTACGACCTGGCGACCTTCTGCGCGGTCATCGTGGGAGCGCTGCTGGCGTTCCTCTGGTTCAATATCCCGCCGGCGCGGTTCTTTATGGGGGATACCGGGGCGATGTCGCTGGGCGTCACCCTGGGCATCATCGCCCTGCTGACGAACTACGCGCTGCTGCTGCCCATCATCGGCCTGCTGTTCGTGGTTGAATCCCTCTCTTTCTTTATCCAGGTCACCGCCAAACGGTTTTTTGGGCGCAAAGTGTTCATTTCCGCCCCCATTCACCACCACCTGGAGGCCATCGGTTGGCCCGAGTCCAAGATCGTGATGCGGTTCTGGGTTATCGCCGGCGTGACGGCGTCACTGGGCGTGGCGCTGTTCTTGATTGACCAGCAGTGGGTGGTCGTGCCGAGCAAAAAAAACCCGCCATCGGCGGGGGCCGCACAGCTGTGGCCACCGGATGGCGGTGCGTCTACGGTGAAGGTTCCTTGAGGTCGGTATCGGTGATGCCGATGTCGCGGGGCTTGAGCCCGTGGTCGCCGATGAGTTGGCGGAGCGTGGTGATCGCCACGCGGCGTTTCCCCGGGTCGGAGACCCGTACCAGCTGCGGTGCGATCTCGGTCAATCCCGAGCAGAGGAGGGCGAGCAGATCGCCGCGGAGTTGCTGGAGGTAGCGCGCACCTTGAGGGTCTTTGATGCCTTTGGCGGCGATACGGATCTGTTCCGCGGTCCGAAGTCCCTCATCTGCCGCCTTGACTCTTGCACCGCCGCGGCCTGCCTGCGCCTGGCGCAGCGCCGCGCGCGCCATGTTCGCCAATTGACTGATGCTCTGGCCTTCGGCCATGGAAGTCTCCTTTCGCTGGAAATGAACTGTTCGTACGAATGCCCCTAGCCTCCGCAATCCTACCGGTGCAGCAGCCGAGCGTCAAGTTCGACGGTGCGCCGCTGCTTGCGCCGTCATGGTTTAGCGGCCGCCGCGTGCTGGTCATGGGATTGGGGCTGCATGGAGGCGGGTTGCAGGTGGCGCGCTGGCTGGTGCGGCATGGCGCCAATGTCCGGGTTACCGACGTGAAAGCCGCGGCGGCGTTAGCTCCCAGCTTGCGGCAACTCCCGCGCAGTTCGCGTTTGACGCTTGCCCTGGGCGGCCATCGTGCCGTCGATTTCCGCTGGGCCGAGATGGTGGTGCAGAACCCCGGAGTGCCGCGCGAGTCGTCCTGGCTGCAGCTGGCGCGCCGCAGCGGCGCGCGCATTGAAAATGAGGCGACGTTGTTTTTCAAATTGGTCGGCCGTGGCCGGATCATTGGGGTGACGGGGACGCGCGGAAAGTCCACGACCACAGCGCTCATTGCGGCTATCCTGCGCCGCCGTTTCCGCGGCGCGGTCATGGCGGGCAACATCGCCAGCGTCCCGATGTTCTCGGTCGTGGACCGCGTGCGCCGCAACCGGGGGCCGGTCGTTCTGGAGCTGTCATCGTGGCACCTGGAGAACCTGGGTGAGCAGAAAATTTCGCCGCATGTCGCGGTCGTCACCAACGTTCTGGCGGACCACCGCAATCGTTACCGCAGGCAGGCCAGCTATGCCGCCGCGAAATGGCAGATCCTGGCACATCAACTCCCGACCGATGTCGCGGTCGTGAACGCCGACAATCCGACCACGCGAGCGTTTGCCGGTGCGTGCCGTGGGAGGGCGGTACGCTTCGGCCGCAGCTGCGGTGCGGCACGGCCATGCCTGACGGTGCGGGGCGGTCATCTGGTCTGGCGGGAGGGCAAACGATCTCAACGCGTTGCCTCCGCCCACGCGTCGCAACTGCCGGGCGACCACAATCTTTCCAATCTCATGGCCGCGGCCGCCGTCGGACGCGTTGTTGGCGTGCCGAACACAGAGTTGCGGCGGGCGATCGCGGCTTTCCGGGGGCTCCCGTACCGCCAGCAGGTCGTTTCCCGCCGCGGGGGAGTCGCGTACGTGAACGACACGACGGCGACGACTCCCGATGCCACCATCGCGGCGCTGCGGACGTTTGGCGCGCGCCGGCGCATCGTGCTGGTGGCCGGCGGCAGCGATAAGCTCTTGCCCGAGTCTGAATTTCGCGCGCTCGCCCGCGAAGTGAAAAGTTCCGTGAAGGCCGCGGTGCTGTTGTCGGGCACGGGGAGTGTTCGTATCATCCGCGCCTTGCGCCGCGAATTTTTTTCGTCCCCCATAGTGACGGACGTACGTTCGATGGCTGATGCGGTGGGTATCGCCCGCCGTTTGGCCGACCCTGGCGACGTCGTGCTGCTGTCTCCCGCCTGCGCGTCGTTCGGCATGTTCGTCCATGAATTCGACCGGGGTGACCAGTTTAACCGATGCGTGAAGTCATTGCGCTAAATGCTGCGGCGGGCAGGCCCGCCTGCGCGTCGTTCGGCATGTTCGTCCATGAATTCGACCGGGGTGACCAGTTTAACCGGGTCATAAAATATGGAACATGAAGCCTGAAACAAACCGGCTTCGGTATCTTGCTCCATGTTTCGTGTTCCAAGTTCCATGAATCCGCGTATGCGGTATCGCCAATTTTCCATCATCCGACGCCGGACCGACGGCCAGGGCGTGCCCGATACCGCGCTGCTGGCTGCCATCGCCTTGCTGTTCGTCTTGGGACTGTTCGCGCTCGCGTCGTCATCTTCCTATTACTCATTCACCCGGTTTGGCAGCTGGTACCGGGTCGTTCTCTACCAGATGGCGGCCGGCGGCATTCCCGGGCTGTTGCTGTTCTCCCTGTTCTTTTCCGTGGATTACCGGCGTTGGCAGCGGTGGGGAGTTTTTTGGCTGGTGCTGACCCTGGGTTCACTGCTCTTGGTGTTCGTGCCGGGATTGGGCGAGGTGCGGAATGGCGCGCGCAGCTGGGTCAGCCTCGGGCCATTGACGGCGCAGCCGGCGGAAGCGGTCAAGCTGACCGCGCTCATCTTTCTATCCGGGTGGCTCGCGCGTGTCGGGTTCCATGACGCGCGCAGCATCGGCCGCGGCCTCGTCCCGTTCCTGCTGTTCACCGGTGCCGTCCTGGGCCTGATTGCGCTCCAGCCGGACCTCGGCACGCTGTTGGTGGTCGCCGTCATCCTGGCGACCGTCTACTACGTTTCCGGCGCGCAACTGCTGTACGTGGGGAGTTTGGCCATTGTGTCATTGGCCCTACTC
>JAUSGZ010000003.1 GCA_030648715.1 bacterium | reverse complement strand
GATCGACACCAACGCTGTGACGCGGTATCCGCAGGCGTCCACCGGCGACCCGGGCCAGGGCTTCACGCTCACGGTCAACGCCGCCTTGGACGTTACGGCCAAAGGCGCCCAGTCGGGCACCACGCTGGCCGCGGCTTCCATCACCTTGAGTGGTGCGACCCTGAACGACTGGGCGGTGATGCACACCGTTCCGACCGTCACGGTCAACGGCGACCTCGGCTCCGACAAACTGGTGCCGGGTAAGCTGACGTCCGGGTCCAACAAGGACCTGTACAAGTTCCGCGTGGCGGCTGACTCGGCCGGTGACGTCTACCTGTTCCAGGTCGGCTTCCTGGTCTCGCAGCAGCGCGCGACGTTGACCAATCCGAAGATCTACGTGGATGGTTCGCAGCAGATCGCCGCGACGACGACCGCTGCGCAGACCATGACGGTCACGAACTCCCGCCGGGACGATGTGTTCCTGCTGTGGTTCACCTCCGACGGCAATGCGCCGGCGGCGGGCAACCTGACCGTTTCTCCCTACCGTGTCATCGCCGGTCAGTCCAAGGTCTTCACCCTCAAGGGTGACTTGGCCTGCTGGGCTGATGGCGGTTGCGGTGGGACCAGCGGCTTCGGTGTGTTGGAACTGTCGTTCCTCGGCGATGCGGCTTTCCCGGGCGGCGCGTCCAACGCGACGTCCACCTACCCGGACAGCGCATTGCTGCTCTACACCGGTAACCAGGACAACAGGAACCACTTTATCTGGAGTGACGCCTCCATCATGGGGGCAGTCGGCGTTGCCTCGGGCACGGCGACCACTTCCGAGCAATGGTTCAATGGTTACCGCGTCAAGAGCGGCGCCAGCGCGACCTCACGTCTGAACGCCACCTCGACGGACGCCACCTTCAACTACCCCTAATCGTAGGGACTAGTTGAACGGTCGGACCGTTCGCGGAACACATTTCCCCCCTCCGATGGCCATCGGAGGGGGGAATGTTTTATTTCCAAACAACGGGCCTGTCCCGCCAACGGCGGGTGAATCCAGTACATCGATTTTGTTTTTTTCTGGATCCCCGCTGTGGCGCGGGGATGACAAAAGAGGGGCGCAGGTGTTGACCGGCAGGGGAGGACATTTGTCCGATTCCTCCGTCAAGTTGTTGGTTCCAGCAGGTGGTTGTTGACTCGGGCGGTGGCTTGCCGCAGGCCGTTTTTTTCGCTAGGATACGTTCATGAAAACAGCGTTCCGCGTACGGCGCGAACACCTCGTGCTGCTGGGAGTCGCGGTGCTCGCCGGCGGGCTGATTTTTTTTCGTTTGAATCGCGCCGACGTGCAGACGGATGCCGGCCACTACGCGTTGCGCGCGCTCGGGTACTTTGATTTCCTGGATTCGGCGCGCCAGACCACGCCGCTGCAGTGGTTTGCACCCATCGCGCCGCCGCTGTGGACCAAGTTCTCCATGCACGACCACCCGCCGCTGGTCTTTCTCATCCAGCACGCGTTTTTCCGGCTGTTGGGCGAGAGCGACATGGTTGCGCTGTTGCCGTTCGCCCTCGCCGGCGTATGGTCGGTGCTGCTCATGTACGGTATCGGCAGGCGTTGCGGCGGGCCTGTTGCCGGGCTGCTTTCCGCGGCGTTACTCGCGGTATCCACCTTTTTCACCTGGTCCAGCCGCATCGGCTACCTGGAGGGCGTTGCGCAGGCGTTCATCCTGTTCGCGGTTTGGCTCTGGCTGAAAGCGGAAAGCGATTCGCGATTCCTGCTCATATGGGGAGCGGGGCTGGCGCTGGCCATTCTTGCCAAATACAGCGCGCTCATCCTCATACCCGTCTTTGGCGTACTGCTCATCCTCCGCCACCGTTCGTGGCTCGCAGACCGGCGGTGGTGGCTGGGCCTCGGGGTGGCCGCTGCAATGCTATCCCCGGTCGTGAGCTACAACTGGCAGCTGTGGCTTACCCGCGGCCACTTGGACGTACAGCTCACCACGCTGGTACCGTCGTCGCTTTCCGCGGCCAGTCGCGATTGGCCGCTGCTGTTCGACGGCCCGCGTACTCGCGACGTGGCCGTGAACCTGCGCGACCTCGCGCTCAGCCTTGGTAAGGCGTTCTCGCCGCCGTTCGTCCTGCTGCTGGCCGCCGGGGTGGCATTTTCCGCATGGCGCGTGGTTCGCGGCAGCCGCCGCAACCGCGACCTGCTGCCGCTACTGGCGCTGGCAGCCGCCGGCGCGCTGTTTTCACTGACGGCGCCCAGTTTGCGCTATCTTCCCATCATGGTGCCGTGGTTGGTATTGCCCGCCGCGGTCGGGCTTGCCGCAGCAGCGCAGTTGAGCAGCGGGCCCAAAAAGAACGCGGCCCTTGCCATCATCGCGCTGGCGGCTGTTGCCGTCGGCGCCGAACTCCTGTTTAATTGGAATACCAACCTCGCCCTGGCGGCGTACGGTACCCGCGGCCGGCATTTTGCGGCCTACCGCCAGGAACGTCTTGGCTTCCAGGAGCTGGTCGCTTACCTGCAGCCAAAATTGGCGCACAGCCCGACCTACCGGCCTGAAGTGCGGTCGTTTGCAACCTACGAAGCGTGGCAGAATATCCATCTCTCTGCCGGCGAGGATGTGTTGCTGTACGACGATGGGCTGATCTGGTTTTCGGCATTTTGGTACCTGCGGCGGTACCGGGTGTACCACGACGTTGACGCGCTGCTGCTGCCGACCGACGTGGCCGTCGGCCTCGGGGAGGATTGGCTGCCGCGGCTCGCGCGGGCCGGCATTCGCACCGCCTACGTGGTGGTCGGCGACAACCCCCGCGTCTACGATCCCTGGGCGGCCCAAGCGGGTGAGCAGCTTCCTATCAAGAGGATCGCAAGCGGCCTGCAGCGCCTATTGGATGGGGGAGCGCCGGGGAAGGTGACGGAAATCACTACCCCCGACGGCCAGCCTGCGTTCAAGATCTATGAATTGTTTCTTAATCCGGCGGGGGAGGGGCAGCCGAAGGTAACCACGACGCCCTCAACATTATGACGACGAACATTACACCCATTCCCAACGCTTCCCGCGGCAACGGCAAACTGGTCGCCGTTGGCATCGGCATTGGCCTCATCGTGCTGGTGCTCGTGCTGCGGTTCTCGCTGTCCAACTCCGGGCCCGTGCCCACCGCGACGCCGACCCCCACCGGTTTGGAGCGTTATTTTGCCTTCAAGGTGGTCGGCAAGAACATCGACCCCATTGTGGTGGAGCGCGAGCGCGGGGTGTTTGATTCCGCCGTTCAGTTGCTGCGCGATGACCCGGACTATTTTGACGGTTGGATAACCATTGGCGGCATCAAGAAGGCAATGGGTGATTTTGAGGGCGCCGCCGACGTCTGGGATTACGCCGGCCAAATACGGCCGGCCAACAGCTTATCCTTCAATAATCTGGGCGACCTGTACACGAATTTTCTCTATGATCCGGTGCAGGCGGAGGCCGCATACCGTCAAGCCATCAGCAATTCCGCCGGTGAGGACCGCAACACCTTTTTCTGGGCCAGCCTGTTCGACCTGTACCGCTACAAGATCAACGACCAGGACAAGGCGTTCGCCGTCATTGACGAAGGCATTATCGCGAATCCCGCGCGGGTAGAGCTGCCGCTGCGCGCCGCGCGCCACGCCGCCCAGATCGGGGAGCGCGCCAAGGCCTTGGCGTACTACCAGCAGGCGCTGCGTCTCGCACCCAAGGACGCGGCATTGCAGCAGGAATTCCGCCAGTATCGTGACGGCCGCTAGTGGGCAGTGACCGCATGCAGTCCTCTGAATTGCCTTCCGCCGCTCCGGTCGTAACTGTGGTCATGCCCGTCTACAACGAGGCGGCAACGGTGGGTGAGACCGTTGCCGCGTTGCAGCGCGCGTACCGGCACGGGCCGGCCTTTGAGCTCGTGGCGGTGGATGACGGCTCAACGGACGGCAGCCGCGCGGTGCTGCAGGAGTTGGCCTCCCGCGGCGCGCTGCGTCTCTATGGGCATGAAAAAAACCGCGGGAAGGGCGCGGCGCTGCGCACTGGAATCGCGGCCGCCCGCGGCCAGTACGTCATCATCCAGGATGCGGATGCCGAGTACGACCCACAAGAGCACGGCCAGCTGATCGCCCCGTTACGCGACGGCCGGGCGGATGTCGTGTACGGCAACCGGATGCACGCCGGTAATCCCGTCGGGTACTGGCGGTATTGGTTCGGCAATTTTTTCATTTCCTGGTGGGGCAGCCTGCTGTTTTCGCGCCGCGTGCATGACGTGGAAACGGGTTTTAAGGCCATCCGGCGCGAACTCGTGGAAGGGCTACTCCTGCGCGCCGACCGTTTCGATTTTGAAGTGGAATTCACCGCGCGCGTGTTGCAGCAAAAGCTTCGTCTGGTGGAAGTGCCGATCAGTTACCATCCGCGGCGATTTTCCCAGGGTAAAAAGATCACCTGGCGCGACGGCGTCCAGGCGTTGTGGCTGTTGTGGCGATACCGGCGGCAAGGGAAGTGACCGGCAGCGCTCCCGGCCCGACGGCCGGTTTTTTATTTCCCACCTCCAGAATACCCGCCCGCTTGCGGGCGGGATGTCATGCCTACGGCAGATCCGCCTGGGGCGGAAATGGAAGGAGAAAAGGGAAATAACCCAGCCCATTCGAGGAATGGGCTGGGCGCATAGGCCTCCAGCAGCGCGGAGTTTACCCCCGTCGCAGGACGGGGCTGTTGCCGCCGGGCAAAATTGGCGCCGGGGTTGAGGGGTGATGCCGCCACGCTTGCGGGGCGGCAATTCATCACGTTCGGCGCGGCAGCAGGATGCGGTAGGCGCTGACGGTCGCGTCCACCATCGTTTCCAGGGCGAAGGTTTGCCGGACGCGATTCAAGGCGG
>JAUSGZ010000002.1 GCA_030648715.1 bacterium | reverse complement strand
ACCCGCTACTTCTCGGCATCCTTATCCTCTTGGTCGCGCTGCTGGCCGCGGTCGGCTACCTGGCTGTGAAGTTGCGCCGGCCCGGTGTCCCCGACCAGTCCATGCTGATGCTGCAGCAGCAGCTGGCGGAACTGCGGCAGTCGGTGGACGGCAAACTAACTGAATCCACGCGCGTCCTGCAGCAGCAGTTCGGCGAGAGCACCCGCATTGTCCGCGACGTCACCGACCGGCTGGCGAAATTGGATGAGACCAACCGCCAGGTGGTGTCGTTCGCCGACCAACTCAACCGGCTCCAGGACATCCTGAAGAATCCCAAGCAGCGGGGAATCTTTGGGGAATATTATCTTGAGCAGTTGCTCGGCAACACGTTCCAGCCCAACCAGTACCAGATGCAGTACAAATTCAAGGACGGTGTCATCGTGGACGCTGCGCTGTTCTTCGGCGACAAGATCATCCCCATTGACTCGAAATTTTCTCTGGAAAATTACAACCGTATCGTGGAAGAGCACGACGCATCCGAACGCGAGAAACTGGAGAAGCTCTTTAAGCAGGATTTAAAAAACCGTATTGACGAGACCGCAAAGTATGTCCGACCGGAGGAGGGTACCACGCAGTTCGCATTTATGTTCATTCCGGCCGAGGGTATTTATTATGATCTGTTGGTGAATAAGGTGGGGGCCGTTAAAGTGAACACGCGTGACCTCTTAGACTACGCGGCGCGCGAAAAGCGCGTTCACATCGTTTCGCCAACCACCTTTTATGTTACGCTGCAAGCCATGGTGATCGGCATGGACGCTTATCGCGTGCAGGAGTCTACGAAGCAGATAATTAAGAACGTTGGGGTGCTCCAAAATCATATCCGCGCGTATGAAGAGTATTTTAAAAAGTTGGGCGGCCACCTAGGAACGACCGTCAACGCCTACAACGCGGCGTCCAAAGAATTGGCCAAAATCGATAAGGATGTCGTGAAATTGGCCGGCGGGGAAGCCAAGATCGACCCGCTGCTCATCGACCGGCCGCAAGATTGAGTATGCTGCGTCGCTACTTCGCTTTCCGCTACTTTTTCCCGACCTACCTGTATCTCGGGTTGAGTGTCTTACTTTTGGGCGTGTGGCCGCGATTGGACTCGGTATGGTTCAACCTGCCGCTGTGGTATTCGCTGGTGGAAATCGCGTACGCCGTCGGCCTCATCCTGTTCCTCGCCATCATGTTTGTGATGCCGGTGCATCTGTTGTTCGGCTGGGTGGACCGGAGCGGTTTTCCAACGGAACCGGCCCCGGCGGTGGCCGTGGTTGCGCTCGGCGTACTGATCGTGCTGGCAAATTATGCCGCCGTGGCGTTCCTTGCGCGGCGCCGCGCAGCGCGGCGCATGCCGGGCTGGCCGGCCAAGTGGCCGACGGTCTGATAAGAACTTTTTGCGTTCTGCCCCGGAGAATGAATAGGTAGGGAACGGTGATGGCCATCGGCGACGACCAGCAGGGAGAAAAGAATCTTGCCGCGGCGGTGCTCCGCACGCTGGCGTATTTTGACGTCTTTGATTTTCCATTGACCGCGCTGGAAGCGCAGCGCTGGCTGTGGCGCCAACGGGCGAGTGTTGGCGATGTAGCATCGGTGCTCAAGGAATTGGAACGGGCCGGCCGCGTGCAGCGCGCGCATGGCTACTTTCACCTGCCCGGGCGTCCGGCAGTCGTTGCCGTCCGCTGGCGGCGCTACCTGGATGCCGAACTGAAATTCCGCCGCGCGCAGCGGGCAGCGCGCTGGCTCCGCTTCCTGCCGGCAGTACGGTTGCTCGCGGTCTGCAACAACGCCGCCTACGGCAACGCGAAAGCCCCCAGCGATATTGACCTGTTCATCGTGACGGCACCCGGACGGCTCTGGTCGACGCGGCTTGCCGTCACCGCCATCGTGCAACTGCTCGGGCTGCGGCGGCACGGCCGGCACGTTGCCAACCGCTGCTGCTTGAGTTTCTACGTCACGGCGAACGCCGGTGATTTGTCGCGGTTTTCGCTCGCACCCAATGATCCCTACCTTGTGTATTGGCTGGCGACCCTGGCGCTCGTGTATGCGCGGCCAGATGAAGCGGCATCGTTCTGGCGCGCGAATGTCTGGATGAACGAGTGGTTGCCCAATTGGCAACCGCGTCTGCTTTCCGTACGCCGGAGCGTACCTGTACCAAAGCGATGGCTGCTGCCCGAAGGGAGTAGGGGATTGGAGCAGATGGCGCGACGGCTGCAGCGGGCCAAAATGGCCGCCCGTGAACGCCAACACCCTTCGCGCCTGGGCGTGGCCATCTCCGACGACGTCCTGAAATTCCACGAGGAAGACCGACGTAGTGCCTACCGGCAGCAATGGGAAGAACGCTGCCAGGCCCAGGGCGTATGAATGCCGTGCCGCAGCCGCGGGTGAGGCCGAGTGAGTGGCTGCTGGCTGCGGTGGTATTTTTACTGCCATGGCAGGCGCGGTTCTTGTGGAGCTCACGGCAGTTGAATGGCGCGTTCTGGGAATACGGCAGTTTCAGCCTCTACGCGCTGGAGTTGGTGGTATGGGCCTGCCTGATCTTCGCGCTGGCACGCTTACTGGCAACGCGTGGCGCATCAGCCCCATTTTTTTGGCGTCGCTGGGCAACACCCAAGGGCGCGGTGGTCGCGGGTGCCGCGGGGTTGGTTCTTTGGTCATGGTTTTCCATCGCGTGGGCCCAAGACCGTTCGTTGGCGTTGCAGGCAGCGTTCCGGCTGACCGAGGGTGTCGCGCTGCTCATCGTGCTGGCGCGCTCTTCGCGCCGTGGCCGTTCTTTGGCCGGACAGGCGTGGGCGTTGGCGGCAGCGGCACAGGGGATCGTGGCGGCCGCGCAATTTTTTACCCAGCAGGTCGCGGGTAGCACGTGGCTTGGCGTTGACCCGCAGCTGCCGTCAGAACTTGGCGCGTCGGTCATTGAATTGACGGACGGCCGCTGGTTGCGCGCCTACGGCACGTTCCCACACCCCAATATCCTGGCCGGGTTTTTGGTCATCGGCATCCTGATCTCAGGGGAGTGGTACCTGCGGCAATACCGTAGCGCCCAGCGCATCTTCGCCGTGGCCTGCGGAATGGTTGCCAGTGTCGGTCTTGCGTTCGCGCTGTCTCGGGCAGGCATTGCCGCGGCTGCACTCGGGCTGGCGGTGTGGCTGTTCTCCTGCGGGGCGCGCCGGCATTCCCTCGTGCCGCCGTTGCGCTTCTCCCTCGCGGTTGGCATCACTGCAGCAACGGCGTTGACCATCATGTGGCCGTTGGTTGCCACGCGTGCCGTTGCCGCCGCTCGTCTGGAGGTCAAGTCGACGCAGGAGCGGGGGATGCTGCTGCGCGAAGGGGCACTCTTGGCGCGCGAACATCTTTGGACAGGCACGGGAATCGGGCAGACAACCCTTTCCAGCTACCGGCGGAACCCCGGACAACCGGGCTGGGCATACCAACCGCCGCACAACGTCGCGCTGGTGGCCTTGGTCGAACTGGGCGTGGATGGCGTGCTGCTGCTCCTTCTGCTGCTGGCGGGTACAGCTTTCCGCGCGGTACAAAATCCTGGCAGCGCAGGTATCGGCATGGTGGCCGCGTTGGTGGTAGTTGCGTGGTTTGACCATTACCTCTGGACGCTCCTGCCCGGTACGCTCATGGCGTGTTTGGCCCTAGGATTTGCCAGCGGCGACCCACCGAGCGATAGGGGATAGTTTTGGCTTCATCAAGCAGTAAAATCGTCCTATTCCGGGACGATTTTTGCGTTTGACACCTTCTTGACAAACCGGGTACAATGGCGTACCATGGCGCTACCAGACGTTTTAGCACTCAATATATTTGAGTGCTAGTCGTGACCGCCATTGTTATTTTTTAATTTTAAGAATTCTTAACCACCACACCGCGCTATGTCGAATGCCACATCCAAACTGCGGCCCCTGGGCAACCGGGTCGTCGTGCAGCCGCTCAGCGAGGAAGAAAAGACCGGAAGCGGCATCATCCTGCCAGACTCCGTGGATAAGGAGAAGAAGGCGGAGGGGAAGATCATCGCTATCGGCAGCGGCGACAAGATCGTGAAATTGGGCCTCAAGACCGGCGACCGCGTTATCTTTGGCAAGTACGCCGGTGAAGAGGTCAAGGTCGATACTATTGAATACAAGATCCTGACCGATGAGGACGTCCTCGCGGTCGTGGAATCGTAACGGAGGATTGAACGTACTATGGCAAAACTCATCCTGTTCGGCGAAGATGCCCGCGCTAAGATCAAGAAAGGCATCGACCAGCTGGCCAACGCCGTGCGCGTCAGCCTCGGCCCCAAGGGCCGCGAGGTCGTGTTCGATAAGGGCTTTGGCAGCCCGACGGTCACCAACGACGGCGTGACCATCGCCAAGGAGATCGAGCTGGAGGATAAGTTCGAGAATATCGGCGCCCAGCTCATCAAAGAGGTCGCCGAGAAGACCAACGACGTGGCGGGCGACGGCACCACGACCGCGACCGTGCTGGCACAAGCCCTGGTCGAGGAAGGCCTCAAGAACGTCGCCGCCGGCAATGACCCCGTCGCGCTCAAGTCGGGGATGCGAAAGGCCCTGGCCGCGGCGGTCGAGGGTTTGAAGTCCATCGCCAAGCCGGTCCACGGCAAAAAAGAGGTCGCGCAGGTCGCAACCATCTCCAGCCTGGACGAGCAGGTCGGAATGATGATCGCCGACATCATGGAGGAGGTCGGCAAGGACGGCGTCATCACCGTTGAGGAGGGCCAGACTTTCGGGTTGAGCAAAGAAGTAGTGCAGGGGATGCGCTTCGACAAGGGCTATGTTTCGCCCTATATGATCACCAACGCTGAGCGCATGGAGGCCGTCTACGAAAATCCGTACCTCTTGGTGACCGACCAAAAAATATCGGCCATCGCCGACATCCTGCCGCTGCTGGAAGAGATCGCGCGTTCCGGCCGCAAGGAGCTAGTCATCATCGCTGATGAGGTGGAGGGCGAAGCGCTGGCCACGTTCGTGGTGAACAAGCTGCGCGGTACCCTGTCGGTGCTAGCCGTTAAGGCTCCCGGATTTGGCGACCGTCGCAAGGACATACTCAATGATATCGCGGTCCTGACCGGTGCCACGATGATATCGGAGGAGACGGGGAAGAAGCTCGAGCACGCCAAGTTCGTAGACCTGGGCCATGCCGACAAAGTGGTTGCGACCAAGGAGTACACGACCATCATCGGCGGCAAGGGCGACAAGACAAAGATCTCGGCCCGCGTGGTGCAGATCCGCAAGGAGATCGACGGCACGGACTCGGAATTCGACAAGGAGAAGCTGACCGAGCGGCTCGCGAAACTGTCGGGCGGCGTGGGCGTCATCAAGGTGGGCGCCGCGACCGAGACCGAGATGAAGGAGAAGAAGTTCAAGATCGAAGACGCACTCAACGCGACCCGCGCGGCCGTGGAGGAGGGCGTCGTGCCGGGCGGCGGCGCCGCGTTGGTGAAGGTGGCCAACGCCTTCAACGAGCTGCTGGCCAAGGGCAAGACGCCGCTGACCGACGATGAGAAGGTCGGGGTCAAGATCGTGCAGGCGGCGCTCGTTGCGCCGCTGCGGCAGATCGCGCTCAACGCCGGCATCAAGGACATTTCCCTCATCGTCAACGACATCAAGGACATCAAGCAGGCGACGACCGGCTACGACTTCGCCGCGATGAAGAAATGCGATATGTTCCAGGCGGGCATCATCGACCCGCTCAAGGTGACGCGCACCGCGCTGGAGAACGCCGTTTCCATCGCCAGTTTGCTGGTGACGACCGAGGCCATCATCACGGACAAGCCGGAAAAGAAGGACGAGAGGGGCGGCATGCCCGGGATGGGCGGCGGCATGGACATGATGTAGGCCGCGCCCGAAAATCGTCAGGAAATCCCCCGGTCAGCGACCGGGGGATTTTTGCATGGTTGAGCCGACCGCCGGCGCATGGCGGCATTCCAATACATAGGCGGCGCTTGATTTTTGGCCGCTCCGGGGTAGACTGACCGCAGTGAGGAGGGGCACGGTTGCCTCTCCGTTCTTTGAAAAATCACCTGGGCACGAGGAAGGAGGTATCCGCCCATTGCGTCGAATGGCCGCTCCGTTCGCGGAGCATGGTTTTTGGGCCTTTTTCCCAACAAGGAGGTTCGCCATGACGCGAACCCTGGCATTTCTGTCGCTCCTCGTCCTGGTGGCAGCGTGCGCCGTGACTGGGTCGTTCACTGAACGGTCCAGCGCCCCGCCCGCACCATCGCCTCCTGTGGTGGCCGACCTGTCGGTCACGCACATCCCGCTGCCGTCCCCTCTGGACGACCCCTTGTCTGCGCTGCGCGCACCCGAGGTGGTCCTGCCCGAGGTTCTCCCGGTGGTCGCAACGCCGGTTATCATGACGGCGTTTCCCGCCACCGCGGCGCTCCCGCCGCACCCCATCTTCGCGCCGGACTTCCCGGAAACCTTGCCGCCATCGTCGGCCGACCCCGCCTGTGCATCGCAGGTGATCGGGCTGCCCGAGATGTCGGCAATGACCGCCGAGGAGTTGGCGAACGCCTTAGATAAGAAGGTGAAGGTGCAGGAGCACGAAGCAGCGGAGATCGAAGTCCGTGACCTCGCCGGCAACGTGCTGGCTACCCGCGCCCATTTGCGCACCATCGGCATGTCGCCACAAGCCGGCGACCTCAAGCAGCTGACGCTGTACAGCGCGTATTCGGCCGATGAGAACGGCCGCATCCACACCGATGCCCGCGGCGACCCTGTGCCTGCCGCCAACGCCGTGCCCATCGGCACCATCAGCGTGAGCAACGCATGCACCGCGCAGAACCTGCGCATCGCCCTCGAGGGCTTCCAGACGTTCGTCGCCAGCCTGAACTGATCCATCATCGGTTCTCTCTGGTCAGCGGCTGCTGGCCCTATTGGCGCCCCACTCGTGGGGCAACTGCCATGACGGCGGGTTCACCCGAGCCCGCCGCCTTTTTGTCTCTCTGATGTTACTGCATGGCGTTTGGCGCCAAGGAGGTTTCATGATCCCTGTCCTGTGGCGGGCCGGCGTCCTGCTGGCTGTTTGTTCCGGTTGTGCCGCTCCCGGGACACCGTCCTTCACCGCCGCGCCGGCCGTCGTGCCGCACGGCATGGTCAGCGACGTCATCGTTGACCACATCCATCTGGGTAGCCGCGAGGTGGGTACGCGCCTGGCCGCCGCCGTGGCGGCCATCACCGATACGAGCGTCTGTAGCACGGTCCGCGTAGTCGCGCGCAACGGCCAACTGCTGGCCTGCGCGACCATGTGCGCGCAAACCGACCGTTGGAAATTCTCCGACGCGCGCGACCTGCTCGCCGGCTGCCTGGAGGGCGTACAGAACTGGCAAACGCCGGTCATTCTCATCTCCGCCAATGAAGGCGGTACCGCCGTGCTCGCAACGGCTGCCTTCACCCCGAGGGAAGGGGATGGTCGTTCGCCCATCTGCCGTTGCCAGGCGAAGTCGCTGGGCGGGACACCCTTGTTCATTTGCTTTGAGGGTTTGACCCATCAGGATGGCGATCATCTCGCCACCCGCGGCATGGTGCTCTACCACTACCGGGCGCGGCAGGCCGCCGAAAAAGCTGAGGCGCGATAGTTTGCGGTCGCGCCGTGTCCTTTTTTTAGTTTTCGATGGACTGCCGAACGCGGTCCATCTTTTTTATGGTATACTAAAGGCCGTAGCCCGTCGGGACGGGGGTAATAATTTTTTGAGTATGGCGAAAATGTCGTTCGTGCAGTGGTTCAACCAGTTGGGTATCAAGGACGTACCGCTGGTAGGCGGCAAGAATGCGTCGCTCGGCGAGATGTACCGCAAGCTCGTGCCCAAGGGCGTCGCCGTGCCCAACGGTTTTGCCATCACCGCCGAGGCGTATTTTTACCTTCTAAAAAAGGCCGGCATCCGCGACGATATCCGTCGCATTTTGTCCGACTTGAACACCAAGGATTTGCGCAACTTGCAGGCCCGCGGCCGCGCCGTGCGCCAGGCCATTTTGGGGGCTAAAATCCCACCCGACCTGGAGGTGTTGATCGAAAAGAGCTACCGCCAGCTCGAGCGCCAGTACGGAAAGAACGTGGACGTGGCCGTGCGTTCATCGGCAACCGCCGAGGACCTACCGGATGCATCGTTCGCCGGTCAGCAGGATACCTACCTCAATATCCGCGGCGTACCGATGCTCTTGGATGCTTGCCGGCGGTGTTTTGCATCGCTGTTCACCGACCGCGCCATTTCCTACCGCACCGACAAACACTTCGACCACTTCCGCGTCGGGCTGTCCATCGGGGTGCAGAAAATGGTTCGGTCCGACCGGGCCTGTTCGGGCGTGATGTTTTCCATTGACACCGAGTCGGGTTTCCGCGACGCCGTGCTCATCAACGGCAGCTGGGGACTGGGCGAAAACATTGTGCAGGGTGCCGTCACCCCCGACGAATGGTACGTGCATAAGCCGACCCTCAAGCAGGGATTCCGGCCCATCATCGGCCGCGTGTTGGGCGGCAAGCGGGTCAAAATGATCTACAGCCGCGGCGAAAAACCGACCGTCAACGTGCCCACCCGCCGGGCCGAGCGGCAGCGGTTTTGTCTGACCGACCGGGAGGTGTTTGCCCTCGCGCGTTGGGCGTGCGTCGTGGAAGACCACTACCACAGGCCGATGGATATGGAGTGGGCCAAGGACGGCATCACCGGCAAGCTGTTCATCGTGCAGGCCCGGCCCGAGACGGTGCAATCGCGCCGCGACACCTCCATTCTTGAGGAGTATGTGTTGTCGGGCCGTGGCAAAGTGCTGTGCAGCGGTGCCCCCGTGGGGAGCAAGATCGGCGTAGGGAAAGCGCGCGTCATCCACGACGTATCCGGCATCCACCAGTTCAAGGCCGGCGAAGTGCTTGTGACGGAGATGACCGATCCTGATTGGGAACCGATCATGAAGATCGCAGCCGGCATTGTCACCAACCGCGGCGGACGCACCTGCCATGCGGCCATCGTCTCACGCGAATTGGGGATTCCCTGCATCGTGGGGACCAATGACGCCACCGAGCATATCGCCACCGGCCGGCCGGTGACCGTTTCGTGCGCGGAGGGTAACGTCGGCAAGGTCTACGAAGGCGCGCTCAAGTTTTTGGTCCGCAAGCACAACCTGCGCCACCTCAAGCGGCCGAAGACCAAGGTGATGTTGAACGTTGGCAGTCCCGACATAGCGTTTTCCTCCTCGTTCATTCCCAACGACGGCGTCGGGCTGGCGCGCGAGGAGTTCATCATCAACGACCAGATCAAGATCCACCCCAACGCCTTGCTCGGCTACGCCAAGCTCAAGGACGGCAAAATCAAGCGGCAGATCGACCAGCTGACCGTCGGCTATCCCAACAAGGTGCAGTACTACGTGGATAAGCTGGCGGAGGGCATCGGCAAGATCGCGGCCGCATTCTACCCCAAGGATGTCATCGTGCGCTTCTCGGATTTCAAGACCAATGAGTACGCCAACCTCGTCGGCGGCACGGCGTTCGAGCCCATGGAGTCCAACCCGATGATCGGGTGGCGGGGCTCGTCGCGCTACTACGACCCGAAGTTCAAAGCCGCCTTCGCACTGGAGTGCCGCGCCATCCACAAGGTGCGCGAGGCCATGGGGCTGACCAACCTCAAGGTGATGGTGCCATTCTGCCGTACCATCAAAGAAGGCAAGCAGGTGCTCGAGGTCATGCGGCAGAATGGTCTGCGCCGCGGGGTCAAGGGACTGGAGGTCTATGTTATGTGCGAGATCCCGTCCAACGTCGTGCTGGCCGAAGAATTCGCGAAGATCTTTGACGGGTTTTCCATCGGGTCCAACGACCTAACCCAGCTGACGCTCGGCGTGGACCGCGATTCAGAGTTGGTGGCGCACATCTACGATGAGCGCAACGCCGCCGTTAAGACCTTGATTGCCCAGGTCATCCGGGCCGCGAAGAAACACCATCGCAAGATCGGCATCTGCGGCCAGGCACCGTCTGATTTCCCGGACTTCGCGCAGTTCCTGGTGGAGCAGGGGATAGACTCCATTTCGCTCAATCCCGATACCGTCGTAAAAACCACTATCGCCATCCTCAAGAAGGAACAAGGGTTGCGGAGGAAGTAAGAATTTCGAATTTTGAATTTCGAATCAAGTCGGAATGAATGAAATTCGAAACGTCGGTCGAGGAACGGATGCTGCCCGAACCAAGAGAGCATACGATCTTGAAGAGCGAACTGCGAAGTTCGGCGAGCTTGTCGTACAATTTTGCCAAACCGTTCGCCACGATACTGTGACTAGGCCGATCATCAGCCAGTTAGTTCGTTCTGCGACGAGCATCGGTGCCAACTATATGGAAGCGAATGGGGCAAGTTCGCGCAAGGACTTCACGAATAAGATCTTCACCTGCAAGAAAGAAGCGCAGGAAACGAAGCATTGGCTGCGTATGATTGCAACCGCTATCCCCGAGGTGCAGCTTGCAGCGCGGGCTTTGTGAAAGGAAGCTCAAGAGCTCACGTTGATTTTTGGCAGAATTACCGCATCAGTCAGGTCGGCGCGATGAATTCGGACATTCGAATTTGATTCAAAATTTGAAATTCAAAATTCGAGTTTCATCTCGCTAATTCCTACCAGCTTGTCATGTTTTGGCAAACGTTCACTCCTCCCGCCGTCGCGTTCCAGCTCGGTCCGGTCACCATCTACTGGTACGGGGTGACCATGGTGCTGGCCATTGCCGCCGGGGTATTGATCGCCCGGCAGTTGGCCCAGCGCACCGGGCTCGCGCAGCCCCAGGCCGTCTACGACCTGGCGTTCGTCGTGGCGCTGGCGGCGCTGTTGGGCGCGCGGCTTTATGCGGTGCTGCTCTTCTGGCCGGACTATGCCGCCGACCCGTGGGAGATCGTCAAAGTCTGGCATGGCGGGTTAGCGATTCATGGTGCGCTTGTTGCCGGGGCGCTGGCGCTGCTGGTCTACTGCCGGCGCAAGCGGTATTCGTTCTGGGCCTGGGCGGATATCATTGCGGCCGCCCTTCCCGCCGGACAGGCGATCGGCCGCTGGGGCAACTACTTCAATCAGGAGCTGTTCGGGCCGCCCACGTCGCTGCCGTGGGGGATTTTCATTGACCCCGCGCATCGGCTGGCCGGGTTTCCGCAGGCCACGCTGTTCCATCCCGTTTTTCTTTACGAGTCGCTCTTGAACCTCGCGCTGTTCCTTTTGTTGTGGCGTCTTTTCCGGCATCGGCGGCAGGTGGGGGTAATGGTGGCGGCATATGCGGTTGGCTACGGCGTAATCCGTTTGCTGATGGAGCAGCTGCGGCTGGACCTCACGCCGGAACTGCTCGGCATCCGTTGGCCGGTGGTGGTCAGCGCGTTGCTCATCATCGGCGGGCTGGTGGGGCTGGCCGGCCGCCAGCGGCAACCCGCCGTCGGGGCGTGACGTTTTCCGCCAGCCGGCAGCGTGGTATACTGGACAACGTATGCGGTACCAAAGATCTCTGGTCACGGGCGGAGTGGCGGTCGTCGCCGTGCTGGCAGTCGCCTTGCCGCTGATCGCCCTGGCGCAAGCGACGCAGCCGGTGACCCTGCCCAATCCCATCCAGATCAGCGACCCGCGCGTCCTCATCGGGCGGGTCATCAGCGCGGTGCTGGGGCTGGTCGGTTCTATCGCGCTGGTCATTTTCATGTGGGGTGGGTTCCAGTGGATGACGTCCGCCGGTAACGCCGAAAAGGTCACCAAGGGAAAAATGGCGATCCTGTGGGCAGCCCTGGGCTTGGCGGTCATCTTCTCCAGCTATGCCTTGGTACGGTACGCACTGGACGCGCTGAAACCTGGCCAGCAGGCAACCCCCCCGCAGGGAGGCCAACAGGCATCACCTCCATAGCGAGAAGATACGTAAGAATTGAGTCAGTCGGGTTGTCGGGCGGTAAGCCCGTTTTTTATATGCATCTATTGACAAAAATATTCAAATATGTTATCATAAAATGTTGCAATTTTACTCAATTTTTTGAGTAGGATTGCTGGACATTGACAATATTCAGAAATAAGAGAAACCATGCGGTTTCCCTGAACTGTCAATTCAACTGCGTATCAACGTGAAAGCGGAGGAAAGCAATGGCAGAACCGAAGAAAGAGGAACATGGCGGCAGTGCTGGTGGAACTCCCAAGAAGAAGCCGCCACCTAAGAAGAGTGGCGAGGAGAGGAAGCCGGAACACAGGATCGATGAGGCGCCCAAAGCAGGAGCCGCGGTTGACGCCTTCAAGCTCGTACCCCTCAACCCCGTGGCGGGGCAGGATGGTTGGGTCGTCAATATCAACGTCTACCACGCCAGACCCAAGGAAGCGTTCTACGCGCCGGAAAAGGCAGAGGTTGATGTGTTCGACCCGCTCGACGAGCTCACACAGGGAAAGATTGAGCCCACCGAGGTCGGCAAGTTCGGCACCAACATCGTCTTGCCCTACGCACGGCACGACCGCACGGTCCAACTCTCCGTGCGGAGTGTCACGATGTCAGGGCCGGATGGCATTCGGAAAGAAAATCCGGACGTGCACACGATGCCAGTCTTTCTGCCTGGCCAGCCGTACCGGCGGCCTTTGCAGAAGGATTCGCACATCCGCCTCAAAACGAGGGTGTCAGCCAAACCCGAACGCGGGTTTTGGGACAACCTCAAGGCGGCGGTCCGAGGCCACTGGAAAACATAGGAGGACAACATGCAGTGGATACTACTCCTGACGATGGTGGCAGTGGTGTGTGGAGCAGGGGCAGCTAACCTGTGGCGGCCAAACCTCGTCTGTCGGTACATGGCAGCGGTCTGGCCGGCGTTATTGCCGCTCACCTTGGCTGCGTGGGCGTACCACGCGGTCAGCAGCATCCAACCCAAAGACTACAGCTACGTTCCGTGGCCGTACCTTTGGATCTGGCCGGCCATCTGGCTGGCGCTCGCGGCCGTGACCATGTTCGCCCGCCTGCATCCGGTGTTCAGCGCGTGGCTGGCGAACAAGATCGGTACTTGGATCCGCGTGGGCGTTCCCTGGCGGTTCTGGGGTCCTCACAACCAGCCGTTCTGGTGTTTGGTGTGGGTGACACTTGTCAGCATCCTGTTGACGGCGCTGCAGTTCACCGGAAGTCGCACCGCGGCGCAGCCAACGCACCAGCAGCTCGGGAACCAGGTCGTTACCACCATACGAACATCCGGTAACTTCGTAGATACCCTGTTCGTGGAGGCGATGGGGCAATCTCCAACGCCTGCACGGACATTTGCCACCCCGGCGTCAATGGTTTCGGCCCCCGACCATGGGCCGTACCCGTTCCGCTGGTGGTGGCTGATGGCAGCGCTGTTGGGAATCGTACTGACGCCGATCTCCGGCGTACTGGTCTACTGGGATGATCTGGTTGATCACCTCCGCGGCGCGCTGGAAGTGCTGAGGCTTCGCAAGGGCGAGGCGGAAGCTACCCCGGCTGAGAGCGAAACGCCGGGAGCGGAGATGGCGCGTCGTCATGGCGCCGTCGCACCTATGGCCCCTTCCCATGGTCTGGGTTGGGGCTATTGGTTCAAACATATCGTGGCGAATTTCGCGCCCGACTGGCTGGTTGGAAAGTTCTTCCATACACAAAAATGAAAGGAGTACATCGTGGAGATCAAGACGTTCCTGAAGTTCATGGGGCTGGCAGTGCTGGCCGTGGTCGCGATCTGGGTGACGAGTGCCATCAACGAGCACTTGCCGCTGTACACGGGCATCGGCATCGCGTTCGCGGTGCTGGTCGTCTACGGGTCCAAAATCCAGTCGTTGGCAGCCGGGCCGGTGAGTCTCATCGGCCTGGGGCTGGTCTGGGTGGCGGCGTTCGTCGTCATCCAAGCGATGATTGGGTCGCTGTTCGGCATCTCGATTGGGCAAGCTTACCTGAAGTTGCGCGAACGCAACCCGTTGACCGCGTTCCTCGACCCGGCATTCATGGGGGGAGTCTTCTTCAAGCAGCTCATCTCTATGGTGCTGGCCGGACTGTTGGCTTGGTGGTTCCTCAGGTCCGCTCGCAAAGGCCGTACGGCTTTGCTGACCTTGACCACCATCGCCTGCAGCGGTTACCTCATGTTCAGCACATTCGTCGCCAGTCACGACGATTTCCAGTTGTGGATGGCTTCGCAGCGCGGCAAGTTGGGTAAACTGCTGCAGCGTGACGCGAACTCTTCCGATTTGGACAACTTGTTCGGTCGCGCCACATCGCTGTCGCTGCCGAAGATCGTCGTCCCCAGGGATGGCATCCCTCTGTGGCCGGATACGACGGGGTTGCACCCGCCGCGATTGACCAAAGCCAACGAGGTCTACATGGTCAATATGGAAGACCTCAAGAAACACCCGGACATTCCGCAAGTGTTCTACGTCTGGGCGGTCAAAGACGACGACAAGCTAACCACCACCGGGTACTTTCGGCTGGACCAGGTGGCCGAGTTCATCGATCCGGTCGTTCGCAAAGAGGCGTTGGGGCGGATCACCGTCAAGGCGACTCCGCCGATGGCTCCCAATCCTGCGCCTCGGCGCAAGCGGCCGGCTGTTCCCGCGGCCGAGCCCGTCGTGGTTATCACCCCCACGCTATTGCTGCAGGCGACCATCGATTCGGTTCTGGCGACTGCCCAACCAGTGCCGACCAAAATCATCCCCCAACAGCATGATCGCGTGATCATGAAGATCGGAGGGTATGATGATGCCAGGCGCATACAGTTCAGCTGGGGAGGGCGAGTGTGGGATGATGTTCAACCCGAGTTCGTCGATGGCCAATGGGGGGCCATTATCCTGTTCGATCTAGGGCAGAACCTCCGCAACCAGCCGTTGCTGGTGCGGGTGAAGACCGGTAACCCCGTACCGGTCACCGTCGTCAAACAGTAGTCGTTCCAAGAGCGGTGGGAGGAGTGGAGCCTCCCACCGCGCACAACCTCTCCACAGGAGAAACACACATGGTTGAAGAGTACATTCCCAATGAGGCAGATCGTGACTCCCCCGAGATCGAACCGGCCACGCCGCCGGTTTCCGCTGCTCCCCAGCCGTTTTGGACGCGAGGGAGGAGAGCGGTGTTCCTCTTCTTCGCGGTGGCGGTGATCGCTGTCGTGGTGGGGGCGTACATCCTTGGATCCTTGCATTCTGGCTCCGGCGTCGATTCGACGGTCGTGACCGAACGAGATCGTCTGCGGACGGAACTCGAGTCCGAGAAGCGGGCCCATGGCGAGGAACGGTCCGCTCGTATCAAGGCCGAACAGCGCGCGCTGGGTGCGCTGGTCTCCGACGCGGAGCGGAAGGTAACGGAGCTGGAAACACAGCTCGCAGCCGCTCAAACGTCGCTACGGACAGCCGAACGCGGGACTGACCGCACGGCCATCGACGACGCCCAGCGCCAGGTTGGTGATCTGGAAACGCAGTTGACTGCCGCTCGTGCCGAGTACGAGAGTGCGGTAAAGCGCGCAGGCATCGTTGCGTCAAGCTCGATGACATCAACGCTTAACAACGAGTTCACCGAGCTGCGCCGCGATCCTAAAACGACCGTGTTGCTGGCTAACGGCGTGCTGGCGTACCGTCCGGGCGAAGGTGGACCTTCCACCGTTGGCTCGTTCCTCGGCGGAACGGTCGCCGACCCGAGTGCGAGCGCCACCGGTGGCCCACCGAGCGCCACTTGGGCAACGTTGCTCAGTAAAGAGCAGAAGCGTATTGCCAGAGCCAACGGATTCGATCCCGACGCTCTCGACGCGACTCAGCTTCGAGCGTTGCGCATAGCGCTCGACAAGGCAGAGGTCGAGAAGGCCAAAGCCGAGGCCGAGGCGAAAGCCGACGCGGCGGAAGCCAAGCTCAAGCAGCTCGAGCGACAGCTCAAGGCGAAGGCTAGGGCAACGGCCCCGCCGCCGGCACCGCCCAGCGGTGCCCCCACGTCGTAACGCACATTCCGGTTCGCCACGCTCCACCCGGAGCGCAAGCGACCGCAACCCCAACGAAGGCATCGGAACCCCCGGTGCCTTCTTTTTTATGTCCCGCAAAACGGTATACTGACCCTATGACCCTCTCCAATTTCCGGCGGCCGGCCTTGGCTGCCATCATCCTGCTGGCGGCGGTACTGCGGTTCTGGCAACTGCCGGCTGGCGATGTCATTTCCGACGAAGCGCTGATCGCTTTCCGTTCCGTCGGGTATATTGACTACCTGGCGTCACCCGACCAGCCGACGACCTGGGAGCAGTTCTCGGGTCCGGTCCCCGCCTGGGCCTACCTGTCGTTCCACGACCACCCGCCGCTGACGTTCCTGGTACAATGGGCGTCATTCAAGATGTTCGGCGTCAACGGATTTGCGTTGCGGCTGCCATTCGCGCTCGCGGGCGTGGCGTCCGTTTACCTTGTTTACCTTCTGACGCGGCGGCTGTTCCATGAGGCCGCGGCGTTGCTGGCCGCACTACTGGTTGCACTCAGCACGGCGACCGTATGGATCTCGCGGCTCGGGCTGCAGGAATCCCTGCTCATCGTATTTGCCCTGCTCGCCGTGTACTGGTACCGCCGGGCGCTGGATGACCATCGTTTTTTGCCGGCCGTCGGGTTGGCGCTCGGCCTGGGGTTGCTGACCAAATACACCATGGCGGCGGTCGTCGGCGCGCTTCTGGTCCATTTCCTCATCTATCGGCGCGATTATTTGCGGTTACGCACGTTCTGGGTCGGAGTCGGGGTGTTCCTGCTCTTGGCATCGCCGCTCATCGTCTACAATTTGATGCTGTACCGTACCACCGGGCATTTTGACCTGCAGCTGTCCTACTTGTTGGGGCAGGCGGTGCCCGAGTGGCAGTCGTTGCCGGGCAAGGAGCAGATCGGCGCTTGGCCCCAGCGCTTCATCAACTACTGGGGGAATTTGGGCCAGATGCTGTCGCCGCCCCTGCTCGCGCTTGTCCTGTTGGGCGTGGTATTGTTTGCCGCGCTGTGGTTCACGAGCATTGACCCGGAATCCAGCTATACGCTGCTTGGGCTGCTGACGTTGAGCTGGGCGGGGATGCTGCTGTTCATCGGACCCTCCACGCGGTTTTTGTCGGTTCTGGTCGTGTGGTTGCTGATGTGCGCGGCGGTGGTGGCAACGGCGCTGCGCACGCCGTACGCCGTGTTGCGGGGAGTCCTGGCGGCGGTGTTCATCGGGGTGGTGGCGTATGAAGCGATGTTTACCGTGCGGACGGTGATTGCCGACCGGCCGTCGGGGGCCTCGGGCCTGGCGTATTCACGGCTGCTGCGGTCCGATGCGGAGCGCTGGGGCTACCAGCAACTGGACCAGTATCTCGCCGGCGCGCTGTCGGGCCGGCGGCCGCTGGTCCTGCCGAATGTCCGTTACGATTTTTTGCAGCGCCTCCAGGCGCAGATCGGCCGCCGCCCGCTCGCGCCCACGCCGACGCTCATCGTGTACGACGCCAATCTCTACGACCTCGGGGCGCTCTGGACCCTGCACCGCCGTCTCGTGTACGACGGCTGGTTGGTGGTCACCGCCGAACAATTCCTGGCGCAGGGCGAGTCGTTCTGGCAACAGGCGGGCATTCGGGAATTTTTATTTGTGAAAGCCAGCGGCGACATTTTGCTGCAGGACGTGGCCGAGCGGACCGGGGGTGGAGAACAATTGGCGCAACAGCTCGACACCCGGGGAGTTGCTAAGGGAACCGTCGCTAGCCCGCGGCTCGGGAAGGCGGCGTTCACGGTCTACCGCTGGGGCGAGGGGAGCGGTGGGCCGTCGAAGTAGAGAGATGTGTATGACGGTATCATCAATGGGTGTGGATAAGTGCATTGACCTTGTACTTTCCCCATGCTATACTCTTTTTAGAGAGTAAGTTTTGAGTGGACATTCACAGGGCGAGTAGAGGTAGATGGGCCACAGGGAATGGCTCATGGTGCCGAAAAAATTCGGCAACAAGAGTCATTCCCCCAACCCTCCAACCTTTTTCTCCGAAGCGTTTCGCTTCACCCCCGTGACTCTGTCACACCCATTTTCCAACTTACTCTCCTTCTTTTTGTCTAAAATATGCAGTTGGTAAGCGACGACTTGCGCGACGGTGAGCTCATGCCACCAATGTTCACCTGTGACGGGCAGGACGTGTCGCCGCACTTGAGCTGGCGCAATATTCCCGAGGAAACGTTGAGTTTTGCGCTGCGCTGCTTTGACCCTGATGCGCCTGGCGGCGGGTTCACCCACTGGCTGGTGGCCAATCTCCCCCACACGTGCCGTCAACTCCCGCGCGGCGGGCCACTGCCCGATGCCGCGATGGAGGTTCCCAATGATTTCGGAAAAACCGCGTATGGCGGGCCGTGCCCGCCGTCCGGCACGCACCGTTACCAATTCATCCTCTACGCGTTGAGTGTCCCAGAATTGCACGGGCTCACGGCAGAGAATTTTTTGGACGAGGTGCGGCGTTCCACGGTGGCGCAGGCGACCCTGACTGCGCCCTACCGGCGACGCTAGCCCGTCGGCAGTACAAAGCCCGCCATTTCGGCGGGTTTTTCATTCCGGAATGTAGACGGTGGCCGGCGGCGACGCGGGGATGTTGATGGTCTTGCGGTAGCCGACCCGGTCGTGCGCATTATCCGCAGTACCCCACATCGCGCCGGACGCAATGGTGGACTCGCCGTACTTATCGTTGAGCCGGTCGGCAGCGGCTGCCAGGAGTTTTGGCTTAAGGATGTCCGCGAACAGCGACTGCTGTCCGGACACCGGGTGTAGGTCGCTGACGCTGACGGCAAGCTGGGTGGCGGCGTCGGGCAGGGGGCGGGAGAACAGTAGCGCGTCGGCGGCGCGCAGGATATCCGGCGTCGTGAAGAGCGATTCTGCTACCCGCTTGCCGCCGCCCCGGCCATGGCCGTGCTGCAAGCCGCAGTAGGCGAATATCCCCCGCGCTTCCAGGCCTTGGCTGCGCAACCGCCGGCCGGTGCGTTCGCACAGTTTCGCAAGTATTGGCCGCAGGTAGGCGGGGTCGGCGGTGCGTTTCGGCAGGCAGTAGGAGTGGCCGATGGATTTGGGCGCGGCCGGCGTTGTTGCCACACCGGAAAGCTCCACGCCGTTGACGTTCGCCCACAGGTAGTAGCCGGGCTTGCCCAGGCAGGCGATGAGGTTGGCGACCGGGTAGCGGCGCAGGTCGTTGAGCGTGGCAATGCCCAGCCGCCACAGCCGCCAGGCGGTCTTGTGTTTAATACCCCAGGCAGCAGTGATGCGGACGCGGGAAAATATTGTTGCCGCAGTATCGGAGGTGATCACCAGGACGCCGCCTTTGGGCGCCACGTCGGAACCGAATTTCGCCAGCCATCGCGTGGAGCTGACACCGGTGGAGCATTGCAGCCAGTCGCCGACCTCGGTTTTGATGCGGCGTTGGATCTCTTGGGCGATATGGTGGGCTTTTGTCATTGCAAGCCTTGCGAAGTAATCTGGATGTTTGGGATTGCTTCGGTCGCCCTGCTCCCTCGCAATGACTAAAGCAGAACAGTATTCGCAGCGATGATTATCCACCCACCCCGTCAGATCCAAGAAGGCCTCGTCGATGCTGTAGGGTTCGACGCGGTCGGTGTACTGCGCGAGGATGGAAAATATCTTTTCCGTCGTGCTGCGGTATTTAGAGGGTTCATTTTGGACCAGGATGATGCCCGGGTAGATCTTTGTGGCGTCAGCGATCCGCATGCCGGTCTTTACCCCGACCTTCTTGGCTTCTATGGAGGAAGCGATGATGCAGCCGTTGCCGTTCTTGGTTTTCGGCAGGTACGCGCATACGCCCAACGGTTTGCCACGCAGGAAAGGGTTGGCCTGCTGCTCCACCGACGCGAAATACGAGTTCATGTCGATATGCAATATCACTTTTTGCATATTGCTTTTGGCACATTTTTAGAAATCTTTTCGCCACCTTTTGGCAGCAAAAGGTGGCCCAAAACTGCCGAGCAAACTCCGTCCCGCCAACGGCGGGACTCCCATGCTCGGATCGGCCCGGGCCGCCGCGATGCGCCCATTGGAGAAATTTAGGTAGCAGTGCGCCGTCCCCGCCGCTGGCGGGGCAAGGACGAGGAGCGTTCCCGCCACGGGAAATTGACCCCCGGGGTCATCCCGAGCGACCCCGAGCCGGTCGAGGGGAAGTCGAGGGATCTCACCAGTGCGCATGTTCCAATGCAGTTGTAGGATGCCTCGACTGGGCTCGGCATGACCCTTCGGGTCAATTTGGACACGGGGCGCGACTTTGGCGGTACCTTTCTTAGAAAGGTACCGAGTGCATTACTGCCGCAGGGCGGTAAAAGGTGCTATACTATGGATATTAACTTATCCACTTTTTAATTTATGGCTCGCTGGCGCGCCTACAGCACCCTAACCTGGTTCATCTTTGTCGCTTTTGCGGTGGCCGGGTTCCTGGGGCTGGTCGGCATCTCCACGCTGCTGGCATCCGCAGGCCGGTAGGTTTTCAGACGGAAAGTTTGTCGTGCCGAAGCGCCTGGCGGATGCCGGGCGCTTTTGGATTTATCCCTCCGGGTACCCCGTAGGACAACGGTCTAGTATAATTTTCTCTTTCAATTTAGATTGACAGCAGGTTGCCGTAAGATTTTGAGATACTTTTGTCCATTGTCCTACGGGGCGTACCATTCGCTCAACCGCCAGGACATCCGGCGGGTGGAGAAGGCGAGCTTGAAATAGTTGGCGGCGTCGGAGACGTTGAAGTAGTAGACAATATCCTCGCCATCGCGTTCGCGGTGCACCAGGTTGAGTTTCTTCACCTGGTATTTTTTTCCGCGCCAGCGGAACAGAAGCGGCATAACGCGGTTGCCGGCGACACGCGGTTTGGTAACTGGTTGGCTGGCGCAGGTGGGGAGAGGAGAGAAACTGGCCCAAACCTCGATGGGCTCATCAATTACTTCTTGCATAGTGCGTTGCGTATGGTCATCTCGGCACCGCAGTCGGGATTCATCTTGGGTTACTAGATTCCCGCTGCGGCGCGGGAATGACGGAAAGCGAAATTATTTTCTTAGACGCACCAGCAGGGGAGCGTGCGGTTGCGAGCAAAGATCCGCCGCAAGCGCTTGTGCTGCATGTAGTCAAAGCAGTAGCGCCAGAGCAGTTTGTTGATGGCTTTCACCATAGATAAATATTAACTGTTAGGTGGTTTGGAATTTTCTAATGATGCCCCGCACCACGCCTTGGATAAGAGGATCTTTGGCGTAGATGGGCTGCATTGTTGCATTGGCCGGCTGCAGCCGGATACGGTTGGTTTCGCGGTAGAATTTTTTTAATGTGGCGTAGGCGTTGTCCAGCAGCGCCACCACCACGTCGCCGTTCTTGGGGCTGGGGTTGCGCTGTACGATGACCAGGTCGCCGTCGAGTATCCCTTCGTCCACCATGGATTGCCCGCGGACCTTCAGCACGTAGGTGTTGGCGGGGTCGGCGACCAGGTCGGCGGGCACCGCAATCGCTTCGCTGCTGTCGGCCGCCGCGTCGGTGTCGATGGGCTTCCCGGCGGTGATGAGGCCGGCGAGCGGTACCAGCACGGCTTTCGCAATGTTGAGTGCGGCGTCTATCAGCTGCAGCGCTCCGCCGCGGCCGCCCGGCAGCTTAAGGTAGCCCTTGGTTTCCAGGGTGGCCAGGTGCTCGGCCACGGTCGCCTTTGAGCGCAGTTTGAAGTGCCGGGCGATTGCTTCGTAGCTGGGCGCATAGCCGTCGTCGCGCATCGTGTCCAGCACATAGTTGAGGATGGCGGATTGCCGTTTGGTGAGGGGTTGGGACATGGGGAGAGGAGATAGGGTTATTGTCTTTTAGAGTCTACCCGAACGAAAACCGAACGTCAAGTGGATAACTATAATTGCAAATGGTTCGCAATAGTCGTATGGTGGAGGCATGACCGAATATCTCGCGCGGGTCCGCCAGGCCGGCTGCCGCCTCACCAAAGCGCGGCGGGCGATCATTGCCTACCTGCAGGCGCACAACGAACCGCAGACCGCCGCCTCGGTTCACCGGGGCCTGCGGGGAATGCGAACTGACCTGGCGTCGGTGTACCGGACGCTGGAGCTGCTGGAGCGGCTGGGGGTGGTGAACCGCGAATCGGACGGCAAGACCGCCGCCTACGCGTTTGCCGACCGTCATCATCACCATATCGTCTGCCGCGGTTGCCATCGTAAAGCCTGCCTGCCGTGTGCGCTGCGCCTGCCCTCGCCGCGCGGGTTTTCCGCCGTCCAGCACCAAGTCGTGCTGACGGGCGTGTGCGCCAGCTGCGCGCTGTCGGCATAATGCCTATGTCCGTAAAGATCCCGGCCGCCATTGACGTCCACCATCTGACCGTCCGCTACGGCCGCGAGACCGTGCTGGATGATATCACGTTCTCGCTGGCGCGGGGGGAGATCGTCGCGGTCATCGGTCCCAACGGTTCGGGGAAGACCACCTTACTGCAGGCCATTTTGGGGTTGCAGCCGTATGAGGGCGTGATCCGCGTGTTCGGGGAACCCGTACGGGAAGCCCTGGGCAAGATCGGCTACGTGCCACAGCGGTTCACGTTCGACCGGACCTTTCCCTTGACGGTCGGTGAATTTCTGCGGCTGCGCGGCGCCAAACCTAAGCACCGCGACTGGCGCCAGGCGGTGCTCGCCGAGGTCAACTTGACCGGCGGCGAAAGCCAGCCCGTCGGAGAACTCTCCGGCGGTGAGCTGCAACGATTGCTGATCGCCAACGCCCTGATGGGGGAGCCCGAATTGCTGCTACTGGATGAGCCGACTGCCGGCGTGGACGTGGCCGGCGAGCGCGGGTTCTATGAGCTGGTCGCTCATCTGCACCGCAGCCATCAGATGACCGTCCTGATGGTATCCCATGACTTGGCGATGGTAGCGCGACAGGCGACCAAGATCATCTGTCTGAACCGCGAATTGGTGTGCTTCGGCCCTCCGGCGCAGGCCATTGCCCCCGAGGTGCTGCGCCAGCTGTACGGTGAAGGCGAGCACATCGCCTCACATCACCACCATTGATATGCTGCCGGCCGGATCCCTTGCCTTGCCGCTGCTTACCAGTATTGTGCTGGCCGCGGTGCTGTCGTGGCTGGGCGTGTTCGTGGTGATGAAGAAAATGTCGTTCGTGGCCGACGGTATCGCCCACGCCAGTTTGGCGGGTGTCGCGCTGGGGGTGCTGTTCCACGCCAACCCCCTGTACACCGCGCTGGCCTACACCCTTTGCGTTGGGGCGCTCATTTACTATTTGGAGCGTCGGACCACGCTGCCGGTGGACACCATCATCACGCTGCTGTTCACCGCCAGCCTGGCGGTTGGTATTTTATTGATGAGCCGCGAGGGCGGCGATGTGGAAGCATTGGAGAAGTCGCTGTTCGGCGATGCCGCCGCCATCGGTTGGTCCGAAATAATGACCGTCGCGGTGTTGGCGCTCGGTGAAGTGCTGTTCCTGACCCGATACTACCAGCGGCTGGCGCTGATGATCTTTGACCGCGCCAGCGCGTACGTGGCCGGTATCCACGTGGACCGGCTGCAGTTGGGTTTCTACCTGGCGCTGGTGGTGGCGATCGTCCTTGGTATCAAGGTCTTTGGCGTTCTGCTGGTCGGCGCGTTGATGGTCATTCCCGCATCGGCGGCAAAACTGGTGTCGCGTTCGTTCCATGGGGCCATTGCCTTGTCGGCGATATTTTCCGTGCTGATCGTCGGGAGCGGCATGCCGCTGGCGCACGCGTTCGACCTGCCCGCCAGCGCGGTGGTGGTGCTCACCGGCGTCATTCTCTTCACTTTCATGATGGGCGTTTCCCGCTTCGTGTTCGCCCGGCGTTCCTAGATTTGCGCGAATGAAAAATCCGGGTGTTTGTCCCGGATTTTTTTACGCTGCGGGGGCCTTAGGCCAGCCGGACAGCGGCGATGATGAGGCCGATGCTGGTGGTAACCGCCAGGACGACGGCCGTCCATGCCACTACCTTGGCGACGAAGTACTCGGTCGGCCGCGGTTTGCTGCGGATGAAACGCTTCCCGAGCGCTGCGAGCGGGTTTTGCATAGGCAAGTGATTATTGTTCTTGGTCGTCGGACGGGTAGTGGGAGTGGTTGCGGCTTTTTTTGATCTCGCGGATGACGGCGGCCACCAGGCGCTTGGGGTCACTCTCGAACACGATGTGGAGTTTGCCGCGCTTGGCCGCCTTCAGGATGTCTTTGATCTCTTGAGTGATGCCGCCGGAGTTGTCCAGCACGCCGATGACCTTTTTATCCTCGAAAGCGACCGTGAATTCGTTGAGGGTGCCGATGCGGCCGCAGACGATGATGACCGCGTCGCTGGAGCGGGTCAAGAGGAGGTTCCTCGCCGCATAGCCCGAGCCGGTGAAAATGATGAGGTCGCTGTACTGGAGCGGCAGCCGGTACTTGCGGGTGTGCTCGGCCTGGGTGGCCGCCGGGGAGAACCCGATGCAGGTGCCGCCTGCAAGCTTACAGCCCTTAGCGGCGAGCAGCGGGATGCCGGTGGTGGCGCCATGCGTCAGGATGGCGCCGCTGCGGGCGATCTCGCGACCGATGGCGATCGCCCGGTCGCCGGCCAATTCCAGGCACTCGCCCTGGGCGGCGCCGGAAACGCAGAGTTTCAGGCTCGGCGTGAAGCGGTGGTTGCGGTTAGCGCGACGGCGGGTTTTGGTAGGCATCATGGGCAAGGGAGGTCAATTGTTGAAAGGCGGAGGAGAATCCTTTGGGATGGAGGGCGCTGCCGACGACCAGGAGGTTGGCGCCGGCGGCCGCGAGCTGGGCAACGGTTTCAAGATTGGCGCCGCCGTCGACTTCGACGTTGCCGTGCGGATGGATCTGGCGGGCGAGCTTCAGCCGCGGCACGGTTTGGGGCAGCAGCGGTTGGCCGCCCCAGCCGGGCTTGACCCCCATGACCAGCAGGGTATCGGTCAGCCCGAGGAACGGCTGCGCCGCCTCCACCGGCGTTTCAGGGTTCAACGCGATGCCGGCCAGTTTTCCCAACTGGCCGATCTGTTGCAGGATGCGACGCGGTTCCTGGGCCGCTTCCAGATGAAAGATGATCTTTTTTACCCACGGGTAGTGCCAGCGGGCGACCTCCTCGGTGGTGATCGTGGTCATCAGGTGGACCTCGAACGCGAGCCGTGGTTTACAGCTATCAATGAATTCCGGGTCGTGGAAAGTTTCCGCCGGCACGAAGGTTCCGTCGGCCACATCCAGCTGCGTCCAAGCGACCTCGTGGCGGGTGAGCAGCGCGATGCGGCTGCGGCATTTTGCCGCGGTGGGCACCAGGATCGATGGAATGATCTCCACCATGGCGAATGCCGGGCTTAACGGCTAAGTTTGGAAAACATGGCGACCCGGCGCCGATGCCGCGGGATCCGGCTTTCCGCCGTTCCCAGCCAGGTCCCAAGGATCCGTCGCGCGCGCGGGAGCGTGGTCTCCCAGGCGGCAAACACCAGGACGTTGGCATGATCGTCATGGCGCGCCATTTTTGCCGAAAAAGGGGTGCCGCACAGGACCGCGCGTACCCGCCGGTTGCGGTTGGCGGCGATCGCCATGCCATGCCCCGAACCGCAGATGAGGACGCCCAAGCCCTGTCCGCGCGCCACGGCTCGGGCAACCATCGCGGCGAACAGCGGGTAGTCGTCGCGGGGATCCAGGGAGTGAGCCCCCAGGTCAACGACGCGGTACCCCCGGCGGGACATCCAGGCGCAAAGACCCTGCTTGAGGCGAAAGCCGTTATGGTCGGCGCCAAAAAATATGGAAGGCGTGGTGCGCATACCCCTCCCTCTAGTATAGCGGAGCCGCGGCCGGTCGGCTATGCATTACCAGAACACCAGTTTCAATCCCACCGCCAGCAGCGCGGCCAGGACCACTTTGCGGAAGGTGGCAACGGGAATGATGGCCACCAGCTTCTTTCCCACCCAGGTGCCAAAAAAACCGCACGGGATCGCCAAGGCCATCACCTGCAGCAAGTGGGCGTTGAGGTGGACGCCGTTATTCAGGTAGATGGGGATGCGCGTCACGTCGGTGACGATGGCGAGCAGCGCGGCGGTCGCTATGTACGTTTCCTTCGGCAGGCCGAACGCATTCAAGAACAACGAACGCAGCGCCCCGCCGGTGCCTAAGATCCCTGCCGACAGCCCCGACGTCATGCCGCCGGCCAGGGCCACCCGCAGTTTGGGTGGGAGCGTGACCAGGCGGCGGGTGAGCGAATACCCGGCAAACCCGACCAGGAACAGCCCGAGCAGGAGTTCCAAGGCTTTCGTGTCCAGATTGGCCCACAATATGGCCCCGAGGTAGGAGAACACCACGCTGGCGGCCCCGAAGGGAACGAACACTTCCCACTGGATGGTCCGGAACAGGAAGATCTTGAAGCAGTTGCCGATGACATGCAGCATCGCCACGACCAGGATCGCCGCTTTGACGTCCAAAAAAAACGACGCCGCCGGCGTGAGCGTCGTGGCGGTGCCAAATCCCGCGACGGTCCCTATGAAGTCGGCGACGAACACGACCCCCAGGAACAGGAGGGTGGTGGTGAGCTGCATATTTCCAGTGTACGGCGACTCGTGGCGGCGGGAAAGGGCGGCCATGGGGGATAAGTGGTATAAAACCTCGATGGCGGTCAATGCGTTTTGTGGTCCAGCGCCGGTGAAAACCGTGCGGCATTGACGGGAATGCCGAGTCGTGCTAGGCTTGTTACAACCTTGAAAGATGAATACGGATTATCAAGAGCGTCGCTTGCTTGGTCTGATATCCATCAGACCTGAAAGGGTACTGGCCCGATAGCGACCAGCAACTCGACCCCCGTGCTCGGGGGTGACAGGGTGCTAACTCCAGCCCATGCGGGGAAGATAATCGCAAGCGAAAGCTCTTGTCCCCAAGAGTTTTTTGATTGACGCAATGACCCTTCCCGACGGAAGGGTTTTTTCGTCAGTTGTACTACCGGTTCTTTGTGACAACCAACCGCAACCCTCGTTCTTTAGGAGGTGCTCTCATGGCCTACGTTCATTTGATCGCCGATTACGGCGACGCCGGCGCGTTCGCAGAAGTGCAGTATGCGATCCATCGGGCGGTTCCGGCCGGCAGCCCCATCATCGTGACGCGGGTGGACCCGCTCAACGATCTGCACACTGCGTTCTGGGTGCAGCAGCACGGACTCGTCGAGAGTCCGCTCCCGGAGACCATCCTGTTCGTCAACACCGCTCCCCGCGCGGGCAATCCGAACCCTTGCCCGGACAACAACCAGGAGCCCCTGGTCTACGGCCGGCTGCAGAACGGCGTGCACGTGCTGGCCATGAACGCCGGCCACGTCCTGTCCTGGGTGAGCGGCTTCTTCCCGAAGCTGCATGAGGTGGTCTACGATCACGGCGAAAGCCAGTGGCGGTCCCGCGACGGGATGCCGAGGGCGCTGCGCGCGCTGGTCACCGGCGAACTTTCCGCCCGCACGCATCAGCTGCCTCGCCTCGGCAAGCGGCTCGATCCGCTCGATACCGCCGTTATTCCGCCCGTTCCCAAGGGCATCCACGTTGCGCACGTGGACGACTACGGCAACATCAAACTGTCGCTGCGGCAGTCGCAGGTGGCCAACTGGAAGTTTGGTACGACCGTGGCGGTCCAGGTCGATGGCCATCCCTCCCAGCACTGCGCGTTTCGGCGCAACACCTTCGACATCGCCCAGGGCGGCTGGGTCGTGGCCCCCGGCTCCAGCGGCCATCAGGACCGGTTCCTGGAGGTGTGGCTGCGGCGCGGCCCCGGCATTCCGCATGGTGCTGCAGGGGCGTTGGGCGGCGTTCGCCCCGGCGACCAGGTCATCCTGGAACCCTTGGGCTAGTTCGCCCACGACCCGTGCTGCGTTCCTCGTTCCTTTGTCCGAGCTCGTGGCTTCCCCGCGAGCTCTTTTTTTCCCCTTGACACGAAATCGCATCGGCCGTATACTCGGCGTGGCGCAGCCGTACCTTCAAAATTTTCGGTCCCCTCCAGGGCTAAGTCCAGGCGGCTGCCCGGTTTTGGTCCTGGAGGGCAAGACCTGCTGGTCTGGCGGGCGGAGTTGGTCGCCGACTCGCCCCCTCCACTGCTTATTCTTAAGCACGGTGGGAATATGCACGGCATTTTCCTACTCGTCTTCACCTTCGTCCTGGTGAAGCTGTTCTTCCCCGACCTCGGGGGAGAAGTGGAGAGCCTCCTGATGGGGGCTATCGAGACGTTGAAAAACGTCATCGGTAGCACCCCAGTCTAGGCGACAGAGAGTCTTCTTTTGAAGACTCTCTTCTCCTTAGACAATTCCTCATCATAAAAACTTCCTTTGCCAGGAAGTTTATTTTTTGGTCGTTAGTTTACCTTTGCCATCATTGGAGCTTAGTTTCTGGCACCTTTCTAGGAAAGGTACCAAGAAAGATTCTAGATGAAATGACAGAAATCACTCCACTGCGTCCAATTCCTGCAGCGCGGCGTCCAGACCATCGTCCAGGAGCGCGGGGTCAGGGGTGGCGGACGGCTGCGGTACGGGGACCGGTGTTGACGGGACGGCAGGAACGGCGCGCTGACACCCGGCGGCGGCCGCGAGCGCGAGCGCGGCCGCGAACGTGATGAGCATTTTTTTTCTCATACCTATTGCAGCGTGGGAGTAATGTCGCGGATGAAGGTTTGCCACGCGGCGCGCACCTCGAGGATAATGGCGCGGCGTTGCGCTTTGGTGGTGGCGAGATTGAAGCGTTGTTTTGCCTCTTCTTGGGCGGTGATGAATTGGGCGACGCGCGCGATAGGCGCGCCGCGTTCCAGGAGGTCCTCGGCGCGTTCTTCCAGGTCGTAGAAGCGGAATTTTATCAATGTGTAGGCTTGCGACCGCAGCGTTACGCGGCAGTCGTCCTGCTCGTTGGTCGGCAGTTGAGTGCAGACAGACGCGGCAGCCGCCAGGTCCCCAACGCCAAGAATTTTCTTGACGCAAGCGATACGCTCCGGGCCGACCGGAAATTTCCAGCATGCCTGTAGCTGCCGGTAGCGGCTGACGCATTGCTCGCGTGCCACGGTGTCGCCGAGCGTCCGGCACTCCTCGGGCAGGTAGGTGATTCCCTGCTGCCGGGCAAGTTCGTTCTCGGTCAGCCGCAGGCGGCAACTGATGCGTTCCGGCAGCGCCGGCAGATCGGAGCACAGAAGTTCGATATGGACGGGTGTGAGGGACGGCGTGGGTGAAAGTGATGGTCGGGACGTAGGGGTTGGCTGCGGCTTGTTTCTGGGGTCGTTACCGCTGCGAATTTCGGTGCGGTCGTCAAAGCCGTCACCATCGGTATCTTTGGCGTTCGGGTTGGTGCCGAGCCGCTGTTCCTCCACGTCCGATAGTCCGTCCCCGTCGGCGTCGGACGGCGGGATGGGTTGGGGGAGTTGGCACGCCTGCTCGGTCGGCGGCTCGGGCGTTTCGGCCGTGGGACAGTCGAAGTTCAGCGTGCAGCTACGCTGCTGGCGGACGCCGTCGCAGGTCGACCACGCACCGCACTCCCATGTGTCCTCCGTGCACGGCGGGGTGCAGGCTTGCTGTTCGGCCGGTTTTTGGTCCGCGGTTCCGGGGCAATCGTACGAGAGGGTGCAGGCACGGGTTTGCGCGCCGTCCGCGGTACAGGCCGACCAGGCGCTGCAAAACCAGGTGTCGTTGGCGCAGGCCGGTGAGCCGCCCCCGCCGCCGCCGGCAGCCAATGCGGCACTCGCGGCAGTCAGCGTCGCTACGACAGCAATGAAGAGAGTCTTTCGCATAGAACGCGGCCATTGTACCATAGGGGCAGTTTTTCCAGGAGTATGTCCCCCCGCCAATACCGACCCATCCCCGCGGCGGCCGTCCGTCGCCTGCGCCAAAAGCTCTTGGCATGGTACCGCCGCCATGGCGCGGAATTTTTGTGGCGCCAGCGTCCGACCCCCTACCGCGTGCTGGTGGCCGAAGTGATGTTACAGCAAACCCAGGTCAGCAGAGTGGAACCTAAATACCGCGCATGGTTGCGCCGTTACCCGACCCTGCGCGCGCTGGCGGGGGCAACAACCCGTGAACTGCTCACCCTGTGGTCGGGGCTGGGTTACAATCGCCGCGCACTGAGCCTGCGGGATTGCGCCCGCGTGGTGGCCGCGCGCCACGGCGGCCGTTTGCCACACGCCTTTTCGGCGTTGCTGGCGCTGCCGGGTATCGGACCCTACACCGCCCATGCCGTCAACATTTTCGCCCGTAATCGCGACGAGGTCTGCGTGGATACGAATGTCCGCCGCGTCCTCATCCACGAGCTCAAGCTGCCGCCGGATTGCCCACCCGCGCGGGTGGAACAGGTCGCTTGGCAGGCGCTACCAAAGGGACGTTCCCGCGAGTGGCACAATGCCTTGATGGATTATGGACGCATTGTTGCCACCGGCCGGGCAACCGGCGTTCGTTCGGTCGTACGCCGTCCGCAGCCGTTCCTTGGCTCGTCGCGGTACTATCGCGGCCGGCTTATAGCCGCGTTGGTTCGGCATCGCTTCATGGCGTGGCCGGCACTGGCCCGTCAGGTGCGTCTGCCCATCGCCAACGTAAAAAAAATCGCCGCGGCGTTGGCGCGCGATGGACTGGTGGTTGTTCGGCCGAACGGGGCCGGGCTGCCGCGCTAGCTGACCCACCGTTCCACCAGGAACCCGACCACGTAGGCGGCAACCGCAGCCGAACCGCCCACCAGCAGCATCTGCAGGCCGCCCCAGTACCACTTCTGCACGGTCAGCCGGCTGCGGGAGGCGCCGACCAGAAACATCGCCGTCGCGGTCATCGCGATGGAGGCCTGGACGGCGGCAGTACCCGACAGGCGCAGGAGGTAGGGGATGAGCGGTACCATCCCGGCAATGACAAAGGCCACGAATGTCGCCAAGCCGCGGCGGGCGGGGCTTGCCGGATGGTCCTCAATGACCCCGAGCTCTTCCCGCATCATAAAATCCACCCACCGTTTTTCGTCGGCGGTAATGGTACGCGTCGCCTGCTGCAGCAGCGGCGGGGTGAATCCCCAGCGGCGGAAAACTTCTTCTACTTCTTCGGTTTCCATTTCCGGGAATTTTTTCACCTCTTCGATCTCCCGCAGGCGCTGGCGACGCTGGTAGTCCACCTCCGAGCGTTGGCCCAGGTAGTTGCCCAGGCCCATGGAGAGGCCGTCGGCCAGGAGGTTAGCCAGGCCGAAAATGAGCACCGTGAATGGCGCGAGGTGCGCGCCTTGGGCTCCGGCGACTACTGCGAAGGTGGTCACGAGCCCGTCGTTGGCGCCAAAAATGAAGTCGGCAAGGTAGCGGCCGCTGGCCACCCTCTGGCGCTTGTCGGTCAGCTCGTGCTGCAGGCGCGCGAGTTCCTTGGTTCGTTTATCCATGGCGGGAGGGAATCAACGGAAACAGTATAACCGGTTTTTTCCCGTCGCGCTATCGCCGGCGGCACAAAAAAACGGGGGCGGGAGCCCCCGTTTTTCCCGGCCTTGGAAGTTTACTGCTGGTTCAATTCCTGGTCGATATCATTCAGTTCGGTATCCAGGTCCGTGGTGCCGACGGCTTCAAGGTCAGCCTGGAGCGCGGCATCCTCGTTGGCGTTCGCTGCCGGAGCCCCCGAATCGTCATTCTTTTTTTCCATCACGGCGCCGTTGTCGGTTTCGGCATTGCCGTTCACGCTCTCATCAGCGGCGGGTGCCGCCTGGCGGGTGCAGCCGGCGATCACGAGTATCGCGGCGGCGGCGAGCAAAAGGTATTTCGGGTACTGCATAGTGGGGAAGTTAGCGTTACGGCGTGGTGGTGGCGGTGGAGGTGCTCGCTCCAGTTCCGCCGGTCGGATTGCCGACGCGCAGCCCGCGGATCTTGGTGACGGCCTTCACCAGATTGGCATGGGCGTCCTTGAGGTCGGTAACGATCCCGCGGACGATGACTTTGAGCTCCTCAAAGATGGCGCGCGGCGTTTCCGACTCGACCAGCTCTTCCAACTTCGTTTTGGCTTGGGCGATGCCGTCCTTGGCTTCCTGCCAGGAGGCCCTTGCTTTCGCGACGTCGGCCTTGGCTTCGGTGGTGTCCGCACCCTGCTGGTCGAGCGCTCGAATGCGGGCATCAATGCGGTCGGCCAAGGTCTTGAGGCGCTCCACGCGGTTCTGCAACCGTTCGATCATGCGGTTGAAGTGCCGTCGGACGTTCTGTTTCCGGACCTCGGCGAGCTTGGCTCGAACTTCTTCGCGGCGTTCTTGGCGGTTTTCCTGCCGTTCCTCGCGGCGCGCGCCGCCTGGGCCGGTGGTCGTCGGCGTTTGCGCCAGGACCGGCAGCGCCGACGCCAGCAGCAGGGTGGCAGCGCCGAGTCTGGCGATTCGGGTAGTGCGGGTTCGCATATGGTATCTCGCTGGGTCAGCAGGTCCTTGTGGGCCGTTGACCATTAATTAATAGAGTGTCCGGCGGCGATCTTGCCGCCGGGGATCGGCGGAATTAACGGTACACCAGGGTGATGTGGATGGGAAGCTCGTTGCTGACCGGGTTTATCGGGTTGCCCTCATCGTACTTGAAAGCGCCCCAATCGCGGCGGTTGATGGTGACGCTGCCCTTGAGAGTGACGGAGCCGTCGGCGTTCTCCAGGATGCTGACCGGCGCGGTTACCGGCAAGGTTTTCTCGCGGATGGTCAGGTCGCCGGTCACGAGATGCTGCTTGCCGTCCGATTCCGCTTTGGTGACCGCGAACTTCAGGGTCGGGTACTTTGCAACATCGAAGAAATCCTCGCTCTTGAGGTGGCTGTCGCGGGCGGAAATTCCGGTCTCGATGGAGCTGGCGTCAATGGTCAGGGTGGCGGCGGTCTTTGTGAAATCACGGCGGTCAAAGCTTCCCGCGGCCGTCATCTTTGCGAAGCGCCCGCTGCCGTCGTGAAGCTTGGAATCGAAGTCGAACGAAATCTCGCTCGCCGCGGCGTCAACGACCGTCAGGACATCCTTTTTCTCCATGGCCGCCGGGGTGTCCGAGGCGGACGGGGTCGGGGAGGCGTTTCCGTCGGAAGGTGTGCTCGGGCGCGTGGCCAGCCAGTAGCCGCCGGCCGCCAGCACCAGCAGGATGACCACGATCAGCCCGCCGTTCATTTTTTTGCCGCCCGCTGCGGCGTTGAATTGCTCCATAGTACAGTAATGAAATTAGTTCTTAGTATGATGATAGTAGTAGGTGGCAGCTGTTTTGGCAAGGGTGGGACTCCCTTGACGAGCGTAAAAAAAAGTGGCCGGGTAACCGGCCACTGAAGGGAAAGGTACGGAACTGGTCGCAGAGCGGTTTAGGGTGCCGCCGCGATGTCGGTGCGGAACTGACGGTCACGGAAGACAACGCCGTCGGCCAAGCGGTAGGCGGCTTGGCGGGCGTCATCAATGCTGCCGCCCAACGCGACGACGCTTAGGACGCGTCCGCCTGCGGTGATGAAACCGCCGTCCGGACCGCGCCGGGTAGCGGCGTGGAACACCAGCCCTTGGGCCAGGGTGCCATCCGGCCGCAGGCCGCTGATCGGCAGGCCGGTACGGGGCGTGGGGGTCGTGCCATAGCCAGGCGCTGCCAGGACGATGCCGACGGCGGATTGCGGCCGCCAGCGCGGGTAGTAGTTGTAGAGCGTGCCAGTGGCGGCGCCCAGCAGGAGTTCGACCACGTCGCTCTCCAGTCGCGGCAGGGTCACCTGGGTTTCGGGGTCGCCGAGCCGGCAGTTGATCTCCAGCACCTTTGGCCCCGCGTCGGTCAGCATCAGGCCGAAGTAGAGCGCCCCAACGAACGCGCGTTGATCGCGCTCGAGGGCGCGGACCGTCGGCTTCACGATCCGTTCCATGATCTGGTGTTCGAGCGCGGGTGTGACGTCCGGCAGCGGGCTGTAGGCGCCCATGCCCCCCGTATTGGGGCCTTGGTCACCATCGCGCAGCCGCTTGAAGTCGCGCGCCGGGCAGAGCGGGACGACGTGGGTGCCGTCGGTGATGACGGTGAACGAGCACTCGCGGCCCGTCAGGCAGTCTTCGAGGATGAGCGAGTTGCCGGCCGGGCCAAAGACCCGGTCGACCAGGATCTGGTCGATGGCCGCTTCAGCCTCGTTGACGGTCATGGCGACCGTTACGCCCTTGCCGCCGCACAGGCCGTCGGCTTTGACCACGATGGGCGCGCCATGTTTGCGCACGAACGCCTTGGCCGGGCGGGAGTGGCTGTAGCGGCGGTAGGCCGCGGTCGGAATGCGATGGCTGGTCAGGAATCCTTTGCAGAATCCCTTGCTGACCTCAAGCATGGCGGCACGCAGCGACGGGCCAAAAATGAGCAGCCCGTTGCGGCGGAAGGTGTCCGCGATACCTGCGGCGAGCGGTCCCTCGGGGCCGACCACGGTCAGGTCGATGCGCTCGGTGACGGCCAGTTCCAGCAGGCCGTGGATGTTGTCTGCCGCGATTTCGCGGCAGTCGGCGAGATGGGAGATGCCGGCGTTGCCGGGGGCGCAGTACACTCTCGCCACCAGCGGGCTGTGGGAAATCGCCCAGATCAAGGCGTGCTCGCGGCCGCCGCCACCGACCACCAGTACGCGGTGCTTGCCTTCGTCCATGGGAATCCTCCTTTTTTTATGGGTTGCTAGCCGTGGGGAAACAGCAGCCGCGCGACGCGTTTGGCATCGCGCAGTACGGGTTGTTCTTGAGGGAGCACCAGCGGCGTGATGCGCGGGAGTGGGGCACGAAGCCCGTCCGCATACCGCGCCAGAGTCTCGATCTGTATCTGGTGCTCCACCGGCAGGAGCCGATCTCGCAGCGAGAGCGGGGTATCATCGGCGAGGATTTCCAGCGACTCCCGATGCAGGACGGGACCGGCGTCGAATTCCGCAGCCACCAGCTGCGCGGTCGCCTCGGTCCAGAGGTTGCGTCCGATAGTGCGGGCGAAGTACAGCCGCGCGCAATGCACACGTAGTCCGTACATGCCCTGTCCGCCGAAGTCCGGCCGGCCGGGGTCCAGCGGTCCGCAATGCTGGTTGATGGCGCGATGGTGGTAGGCCGCAACGACCGCGGGCGGCGTTTTGGGCATCCAGCCGTACTGGCCGATGAGGTCGATGGCATGGCCCTGCAGGGCCTGCAGGAGTTTCTCCCCGAATTGCTCGGGCGATTTTCCTGGCATGATGATGGCGACATCCCGGGTCGGGATGCCGCCGGACACCGCCTTGCCGATGCCGCCGGCATCGGGCGCGCTGCTCACGAGCAGTGCGGGCTTGATCTTGCCGTAGAGCGGGCCGCCATCGGCGCAGGCGGCAATGATTGCCGCCGCCGTGCTCCCGCTGCCGGAAATGAGAAGCGCTAACCGGAGTGGGTCAGGCATGTTGTCCTCCGTTCTAAATTGTCAAAGTGAGACTTGGTCTGCGGGCTCGGAGACCGTCTCCGGGCAGACTCCCAAGGGTAGCAGAAAAGCCGGTTTTTTTCAATCCCCGAGCGAAATTTTTAATGCCGCGGATGTGGGGATGAGTATCGGTTGACATCCATCAATACGTTGTGATTAGATGGCTTTCATAACCCGACATCTGGTCTTTGTGCAGCTCTTTTGGTGGAAAGGAGAGTGAAGCCATGAACTTCCTCGCGAACAACAACAACTAGCCCAAGAAGAAGCAACGGCTAGATACGTTGGGTGGGCAGCCCCAGAGGGCAGCCCACTTTTATTGTCCGGTTGACGTTGCGCGGGGGGTGGGGTATCCTGTTTTTCGCCCTTTCGCAGGAGGTGTTCCGATGGTTGCGAATTTTCGTTGGTTCATTGCCAACCAGTTGGCCGGCGGGTCAAAGCCCTGCTACGAAGAGGATGTGCTCTGGCTGGCGCTGTCCCGTTTCCGCGCGGTCGTGAGCCTAGAGGACACGAGCGACTTTGTCGATCGGTTGCTGGCCGAACGCAGGTTTGCTCGCCACCGTTTGCTCATTGAGTTCGACCAGACCGATCAGGAGTTACTCGAGCCGACCGCCGACGAGATCGCAACGGCGCTCGCGTTCGTCCGCGATCATTTGACCGGCGGACATCCGGTCTACGTACACTGCAGCGCCGGCATCCGTCGCACGCGTTATTTCATCGACCGGGTCCTGCCGGTGCTCGCTCTGACCCGCCACGACCCGTGACGCCCCCCGCCAGGGCGTCTTTTTTCGGTCGCGGTTAGGATGTCCCCGCGTGGTGACGGTGCAAGACGCGGCAGATCATCACGAAACCGATGATGAATGCCGCGAGGTACGTGAACAGCAGCCAGCGCAGATTGGAATCCCTAGCGGCGAACGCTTGCGCGGCGGGCTGCTGCACCAGTACGCCCCAGCCGTGGGTCAGCACCGGCTCGAACGCGGTCACCATGCGCTGCTTGGTGATGGGGTCGGGAACAACGACGACATCGCCCTCGCCCCGCAGGATACGTTGGGTGATCGGCCAGTCGGCCAGGTTGACGATCTCATCCTGGGGTTGCAGGTAGGGATGGGTGACGACGTTGCCGTGGTGGTCAAGGATCGCAACGTAGCCGAGGTCGCCAACCTTGATATTCTTGCTCCACTGGAGGAAATATTCTATGTCGATCTGCAGGCCGAGAATTCCCGCCAGCCGTTGGTCGTTCCCCATAATGGGTACGCCAACCATGACGACGTTCAGTCTCGGTTCTGCCGCGCGTTGGTAAACCTCGGACACGTAGGGGGCGCCGGCTGCCACCACGCCGCGGTACCAGTCGCGGTCGGCGAAATTCTTGCCGATGACGTCGGGGAGTTGCGGGTCATCCGCCCGCAGCGTGCCTTCGGCATCGAACACGAGCGCGCGGTCGATGGGCAGATCATCGGCCAGCGTCCGAAAGATCTCGAGAATGCTTTCGGCATCCTTCCATTGTCCGGTAGTAACCGCGCCCCGCAGCACCGGATGGATGGAGAGGGCGAGGCCTAGGGTTTTGACGCGGTCGATGCTCTCATGCAGCGTTTGCGCCGTTGATTGCGCCAACGATTGCCGGCGCGCCAGCGTCAGGTCCGTCAGTCCGGCGTTGACTCTCCAGTAGCTCACCACCGCGATGGCCAGCGACGGCAAAAGCAGCGCCGCGATGACGGCGGTATGGCGGGAGAGGATGACGCGGAGTGCGTTCCGCGGTGGCGGCGCTCCAGTATCGGCCATGTTGCCTACAGTATAGCTCAATTGCTCCATCGCCGGGGTCTGCCATGGGGATAGGTGGCAGCCTTGACTTTTTGGTAGGGCGGAGTCTCCGATGAGATTTCCGCCCGTTTTTTATATAAAAAAAGAGTGACGTGGGGGCGTCACTCCGAAAGGACGGGTTGGTCAGGTCAGGCCGTGAAGTTATGGGGGTCGGAGGCAAAGTGCACGGCGTTAACGAAGAAGAGCAGGCCGTCGGGTTGACGGCCACGTTCGCGGCGCCAGTTGGGGTATTGCTCGCGCCGCACGAACCGTTCGGGATGAGGCATGAGGCCGAAGATCCGGCCGTTGAAGCTGCAGATGCCGGCGATTCGGTCGCACGAACCGTTGGGGTTGTCGGGGTAGGCGTTGTTACCGTAGCGGAGCGCAACGCAGCCGTTAGCCCGGAGATCGTCCAGGCAGCCGTCGCCCGTAACGAATTTGCCCTCACCATGGGCGACCATCAGGGAGATGTCCTGCCCGGCCATGCCGCGAGTAAAGATGCAACAGCTTTCCTCAACCGCCAACGGCACCCAGCGGCACTCGAAGAGCCCCGAGTCGTTGGTCGTCAGTGTGGCGCTCATCCGTTTACCCAGGTCGGGCCGATAGGGCAAAAGCCCCGAGCGTACCAGCACCTGGAAGCCGTTGCAGATGCCAAAGACCAGGGTGTCGAAGCGATCGACGAATGTTTGCAGCTGGCTGGCGAGCGACGTGGTCAGCTCGTTGGCGAGGATCACTCCCGAGGCGACATCGTCGCCGTAGGAGAACCCGCCGGGGATGACGAGGATTCGGTAGTCGGCGAGGCGCTTGGCGCCCGACCGCAGTTGGTTGACGTGCACCGTCTCGGGCTCGCCGCCGGCCAGCGCAAAAGCGTGGGCCGTCTCGGCGTCGCAGTTGGTGCCGTCGGCGAAGAGCACACAGACACAAGGTTTGCTCAATGGAATACCTCCTTCATAGGTTGCTGCCAGGCCGCTTTGAGGTCGGCCATAGGAATGGAACAGAGGATGTGCCCGCCGTGGCGGATAGTGATGACCGGTTCTTCCGTCGTTTTTCCGATGACGCGCATCGGGAACGACACAAAGTCCAGACCACCATCTTCGTACTGCGCGGGGCCGGCCTCGAGCAGGAAGCAGCCGGCCATCTCGTTGAAGAGGATGAAGTCGGGCCGCGCGTCCAGCCCAAGAGCGTCGAGGTTGATGTCGGCACCGACGTTACCGCCGATGCACATCTCCGCCAGGGCGACCGCGAGGCCGCCCTCGCTGATGTCGTGGAGCGCCAACACGAAGCCGGAGCAGACCCACTGGTGCAGCTCGTAGAGCCACCCGGGCAGCGCGGCGAGATCGGGGGTGGGGGGAACGGTACCGAGGTGCCCGTGCAGGTCGTAGTAGACCGATCCGCCCATGGCCGAGGGCTGCAGGGTACCCAACAGCCGGATGGATGCCCCCGGCATTTTGAAGTCCGCGGTTACGGTTTTCCCGACATCCGGGATGCGTCCGAAGGCCGAGACGCACAGCACTGGCGGAATCTTGATGACGGTCCCGTCCTTGCCGCGGTAGGTGCTCGACAGCGAATCCTTGCCGGAGACGAACGGAACTTTGAACGCGCGCATCACGTCGACGCACGCGTCTACGGCTCGGTCGAGCTGGCCCAGCGACTCTTCGTCCGGGAACGGCCAGATGAAGTTGTCGATCAAAGCGCACTCGCGAGGGTTGCCGCCGACGGCCACCAGGTTGGCGATGGCTTCGGTTGCCGCCCACAGACCGCCGGCGTACGGATCAATGAGGTTGAGGACGGGGTTGAGCCCGTGGCTGATGACCAGCCCGTAGGGATGGTCGGCGATCGGCTGCAGCACGACGGCGTCATTGGGGCCGTCGTGCTGTACACCACCGTACGGCGGCAGTGCACAGGTGCCCTGTACGCCGTGGTCGTAGCCCCGCACGATCGGCTCTTTCGAGCAGACATTGCGGTGCGACAACACGCGGCGGTAGAGCGCGGCCCAGTCGGACGGGTGGGGGATGGTCGGTTCGCACCTGCGTGGCGCTTGCCAACGGGCGGTCATGATGCGTTGCGGCAATCCGTGATGAAGGAAATCCATCGCCAGGTCGCAGATGGTTTGGCCGTTCGCGGTCACCGTCAAACGGTGGTCGCCGGTGAACTCGCCCAGCATCGTGGCTTCTAGATTAAAGCCCTGACAGATGGTGAGGACCTCGGCGGCATGCTCGGGGGCGACGGCCACCACCATTCGTTCCTGGGCTTCGGAGACCCAGACTTCCCACCAATCCAGCCCGGCGTACTTGAGCGGTGCGCGCTCGAGCGCCACCCGCACGCCCAGGTCGGCACCCATCTCGCCGATAGCCGACGAGAAGCCGCCGGCGCCGCAGTCGGTGATGGCGCGGATGAGCCCGCGGTCGCGGCAGCGCAGGATCGCGTCGAAGGTACGCTTTTCTTCGATGGGGTTGCCGATCTGCACGGCGCTGGCGTTCACGTTGATGGTACGGTCAGTCATCTCGCCGCTCGAGAACGTGGCGCCGTGGATGCCATCGCGGCCGGTGCGGCCGCCGAGGGCGAGGATCAGGTCACCGGTCTGCGGCTTGCCTTTGCGGCAGCAGCGTTCGGGCATGATGCCGTAGGCCCCGACAATGATGGTGGGTTTGGCCCGGAAATCGGGGTGGAAGTGCACCGAACCGTTGTTGGTTGGGATGCCCATGCGGTTGCCGTAGTCGCGTACGCCGGCAACGACCCGTCGCAGCAGGTAGTGCGGATGCAGGCACCCGGCGGGCAGTTGAACGGCAGGCAGGTCGGGTGGGGCGAAACAGAAGATGTCGGTGGAGGCGATGACCTTGGCACCCTGGCCGGTGCCGACGATGTCGCGAAAGACCCCGCCGCTGCCGGTGGCAGCGCCGCCGTAGGGCTCGATGGCGGACGGCGAGTTGTGGGTCTCGACCTTGCCGCAGACGGCCAGGCCGTCGAAGAACGAGATCACGCCGGAGTTGTCGACGAATGACGACTGCACCAGTTGGCCGTGCTCGGCGGCGGCGGTCTTGAGGCGGGTGATCAGCGGCTCCTTGGGGTTGCCGTTGACCACCAGCTTGGCGCGGAAGGTCTTGTGGCCGCAGTGTTCCGACCACGTCTGCGCCAGGGTTTCCAGCTCGACGTCGGTGGGGTCGCGGTCAGCCTGGCGGAAGTACGCCTGGATGACCCGCATCTCCTCCAGGTTGAGGAAGAGCTTGTCGCGGGACAGCTCCAGCAGCGCGGTATCCTCCAGCGTCCGGAGGGGAATGGTCCGGCAGGCGCCCGGCTGGCCGCTGATGAGCAGCGTTGCCGGTGTGGCCGTCACGACGCGCTGGACGGTCTTGTTGACCAGCAGGCCGTCCACGATGCGTTGGACTTCGTCGGCAATCGGCGGGCCGTAGAAGGCGTACTCGGTGCTGGAATCGGCTGCCACCAGGCCGGTGATGCCGAGGTCGTGGGCCGCCTTCATGATCGAGGCGGCTTCTGGGTTCATCACCCCGGGCTTGTACGCCACCTCGACGACAGGAGCGCCGCCGAGGATGCGCTCGTTCACGACAGCCACCTGGCTGATGGGGTCGGACAGCAGCCGGAGGGCGAGCGTCGCCGCTTCTTCAGCTGTGATCCCCTCGAGTCGGTAGACGCGAGCGGTCTTGACCAGCGTCACGCTGGTGATGCCCAGGTGGCGGATCTCTGCCAGCAGGGTCTTGCCGGCAATGTCATCGCGCGCACCAGGCGTGGTAACTCTGACTTCCTGGATCATCCGAAACTCCTTTCTCTGTGGTAGAGTTGGCAAACGGGTTTTTTCTGGACAACGATATTCACTTGTCAAAGGGCGTCCGTCAACCAAAAACAGGTAAAAAAACGGCTTGGCTACCTTACCAAACCGTTGCGGCTATTGGCAACCTGCGACGGGAAAGAATATCCAGCGCATGAAAAAACCGCCTGTCGCAAGAGTGCGTCAGGCGGTCTCGTGTTTTCCCCTCTCATTTCAGCCACCTCCTCGGTCAGTTGTCGGTGGTGGCGTCGCGGGCCGGCGTTTTGATGGTCAATTTTTCGACCATCCGCTCGGTGTTCACCTTGGCGAACGCCTGGTAGCGGCCGACCTGCACGTCGAGCGTGTTGACCCGGTCGGTCAGGTCCTCGCTGACGTGCCGCAGGCAGGTCAGGCACTGGCCGTCCACCTGGACGTGCGGGTGCTCCGGCACTTCCGACCGGATGGAGAGCGCCTTGCCCGACACCCGGACGGCGTTGCCGTCAAAGAGGGAACAGCCCGCCAGCGCGGGAACGACCAACAGGACGAAGAATAACCGCTGCATGCGGCCTCCTTTGGAAGGGGGTTGAGAGAACAGGGTGCGGCCCAAAAACTGTTTTCAGGCCGACCGGGTAAGTTAGCATAAAAAACGCCCTCCGTCAAGCGTCGGGCGGTGGGGCGACGGGCGGTCTTGGCGTTATTCTTTTGCCACAACGACCGTACCGAGCCGCGCCTCCGGCTGTTGGATGGTGACCGTTGCGGTGTAGACCCACTTCGCGTACAGGTCATCTTTGAGCGCCGATTCATTCCCGAAGAAACAATTCAGCGAGCATTCCACGCGCAGGGTGTACTGGCCGTAGGGCACCGCGGGCGTTGTCACCGTGCCGTCGGCTTCGGTGAAGCGGACGACATCGGCGGCGATCCCGGCGACATACCTGCCGACCGCGTTGCCTTGCTGGTCGGCGAGCCACACTTTTGCGCTCTGCGCCGGCACGCCGGCGGGGTTTGTGACCGTCGCTGTGACCTTGCCACTCGCATCAACCGATGGGGCGGGGGAGGGGCTCGGTACAGCCGCTGCCTGCGTCTTGGCCGGAGCGGCGGTCGTTACCGCTTTGGCGCGAAAGGTAGCCAACACTTGTCGGAAGACTTGGGTGGCAACGCCGGTCTCGCGCTGGCTGTTGCCGAAAAAGAAATAGTACACATGGCCTTCGATGGGAATGTTTTTTGTTCCAGTTTTTGCCGTCGCCATGATCTCCAGCCGGTCGTTGCCGCGGGCCGTGCCCATGAGCGAGCCTTGAATTTCCCGAGTGCTGGCGATTTGTACGCCCGCACCGCTCACCGTCAACTCCCATACCTCATCGGTCATCCCCAGGCCGGAAGGCGTTGGGTCCATGCCGACCTCGAAATATTCGCCATCCGGGCCGGTGAAGCGGAACGCCTGGGCGAATTGGCCGCGGTATTGCGGGTTTTTTTCCTGCCAAGTCGTTGGAATGTCCAGGGAAAAGGTCTCTTTGGCTATAGTCTTCCAGGTTTCTGCGGGGGGTTGGGGCTTTTGTTTGGCCAGCGTTTCGTTTGCCGCCGCGGAAACCAGGTAGCCGGTTTCCAGCGGGGTGGCGGTGTAGACCAGCTGGTAGATCCGGTCGCCGATCTTGCCCAGCTTGCTGCCTTTCTCGGCGATGTTCACGACGCTGGCGGCCAGCTCCAGGTGCCGGCCCAAGAAGCCGAAGAAATTCTTGGTTGCGGCGCCCGCAGTAGCTCGTTCCGCTAGAATTTCTCCGGTTTTTATCGCCATCTGTTTGGCGGCCGCGCCCGATATCCGCAGCAAGTCCTCGCTATCGCCATTGCCCTGCATGATGTCGGGTTGTCCCAGCGCGCGGGTCAACTCGGCCAGGCCCGCCGCGGCGATCAGTTTCAGGTCGCTGGCCGCGATGGTTTTATCCAGCGGAA
>JAUSGZ010000069.1 GCA_030648715.1 bacterium | reverse complement strand
ACCCTAGAATATCGGCGTTGGCGGCGGCGACCGCTTCCACGCGGCGCTGCAGCGTCACGGGAGCGATCCCTTGCTCCCATACCGTCGCCCCGAACACCCTCCCCACCAGCAATGCTTGCCGCTGCAGGGTAATATCAATAGTCTGGCTGTAGCGGGCGATGGTGGCAACGGTCGCGACGATGATCGCGCTCGGTATCAAGAGGATCAACAACAAGCCGTAGCCGATCTGCACCCGCTCATCGGCAAACATTCGTTTCAACACCGATGGGCGAGGCATAGGCGGCAGAACTACGCGTGGCGCCGCAACGCGCCGTAGAGTGCGATGAAAAGGAAAACACCCGCAAAAACCACTAACCCCGCGATCGGCAGATACAGCTTGGCCGGACGGTACGCCGCGGGTGCGGGCGGGGGACTGAACACGTCGCGCGGGGAAACGGCACGTGCCTCACGGATGAAGAACGACAACGGCGCGCTGCGGGAAACGACGCTGCCGGTATCGTCGTTGACCGTCACATAGACCTCATGCACGCCGTCCAACAGCGACTGACGCAAGCTATAGGTCCAATTGCCATCTGCGTTGACGCGCGTGGTCACGACCAGCGGCAGGGAGCTGTAAATGAAAAGCGTCACCACCTCATTCGGCGTACCGCGGCCCTGGAACTGCAGGGTGCTCCCCCCGCCACGGATCTCCGGCGGCGTGGCCACGGTATCCACCGCCAACCGGTCCGACGTTTCCCTGACGAGGGAGGGCTGTTGCAATGGCCGCTGGGCGGCCAAGGCGCGCTCCACCGGGGCGACCTCGGCGGGGATACTGCCTGCGATCGTGGGGCTGTAGCCATTGGCGACTTCCTGGCTGTCGGAAAAACCGTCGCCGTCGCTGTCGGCAACCGCGGGATCCGACCCCAGCCGTTCCTCCACATCGTCCGGCAGGCCGTCGCCGTCGGCATCCAGCACGACCACGGCGGGTCCTGCCACGCTAATGCTCTCATCCTCCCGTACGACGACAGCTCCCTGGGAGGGGACAAACTGCACCGGCAACGGAACGACGAGGGCGAAAGGCACCACCTGCTCCACCGTAGGGCGCGCCCCGGCAGGGAGCACAGCCTGCTGCTCTTTGGGGTCAAGGGTGATGGGCGTCTTGAGCCGTTCGCCCACCACGCCGGTCAGCTCCTCCAAACGCTGCTCACTGGCAACGACCGTTGGCAGTTGACGGTCCACCACGGACTCGCAGGAAGCCCCCGCCGACCGCCGGCAAGCCAACGATGGCGAAAACCGCTCTTTCAGGTACCGCTCGCAGGCGATCGTTTCCGTGATGCCAACCTGCTGACAGGCAGGGTCGAACAGCTGTTCCCGCAGCCAACGCTCGCACTCCGCTCGCGTGCCCTTGCCCGCCTTCCAGCAAACTTCCGGCAAGGTCCGGCGGTCCAGGTAACGCTGGCACGCGGCTACATCGATAATGCCCTCACGCACGCACTCCGCGGGCAGCGACTCGCGACGCTGCTGGTCCACGCAGGCGGCCTTCGCCGCACCATCCTGCGGGCAATCCTGCACGCGCGCGTGTTCAAATACCCAGCGCTTGCAGGCATCGGCGTGCGTGATCCCCGCCGCGCGGCACACCTCGGGGAGCACCGGCGGGCTTGTGGGGAGCGTGGGTTCGGCGGCGAGTTCCTTGGTCGGAGCGACCGTCGGCGGTAACGGCTGCCCCTCAACCGCGGCTTTCAAAAACGCGACGACTACCACCAAATCATCGCGACCGTATTTCGCGCCATCGCTGATCTCCAAGCGGAGCGTATACTTGCCCGGACCGGGGAATTGGGCTTTGGTGTCCAGCGCATCCGGCGGGAAAAAAACGACCGTTCCATCAACGGACGACCACCGAGAAACCAGGTGCCCGGGCGGATCGGGCCGGCCGTCGTCTTTGACGGCGCCATGCAGTGCGACGGTCAGCGTGTCGGCCGTCCGGTCAGGCCCAAGCCAGACCGACGGCGGCTGATTTTCGTTCGCCGCCGGCACCGGGACGGCCGTGACGGCCTCGTTTTTGATCTCCACCGGGATCGGAGTGCCCGCCGCGGTCCCATCGAGAAACTCCGCGGACGCGAGCAGCGTGTACGCGCCGTTCACGGCATTCCGCGTATCCCAAAGTATTTCCCACCCGCCATCGGTCCGCACCGGTGGTGTGGGCAGCGCATAGGCGCGCTGTTCGTTCTTGAGGTAGATCCGGATACGAATCGCGCCCGCCGCCGTGCCCGAAATTACCGCCTCCCGCTGCAGCAGCGAATAGGGTTTGGGCGTTAACACCAGCAGGGATGAATCCTGATCGGCGGCGGTCGGTGTGGCCGCCGCGGCAACGTTCACCGCCCACGGTTTGCTTTCCGTCGTAACCCCGCTGCGTACCGCAACGGCCACCAGCTGGTAGGTGCCGACAGGCAGCGCGGAGGTATCCCACGTCGCCACCCACCGTGAGCTGACCAATGCCGGCTGCAGACTGCCATTCACCGCGCCCAGGAAACGCAGCTGCAACACCTCAACCGCCGGATCGGTGGAAACGACCACCGTCACCCGCCCTTGGAGCGGACTGACCTTCGGCTCCAGCCAGATAAATTGGATGGCCGAAAGCGCCGACGGCTCACTCGCGCGGGAAACCACCAAGTACAGCTCGGCGGAAGCACGCCGGCCATCCGTGCTCTCGGCATCGGCAACAATGCGGTAGCTGCCGTCAGAAAAATCCTTCAACTCCCAGTAAAACTGGAACAGCCCGAGGTCAGGGATCAAAACGCCATCGTACCCGCGGTTGACGCCGACGCCCTCTACGCGGAAGGTGACCCGCTGCAGGGCGACCGTAGATGCGGTTGACTGCACGAACAGGTACTTATCGCCGCTGATCGGGCTAATCGGCGGATTGCGGAACGCGACCCCGAACGGAGCCAGCGTCGTGGTCGGGGCCGGCACGATGATGGTGATACTGTTACTTCCTTTTACGGCCGCCTCTTTGGCTTGGCCGCTCACGGCAACCACATATTGACCGGCGGGAACAGACGACGCCGCTACGGCGTACTCCCACAACCCGTTGCCTAAGCTGACCGCGCTGCCGATGGCATCCGGTGAAACCGCAGTCGCGGTAGTATCAAGTGAAAATGTGACTACGCCAATATCGGCAGAAGCATGGGCCTGCAGCTTGAGTACCGACCCGACGGTGGTGCCGCTGGACGGAGAGGAGATGTACACGTACGGCGCCGCGGTTCCACCACCGCCACTGCTGGTATCCGATGATGTTGTGCCGCCGGAAGCCGTCGGTGCTTCCGCGGTTCCCGACGTTGAGGTATCCGTCGTGCTGCCGGAACCGCCGCTCTCACTTCCACTCCCCCGCGCCACCGTAAGATACAGTTCCGCCTTTCCGTACTGGCCATCGGTCGTGGCGGCATAGGCCGTCACAATGTACGCGTCGTCGGGCAGATCCTTCAACTCCCAATAAAATTTCCACAAATTCAGGTCGGGAACGTAATCGGCGGGAAACTTCCACGTCTGGGTAGCGCTGTGGATCGAAAATTCCACCTGCTTGAGGCTGGCGTAGGGCGTGCTGACGCTGACGAACAGGAACGTGCTGGCGGCAACAGGACTGCTCGGCGGCCGGACAAAAGCGACTACCGGCGCGGTGGAGTTCATTGTCCGCGTTTGCGCCAGCGCGACGGTGGTAATAAAAAAACCAGCCAGCCAGGCCAGCCCAAATCTTCGCGCTGACTGCGCGGAACGGAACCGTCGCACGGCGCCCCTGCCGCCGTTGCCGTCTGCCATGTGATGCCTCCTATTGATGGAGCTGGACGCTGCCAAAAACCGCATTTGCGCGTCCAGCATGCTTGACGAAGTGGCTTGAGTATACCACAATAACCACCATTCGCCAAAGGACGAAGTACTCACATCCTGCGCCCTCGTCAGCCATTTTTTGCCTTTCCATCTCTATGTCATTTGCCATCGGCATTGTCGGGCTGCCCAACGTCGGTAAAAGCACGCTCTTCAAAGCGCTGACCAAAAAAACCGTCGATATCGCCAACTACCCGTTCTGCACCATTGCGCCCAACGTCGGCGTCGTGACGGTCCCCGATGACCGCCTGCAGCAGCTGGCCCAGCTCAATCAGTCGGCCAAAGTCATTCCAACGGCCGTAGAATTCGTGGATATCGCCGGCCTGGTAAAGGGCGCCCATAAAGGCGAGGGTTTGGGCAATAAATTCCTCTCCCACATTCGGGAGGTGGACGCCATCGCCCATGTGGTTCGCAGCTTCAGCGACCCCAACATCATCCACGTCAGCGGCGGGGTCAACCCGGCGGCAGACCGCGAAACCATCAAATTGGAGCTTATCTACGCCGACCTGCAAACCGTGGACAAGCGGTTGAACGAAGAGTCACGGAAGGCCAAGGGGCAGGATAAGGACGCCCAGACGGCCGCCACCGTGCTGGCGAAACTCAAGGCCCACCTCGACCAGGGAAAACTGGCGCGCGAACTTGCCTTGACGACGGAAGAGCTTGCCGTCGTCAAATCGTTCAACCTGCTGACGCTCAAACCTATCCTTGAGATCAGCAACGTGGATGAAGCCCAGGCCGGCACCGACCTCCCCGGCACGGTCACTATCTGCGCCAAGATCGAGGCGGAGTTGGTCGAGTTGGAGGATACCGAACGCGCCGCCTACCTCAAGGAGCTCGGTCTTTCCGCCAGCGGGCTGGACCGCCTGATTCGCGCCGCGTACGAGGCCCTGGGGCTCATCACCTTCCTCACGTCCGGGCCGAAGGAAACACGGGCCTGGACGGTGCGCAAGGGTGCGGCCGCGCCGGAAGCCGCCGGCAAAATCCATTCCGATTTTGAACGCGGCTTCATCTGTGCCGAGGTCATCAATTGGAAAACGCTCCTGGACTGCGGGGGCGAAACGAATGCCAAAGCCAAAGGCCTCATCCGCCAGGAAGGCAAAACCTACATCGTGCAGGACGGCGACGTCGTGGTGTTCCGGTTCTCGGTCTGATTTCCCCAACCCAAAAGCTCCGCAGAAATGAACCTGCACAGATACTGGGTATAACGGACATTATGCAACCCTTAAAAAAATCTCCCGCGACTGCGGGAGATTTTTTTTTATATACGCGCCCAGACCGAAATGCTCCGCAGCACGTGCTGGTCGGGACGGTGGTAGGGGTACGGTCCGCCTGTCCGGGTGAACCCGAGCTGCGTGACGGCAGCATCCAGCTCCAGCTTCAGTACTTCGCCGCCGTGGGTAAATGAAGGTTGGGCAAATACCACCCGCCCGCCGACCGACAGCACCTTTGCGAATTGTCCGAAGGCATCGGTATACAGCGTCATCAACTCATTCACCACCTGCTGTAACTGGGCTCGCGTTTCCCGTCCGCGGCGCGGCGGGCCCAAGTACGGCTCGGTAACGACTGCTGCGACTTTCTGGCGACCCAGCGTTTTTTCCAACTGCCGCACATCGGCGATAAAAACCTGCCAGTGGGCGGCCGCAGTTTCCGGGTACTGCTGTTGCAGCCAGCGAAGATTTGCCTGGCTTTCGGCGACCGCTTTTGCGGAAACGTCGGAACCGAGCACGGACGCAACATCGGACAGCATCGCTTCGGAGAGCACCGTGCCCGACCCGCAGAACGGGTCCAGCAGGGTTCCTGCCCCTACCCGCGCGAGGTTCACCATCATCCGCGCGAGTTTCGGCGGGAGCGTGCCGGACTTCACGTCGCGATGCGGCCGCCCCACGTCGCGCCGCGTGAAGTCATCTACGTCCTGGGCCGCCACAATTCGCGCGACGCTCCCGTCCGACAGCACCGTAAATTCCCGCGCGCCGTGCCGGTTGATGGCCGCGGCCGGCAGCTGCGGCGCACGCGAGGTCACCAGCCGTGCGTTAATGCCACGTTGTTTGAGCAGGGTTTTGACGTTCAGACCGGCGGCGAGCGTTGCCGCATTCTTCTGCCCATCCACCCAGCTGATGGCAAACAATGCCTTGCCGCCGGAATGCTGGTGCGCGATCGCATCGGCAACGGCCGCAGGAGTGAATTTTTTAGCGAGAACGTAGCCGATCTTGACCGTGCCGCCCAGGCGGGATAGCAGAGCAGTCGCGTCTGGTACGGCGGCAGGGCAACGGAGTACCTGCGGCGTCAGAGGAAATAATTCCTCCTGCGGCAAAACCGCGGCCAGTTCCGCCGCGGCGATCTCGGGGGTTCTCCCAAGCAAAAAAACGGTAGCTGGATGGGGCATAGCCGTATCCTTGACGAACAGCGGATCATTTGCTAGCATAATCCTACAATAGAATCATTACCTTTCCCATGGGTCCGAGAAATTCGGACTCGTCCCAGGGCAAAGCCCCCGGACAAAGGTGCCGCGGCCCGTTCCAGGAACGGACGCTGGCGACTTTGCACCCGGGAAAACCCCGGGTTTATCGTTTACACTATGACCCGATACGAACTGATGTACCTCGTGCCGACCAAGTACGCCGAAGATGAACTGGGCGGCGTCATCGGCCAGGTGCGCGACCTGGTGATCAAGCACGGCGGCAAGGTCACCTTCGAGGACAGCCTCGGCAAGAAACGGCTCGCCTACCCCATCAAAGGGGCAACGACTTGCTACTACCTGCTGTCGCACTTCGACGCCGAAGCGGGCACCGTGCGCGCGCTCGACCAGGACCTGCGCCTGCACAACGACGTCGTACGCCACCTGCTGGTCAAGCGCAGTGAGGTCACCCGAAAAGCCGCGCCCGCACCGGCCGCGCCGACGGCGGCGGCGACCGAGGAGAGCAAACAGGAGGACCGGCAGCAGGCCAAACTTGCCGACCTGGACCGAAAACTCGACGAACTGCTGACCAAGGATATCATCTAATCAAGTGAGTAAGTGGTAGGCGGGCCAAAACAATCTACTTACTACCAACTACAACCTACCGCCTAGAATCCTATGGATCTCAACAAAGCGATGATCATCGGCCGCCTGACGCGCGACCCCGAGACGCGCACCACGCCGAATGGCGCGACGGTCACCACGTTCTCGGTCGCCACGAACCTGGTGTGGACCGACACGACGGGAAAAAAACAGGAGAAGGTAGAGTTCCATAACGTCGTTGCTTGGCGCAAGCTGGGGGAAACCATCGCCCAGTACCTCCGCAAGGGCAGCCGCATCTACATTGAGGGCCGGCTGCAGACCCGGCAATGGCAGGCGCAGGACGGAAGCAACCGCAACCGCACCGAAATAGTTGCGGAAAGCATGATCATGCTGGATGGCCGCGCCAACGCGGGACAGCCGGCGAGTGCGCCATCGCAACCGGCCCCGACGCCTGCTCCTGCCGCGCCCGCAGCGCCGGCGGCCGACAGTAGCGAAGAAATTAAAGTCGAGGATATCCCATTTTAAGTGCTCCGTACACTGTACCCAGTGCTCCGCACCGCCGATCGAACGAAAAATCCGAAGCACTGAGCACGGGGAACTGAGCACTGTGCACTACTACTTTCTATGATTCGACCCAAGAACAACCCGCTCGCCAAAGACCGCTATTGCCACTTCTGCGTCCACAACATCCCGGTCGTGGACTACAAGGACATCATGACGCTACGCCGCTACATTTCCTCCTACGGGAAGATCGTGCCGCGACGCAAGTCAGGGGTCTGTACCAAGCACCAGCGCAAGCTGGCGACGGCCATCAAACGCGCCCGCATCATTGCGCTCCTCCCGTTCCTTACCCGCTAAGTGAACGAGGTAGTAGGCTGTAGTCAGTAGTAGGTAGCGTGAACCGGCCGTTCGATCTACTTACTACCCAACTACTCCCTACAAACTTCACCACAGTATGTCCGTTCTCTCATCGCTCAACGACATCAAGCAGGGTGTTGCCATTATCTACGGCAGCGAGCCCTACGTGGTGCTGCACGCCAACTTCGTCCGGATGCAGCAGCGCAAACCCGTGATGCAGACCAAGTTACGCAACCTGATCAACGGCAAGGTATTGGAGATCACCTTCAAACCGGGCGACCGCGTCGAGGAAGCCGAGGTCGGCCGCAAGGACGCGACGTTCCTCTATACCACCGACACGGAAGCCTATTTTATGGACGGCGAGACGTTCGAACAGGTAAGTTTATCCCGCGAGGATGTGGCCGCCGCACTGCCCTTCCTGCGGGAAGGGACGCCCCTGGAACTGCGGACGTTCAACGACAAAGCCGTTGGTATTGACCTGCCGCCGAAGATGGATTTTAAGATCACCGCCGCACCGGAAGCCGTCAAAGGCGATTCCGCCCAGGGGCGCGTCACCAAGGTCGCCACCATCGAAACGGGCGCCGAGGTTGCCGTACCCTTGTTTATCAACGAAGGTGACGTGGTGCGTATCAACACCCAAACCGGAGAGTACGTGGAGCGCGTCAACCAGTAGCTAAGCATAAAAAAGGCCCCACCGGGGTCTTTTTTTGCCGTTCACAAATGCGCTCAACGCGCCACCCAACGGTAGGGGAGCAACGCGACTTCGTCAGCGGTTAGGGTCAGCGCCGAGGTACGCAGTTGCGTGAGGACCTGTCCCGGCTGCAGGCGGAGATTCACGCCCGCATGACGGTAGTACAGCCGGCCGTCCTGTCCATCCAGCAGCAGCTGTCCGTCGGCGGCAGTTGCCGGCAGCGTCTGCAGCCGGCCTGCCGGCACGGGGAGATGGAACGCGCGCGCCACCGTCCAAAATGTCATCTCATCCGGCAAGGGCACGCGCCACCCGCGTGCGGGAAGGACGTAGTACAACGGCTGGGGATGATCAACGGCGGCGATCACGCGCCCGCGCGCCCGTGCCACCAGCTCGGGGGTCGGCGACGCGTGCTGCGGCGGATAGAGGGGGTCAAACCCTTTGGTCTGCTCATCGCCGTCGCTGAAGCTATCCCCATCGGTATCTGATTGCCGGGGCTTGGTGCCCAGCGCTAATTCGCGCGCGTCCGACAGCGTGTCACCGTCGGTATCAAGCCACTCCAGTACCCCCTGCTCGTCAGGACCGATCGCAGCCCCGAGGGGGTACTTCGCCAATGCGGCATCGTCGACCAGCGCCGCCGTGTCCGCCCGCAGGCCGAATCGAACTGCATCCTGGGCACTGCGGAATGGGCGCCGGACCCCGCTTGGCAAAAGCAGGAACAGCTCGCCCTTCTGGTTGCGCACCAACTTCGCGAACCGCGGAGGCGCGCTCACGACCGTCGTGTTGAGCGACGCGCTGCCCCCCGCCGCAACGCTCCGCGCCCATGCCGGAAGCGCCGCTATGGTCGGGAACGGGTCGTCGCGGTCGGAAATGCCGTCGCCGTCCGAATCGGCCGCTACCCCCGAAGTACCAAGTTGCCGCTCCAGGACGTCCGATAGCCCGTCATTGTCATCGTCGGTATCGGCATTATCGCCGCGGCCGTCGCCGTCGGTGTCACGGCTTTCCTGCGGGTCGCGCGGAAAAGGGTCGTCGCGGTCGGAAATGCCGTCGCCGTCGGTGTCGGCACTTGCGGCGCTGGTTCCTAATACCTGCTCGATCGCGTCCAGTAATCCTTCACCGTCGGTATCGCTCGCACTCCCGGTCACCGCACCGCCGCTGCGCGGCGTCGGATCGCTGGCGTCCGGGGTGCCGTCGCCGTCGGTGTCCGGCCGCAAAGGATTGGTCCCCAGGACTTGCTCGTGAGCATCAAGCAAACCGTCGTTGTCATCGTCGGGGTCAACCGCATTGCCGATGCCATCGCCGTCGGCGTCGCCGCTCTCGGTGGTCAGCAGCGGGAACGGGTCGCTGGCGTCCGACGTGCCGTCGCCGTCGGTATCCGGCTGCAAAGGATTCGTACCCGCCGCGGCCTCTTGGGTATCGGATACCCCGTCATTGTCGTCGTCAGGATCAACGGTATTGAGCACCCCGTCGCCATCGGCGTCCGCCGCAGCAGCCGGCGTGGCGAACGTCTGGTCGGGCGAGATGGCCATGTTGCCGGCCGCATCCACCGCGGTGACCCGCAGGTGGTAGGTCGTTCCCGCGCTCAACGCGGAAAGAGTTGCCGCGTGCTGCGTGGTCAGCCCGCCGCCAGCCGACGTCGCAGTGCCGCCATACGCGGTCGTCACACCGAAGGCGACGCTGCTCACCGCCACTTCATCCGTCTGCCAGGTCACCGACGCCCCGTTGGACGTCACGGCGCCAACACTGACGGCAATGATGGCCGGTAGGACGGTATCGCCAACGGGCGGGAACGCCGGGGTGGTAAAACTAAAGGCATCGGCGGTTCCCGTGTTACCAGCCGCATCGCGGCTGCTCACCCCGACCGTGTAGGTCGCGCCGGCGGAAAGATCATTTAAAATAATGCCGTGCACCGAGACTGGCGCGCTGTCGGCTGCGGTCAAATTGGTCTGACCGATGCCGTAGCGGACGGTGCTGTCGGCGGGCTCATTCGTCGTCCAGGTCACGGCCGCGCGATTCTGCGTCACGCCGCTTACCGCGACTGCGGAAATCGCCGGCGCGACGGTATCCGGTCCGTTCGCCGGTGGTGGTGCTTCCACCGGCGTCGGAGTCGGTGCGGGTGTTGGCGTCGGGGTTGGGGTTGGGGTTGGGGTTGCCGCCGGCGCGACGGTGCAGGCTTGAGAAGTTGCCGGCTTACCGGCATCGCTGCCGCAGATATTTGCGTCCGCGCACGTGCGGGTTTGAAAATTATCCTGGCAGGCAGACCACGCACTACAGCTCCAACTCGGGGTGCAGAGTTCTGCCGTGCCGCACGACTGCGCCAGGGTCGGCTGCCCCACGGTCGTGTTGCAGCCGTTCGCATCGGTACAACTGCGGGTCTGCGCATTGTTCTCGCAGGCCGACCAAGAGGAACAGTACCAGCTGGGGCTGCAGCCAGCGGGTTGCCCGGGAGCTGGGGGCGGGTTCCCTGACAGGTCCCCGCCGGTCGGGATGACGTCCGTGATGATCTCTGGGCCCACCACGCAGGCTTGCTGTTCGGGCGGCACGCGCGTCGCGCCGCACAGGTTAAGGTCGGAACACGTGCGCGTTTGCGTGCCCTCACTGCAGACTGACCACACCGTACACGACCAATCCGGCACGCAGGTTTGGCCGCGCACCAAATATGGGGGACTGGCCAAAAAACCGACCGCCAGCGCTACCAGCGATGTGAACCGCAGGAACGGCCAGGTCGATATTGATCTTTCCCCCTCCATAGATAGCGCCAGTATACCACAAAAACCGCCATGGTACGCCAAAAACCAGCCGGATAAGCCGGCTGGTTGGACCTATTGTTTACCGCGCCTACTCCACCACCGGCTGTTCGCCCGCGTGGACCTTCACCCAGACCTGCTCTTTGATGTCGCGCACGATCTTCGGGTTCTCCTTGAGAAAAGTTTTCACGGCTTCGCGACCCAAACCCAGTTTGATCTCGCCCAGGCTGTACGCGTTGCCGGACTTCGTTACGACGCGGAACGCAACTCCGCGGTCCAGCGCGTCGCCAACGAGTGAAATGCCTTCGTTGTACATGATGTCGAACTCGGTGTTGGTGAACGGCGGCGCGACCTTATTTTTGACCACCTTGACCCGCACGCGGTTGCCGATCACCCGTTCGCCCTGCTTGATCTGGGCGTTGCGGCGCACTTCGATCCTGACCGACGAATAAAATTTCAGCGCCATGCCGCCCGTGGT
>JAUSGZ010000068.1 GCA_030648715.1 bacterium | reverse complement strand
GACACATGGACAGTGGAATCATACAAAAACGCAATCGCATTTCTTGGACTCTAATGCAGTCGTTGCTTTTTAGTCTCCTTGTGGCTTTAGTCTTGCCCTCTTTTGTGTTTGCATCCGGCTCACCCTATCCAATCAGTATTTACGAACCATACAGGATCAAGCGGAATACGGCTTATATTTTTATTGAGAATCCTGCAGATTATTATTCCTACTTGTTGGGCGACAAATTAGATACCCTCTCTTTTTACATGGCCTACAGATATTTTCAGGGTAAGCCACTAAGCTCCGGGCAGATTTCGGACCTTGAGAAGATATTCAAAAATAATGGAAATTATATCGGTGGCAACGATCCAAGCTATTGGGATTCAGATAAGGCCTTTGAAGCTTGGAAGCAAGAAAGGGGTACGGTAATGAAAGACAATTTTGCTTATGGTCAGGAATCAAATTCAGACGACTATAATTCTTACCAAGACAATGTTATTTTAGATGGCGCAATTTGTCCTTCTGGGACGTTCGAAAATGCCACTAAGGTTCTACAGAGCAAAAAGAAAACTTTAAATAATACTGAACTTGAGACTTGGATTAAAAATCAAGACCGCATTTTCCTTAACTGTTTTGAGCGATGGAGTCAGTGGAGAGATAGGACGTGGGGCAATAGCGCACCTCAGATCACTTGTGATAATAATAAATTACAAGACCTAAAACCTCCTGTAGTTAAAAAGGAGAAGAAGGGATTTTTCTCATGGCTTAAATCTTTGTTCGGGGGCAACAAGGAAGATCCTATTGTACAAACGACTGCACTTCCTTCCCAAAGTGCTTATTATTTGCCGTTTGCTTCCTCTGGTTCCTCTGAGTTAAAACAGGACGAGGAGATGCAGAATGCTCTTTACTATTACTATAAAGCCAAAAAGGAATTTCTCTGTTCAAATATCTCTGGGGAACTATTCAAAAAGATATCGGAAGATTTAAACAATCCGTACCATGTAAATGCGACATTGGGTTACATCCGTAATACCGTTAGAGATTCTGCAAACGACTCCGCCAAAATCGCTGAAGTCCTCCGAAAAATTAATGAGTATCTAGGGAGAAAAGATTTATCCGACATCAAAGACGCTCTCTTGATAGAAAAGGAGAAAATTTTGTCTTCGTATTATGATGAGACGGAATTTATACAATCTCAAAAAGGACTAGAAAATCCGCAATCAAGTAATTTCATCCATAATGCCGCCATATTCTATGAGCAATACCAACTCTTTGTTAAAAACCATCAGGATTTATTAGCAAGCAACACTGATTTATCCAAACATTCCGAACTGGTCAGATTCCTTTACTACTGGAATTTTGATAAGTCAGATTCTCAGTATTTCTCTGGTGTTGAAAGTGAATATGCAAAAAGTGGAATTAAAAATTTATGGCTAGCGCTCTTACTCAAGAACACAGATTTTGGTTCGAAATATATTGATACTGGCTTAAATATTAATCAGGATTCCAAACTCTATTATCCTGTTCTTTACTATGCCTATAGAAACTTGATGGTTAAGGAAAAAGGAAAGGCAATGTCGTTGGCCAAGAGTTCGCTTTCTCAAACAATGCCCGATATCGCTTATAACTATTTTGCTGATCTGATCATGCAGAATGTCACTAGTCTTGATGAGGCGATCCAGTTTATGGATCGTAAGTCTGCTTATCTTAAATTTCTAGACTCGATTGACTACAGCTATGTAAGATCAAAAGGTAAAACTCTAGAATCCATGCTTAATCAAGCTGGGTGGCAAGATGAGAAAACCGGCGCAACTTACTATTACAAACTTAAGAATAAATCCATCGAGGCTCCAGTTGATGATGGACTATTGTCATTCATTAATTTCGGACTATCTATCGATCGTCTTTACTCCAATCCCACTATCCGTCAGCGGTATAAAGGACAAATATTTGCGAGGGCTTTTATTCTAAACAGGAAAGATATCTATACTCAACTCTTGTCGGAACTCAGTAATTCAGATGCCATCCTTGCTCAAGCGAGGGACACTGTTAATGATAAGACTCAAAAGTTTCTGATCGCATATGCCATTTTAAGGGGTATGAATAATGGAGCGGAAGACAAGTACGGACTCTCTATCCATAATGAGAATTATAATTATGGCGACTATTCAGTCGGTTCTAATTTGGATGACTGGAGTGGCTACTGTAATTATTGCTCGGATGATTACTCCTATGACACTGATAAGGACAAAACATCTCAAGAACTGTTTGATGCTAATCAAAAAACCAAAAACTATAATAAATTCCTGACCAGTAAGGAAGTTAGTGTAGGTAGGCAAGAAAATGAGAAACTTTTTACCGATTCACTCGTCCAAGCCTTTGCAGAACCAGTATTAAGCTATATGGAATCAAATCCAAAAGATGGCCGTATTCCTGAAGCCCTCTCATTGATTATTAAAAGAGCACGACGTTGGCATTATAGAAATTCTGACGGCGATTGGACTAAAAAGGTTTTTCAAACTTTGCAATATAAATACCCCAAATCTAAGTGGGCGCAAGATACACCTGTTTATTGGTAACGTGCCCATCTCTCAATGTTAAGCAATTATGACTCGGCATAATTTGCTTAACATTTCATAAATTAAGCAAATCGTCCCAAGCTCTCAAATTTGGTCTTACGGCTCGTCAGTATTTTAATTGGTGCAAAGCTCTTACTCTCGGCACAAAGCTCGCCACAAGGGCAACCAAGTGGGAAATCAGGGGCTACAGGTTCTCGTACTTGGCCAGCAATCCTTTCATCTGGTCTAAAACCACGGTAGGATATTTGTACTCCTCCGCCCAGTCAAAAGTTCGAAAATCGTTGAGCAGGGCGAGCAAAAAATAACCCATCAATCTGGATTATTTTTTTTACCCCTCGTAGACGGTAGAACCATTTTTTGGTTTAATGATGTAATGCAGAGTGGAGCGAACAAACGTAGAATATTATACTCTATTCTCGGAATATTACTCGGGGCTTTTTTGTTTGTATATGGTGGATATGATGACAGCCCCGGAGGGCAACTGCTCGGACTTATAGTAATTGTTGTCGCCATTGTCGGTGTGGTAAAAAACAGAAAGAAAACTCCCTATTCTCTTTCCAAAAGGTTCTAACCTTGTTTGCGATGCGGGGCCAGATAGGATGAACGTCAGCGAACGCCGGTATTTTTCCATTCAGGGCGCGGTTTTGCGAGATCGAAACGGTCATAAAAATCTTTTTCGCTACCATATTGCCATAGAGACCAACAAATCGTGGCACAAAAAGCATCGCACGACGAAAGATGCGACGCTCATGCAGCGCGTGAATTGGCATGTCGCTCATGGGAAACACTGTGGCTGTCGGCCGATGCCGCCTTCCGTTGCGGCAGCTCTCAAGAACAAAGGTTGGAAGACTTGTAGTCGCGGACATAAGTACAGAGGCGCTGGTGAGTGCCCGATTTGCTGGCCCGGACGCAAAGGAAATTTCTATGACCAAAATTCTTCGAGAGTCTCAGGATAAGATCGCCGCTGGCGTGGTGCCCGCCTTCGCCAGGAGGCTACGGACGGGCAGGCATAAAGTGCCGGCGGATTTACAAAAGACCCTTGCTTCTGCTCCGGCGGCGTACGCAGCGTGGGAAGATATTACGCCGCTCGCACGCAACGAATGGATTTGCTGGGTAACATCGGCCAAAAAGCCGGAGACTCGCAAGCACCGCATCGAGCGAACGCGCGATGAGCTGGTAGAGGGGATGCGCCGGCCGTGTTGTTGGGCCGGTTGTCCGCATCGTTAAATGGAAGTGCCTATCATGGCTGCAGAAATGCGAAACCGTAAAGAACCCTAGCCAAACGCTGGCGTTTTTTGTTAGGATGCACAGAGATATACCATTATCTATATATCCTATGCAGCGCATCGTCCCCTACCTGTGGTTCGATAAAGAAGCCAAGGAAGCCGCCGAGTGGTACACGACCCTTTTTCCGGATTCCGCGATCACCAACGTCACCACGCTCCATGACACCCCGTCGGGCGATTGCGACGTCGTTTCATTCCAGCTGTGGGGGTACTCGTTTGCGGCCATCAGCGCGGGTCCATTGTTCAAATTCACGCCCGCGATATCCTTTATGGTCAATTTCGACCCTTCGCAGGACAAGGACGCCAAAGCACGGATCGATGCGGCGTGGGCCAAACTTTCGGAGGGCGGTAAAGCGCTGATGCCCATCGGCAAATACCCCTTCAGTGAACGGTACGGCTGGGTGCAGGACAAATACGGCCTCTCGTGGCAGCTCATTCTCACCAACCCGGAAGGCGAGGAGCGGCCGCTCATCATCCCGTCGCTGATGTTCGCCGGAAACGTTTCTGGCAAAGCGGAAGAGGCGACCGATTTCTACCTTTCCATATTCAAGAATTCGAAGCGTGGCGCCATAGCTCGCTACAGTGCGGGGCAAACACCGGATAAAGAAGGAACGGTCATGTTCACCGATTACCTACTTGAAGGCCAGTGGTTCGCGGCCATGGACAGCGCGCGCGTCCACAATTTCACGTTCAACGAGGCCATTTCCCTCCTGGTGCGTTGCGAAACCCAGGCGGAGATCGATTACTTCTGGGAAAAGCTTTCGGCGGTTCCCGAAGCAGAGCAGTGCGGCTGGTTGAAAGATAAGTACGGCGTGTCCTGGCAGATCGTTCCGACAGCGATGGACGAGATGCTTCGGGGTGGCGACAAGAAAAAACCGCGCGGGTGACCGAATCTTTCCTTAAGATGAAAAAATTCGATATCGTCGCTCTGCGGCGCGCGGCGGACGGGAAATAACCAATTACTTTAGTATGAAAGGCATGACCATGGGACGCGTGGCGGCGGGTATCGCCGGGGTGGCGGCGCTTGGGGCGGCGGCGATGTTTTTGAGCGGCGCTTTCAATCCGCAGTTCACGGACGGCGGGGTAGATGTGCGCAATACCAAGTGCGAGGAGCTCGCACAGGCGAGACAAGCGGTCGCTGATGAATTGGAGCAGCGGAAAACCGCCGCACAAGGATCGCACGCGGCCGAGCGCGACCAAATAAGCGACGCGTATTGGGCGAAAAACCAGCAGCTTGAAAAACAGTACCACGAGTGCATTTCGCGGGCGCTGACCGCGGACCCGTGCAAGCAGGCTTTTGAGGAGGTCGGGCGGCTCTACGAGGAGATCATGGCGGATTTTGCAGCGGACAAAGGATTCAATGAGGCGAAATTCAACCAGCGTGAACAGGCGAAAAAGGAGTACAACGACTGCGTGGAAGGGGCGCGCAAGCCGGAGTTTTATCAGGAGAAAGAAACGCAGTGCGACGCCGAGCTTGCGGCCGGCAGGACCGCCAACCAGAACGACCGGCAGGCGAAAGAGGCGGCAGCGCAGCAGCGCTATGAGGCGGCGCAGGCGCAGGCCCAGGCCGCGGCGCAGCAAAAACTGGCCATCCTTGATGCCATCGAAAAGAAGTGCAAGGAACCCGGCGGCGCGTCGAACGTGAACATTGGCGCGCTGACGACCGGCGGGAGCGGGGCGCAGATACAGTCCACCAGTCCCGCCTGCACCGGCGCGTTTTCCGGCAACGACCCCGAGCTGCAGCGGCAGATTGCCGACCTTGAGAACCAGCTGCAGAAAGCCAAGGCAGCCGGGTTAAGCGATGGGTTGTTTGGCACTGTGCACATCAAGGAATCGCTGGACGAGCTCAAACAGAAGCTCAAGGATTCCAGCCGGACCTGCATGAAGGACGCCGACTGCGGCAGCACGGAACCGGTGTGCTGCAGCAGCTCGCAGGTCGGACGCGCGTTCTGCGAGAACGGAATCTGCGCGTCCGAAAAGACCGACTGCGTCGCCCCCGAGATCTGCGCGGGCAAGCCCGCCCAGTGCGTGGCGCCGTCCACGGGCGCCAAACAGCAGGATGGCGTCTACATCAGCCGCACCATTCCGGAGCGCGGGCCGTGCGCGCAGCAGCTGCAGACGCTGAATTTGCAGCAGGCGACGCCCGACTCCGCCCGTTACGCCGTCGTCGGCAATATCCCCGGCTGGCTGAAGATCGCCGCTCCCGGCGGAGCGTTGCCGGCGAAAGTAGACGTCAGCTACTCCTGTGGCACGGTGCAGGCCCTTGGTCCGGGCCTGTACACCGCGGGTGGTAGTATCACGGTCTACAACGCGTCCAACGAGCTCATCAACACCATTCCGTTCAATGTGCAAATTACCGTCACGCCAGTGGCCGCGATGATCGACGTCATCAATTACAGCGGGAAAATGATCCCCGTCGCGCAACTACGGCGTTTCACGGGACCGGAGTGCGACAAAGAGGAGCACTGGCACGCGAAGAGCGGGTCGGCCACGGCGCTGGACGGTACGGTCATTCCCGACCCCGAGGAGTGCGGCTACGGCAAGACGAGCCAGGTGCCGGTCATTCAGGTACCCGCGCTGGAATTGAAAGGCGAAGTGCGCGGGTTGGAGGGGTTGAAGATGCGCTAGTCGCCGACGAAAAAAATCCGCCGCAACAAAACGGGCCGCCGCCAGGCGGCCCGTTTTTTATCTTGTTTTTGCCGCCCCGGGCCGGTATACTATCCGCATATGCAGACCATCAGAACCATCATCATTGCCGCCATTTTCGGCGCCTTGGCCGGCGGAGCCGTTGTGTATTACAACAATAGACCCGCGACGCCGACCCCCCAGGATTCCATTGCCGAGTTTTATCGCATCGAGAATGCGGTGCACGTCAGTCCGCACAGCCTGCGCGGTAAGATGGATAAGGGCGACAAAAGTTTCGTCCTCGTTGACCTGCGCTCACCCCAGGAGTACGAGCGTGAACACATCATCGGGGCGGTCAACATTTCTGCCTACACGGACCCCAACACCTCCGCCTACGACGAAAAAGACCGCATTACTGCAGGATTTCGCGCACTGCCGGAGGGCAAAGAGGTTATCGTCTATTGCTACAGCATGCCGTGCATGACCGGCCGCAAGGTCGGCCAAATGCTGGCCGAGCAGGGCATCTACGTCAAATCGTTGGGTATTGGCTGGAACGAGTGGCGTCATTTCTGGACGCTCTGGAACCATGAGCACGAGTGGACGCAGCGCAAAGTTGAGGAGTATATCGCCACCGGCACTGAGCCGGGCGTGCCGCTGCAGCGCGAGTTGCCCTCGCCGTGCGGGCAGGGTGAATTTGCCTGTTAGCCGATCTCTTAATCAATAACTATTGCCGGTATGGCAGACGAAAAGAAGATCGCCAAGATCGTCGTCGACCGCAACCTGTGTATCGGGGCGTCGACCTGCGTCATTACGGCCACCACCGTGTTCGAGCTGGACGCCGAGAACAAGGCGGTCATTAAACTTCAGGGCGTAAAAAATTCGGGTCCAGCCGAGCGGGGGAGTCTTGAGGACCAGCAGGTCGGCGACGCGACCATCTTAGCGGCCGCGCAATCCTGCCCGACGCGGGCGATCTTCCTATACGATGAAGCGGGCAAGCAGATCTACCCGTAGCCGGCAACCGTCGGCCTACGATTATTGCATCATCGGCGGCGGGGTGGCGGGCACCACGGCCGCCGAAACGTTGCGGCAACGGGATGCTGGCGCAAGTATTGCGGTCGTCTCCGACGAACCGCACCGTTTTTATTCGCGCATTTTGTTGTCCAAACCGAATTTTTTCCTCGGCAAAATTCCCTTCGACCAGATCTGGCTGAAAATTCCGCAGTGGTATCGTGAGCAAAAGATCGTTCTGCTGGCGGGGAAGCGCGCCACTGCCGTTGACGCGGCCGCGCACACGGTCACCCTTGGCGGAAAAACGACGCTGCGCTACGGCAAGCTGCTCATCGCGACCGGCGCGCAGGCCGTCCCTTGGCCTGCTGCCGGCGCCGACAAAAAGGGAGTCCTCTACCTGCGGACGCTGGACGACGCGAAAGCGATCATCGCCGCCATCAAGAAAGCCAAGCGCGCCGTGTGCGTCGGTTCCGGATTCACCAGTTTTGAGATGTGCGAGATGCTGACGATGGCCGGCTTGCAGGTCACCCTGGTCATGCGCGAGCCGCACTACTGGGACCCGTTGCTGGACGAGCAATCGGGCAACATGATCGAGGCGGCGCTGCTTTCCGGCGGCGTGAAGATCCACCGCAACGCGCTCGTCAAAACCGTGGACGGCCGCGCCAAGGTGTCGGGGGTGACCCTGGAAAGCGGCCAGAATATTCCTTGTGAGCTCATTGTTGCCGGCGTGGGGGCGCGGCCCGATCTTTCCTGGCTCCAGGGGTCGGCCGTGAAAATCAATCGCGGTATCCTGGCCGACGAGTACCTGAAGACCAGCGCACCGGACGTGTATACGGCCGGCGATTGCGCCGAGTTCAACGACCTTATTTTGGACGAGCATGTACTGCTGGGCAATTGGGTCAACGCCCAGATGCACGGCAAGCTTGCCGCCGCCAACATGCTGGGCGAGCGGCAGCCGTTCAAGCTGGTGTCGTTCTATACGGCCATGGGGTTCGGGCTGACCATCGCGTTCGCGGGCGACGTGCGGTCGCAAGGCCGGCAGGCCATCACCCGGGGGCCGCAGGGCAATACCTTTGCGCGTCTCATTGTGGACGAGCATGACGAGCTGGTGGGTGCGACCTTCATCAACCGCACCAACGAACTTGCCTCCGTATGCAAACTGATCGAAAAGAACGTAAAGGTCAGTCCCATTAAGGATAAGCTTGCCGACCCGACGGTGGACCTCGGGACCCTAGCGCGGTAGCATTTTATGAAAAAGAAAAAGTTAAAGAGCCGGAAACGCAAAGGTGCGAAACCTCGTGCCATTGCGGCCAAGCGAGTGGTGAAAGGGCGCCCTACCGTTCGGCGGACGGCGAAAAATCCACCCGTCCGGGCCCTGGCGGTGCGCAGCGCGCAGGCGTCCGCCATCATTCCCGCCGCCCCGCCGCTCCCGCCGAAGCTCAAGATCGGATGGTTTTCGTTCTCCTGCTGCGAGGACAATACGGTGGTGATGACCGAGGTGATGAATGACCACTGGCAGGAGTGGAAACGGCTGTTCGATTTCCGCCATGCCCGGGTGCTGAAGTCGCGGAACGTCATGGATGCGTTCGATATTGCTTTCATCGAGGGGGCGATTGCCTCCGAGCACCAGGCCGCCAGTGTGCGCGACATCCGTCAGCGGTCCAAAAAGTTGGTGGCCGTCGGGGCGTGCGCTTGCATCGGACTGCCGGCGGGGCAGCGCAATACCTTCACGCCCGAACAGCAGGCCGAGATCGCTCCGCTGGTGGCACGGTTTTCCGCCCTGCCGAAAGTGTTGAAAGTGTCGGACGTCGTCAAGGTAGACGCTGAAATCCCGGGCTGCCCGATGGACCCGAATACGTTTTTGGCGAAAGTAAATGCGCTGGTCAAGGAACTGCGCGGGGTCTGACCATCGTCCAAGAATAATCTCTACGTTATGCACACCGTCGACATGGATCTCTCGATGGATCGCCTGACCAAGGTGGAAGGTTCGGCCGCATTGGACGTCAAGGTTCGCGGAGGCAAAGTCGTTCAGGTCCAGTTCAAGATCACCGAATTTAAGCGGTTTTTCACCCAGGCGATGCAGGGGAAACCCATTGCCGCGCTGCCGCAGCTGCTGGCGCGTATTTGCGGCACCTGTTCCAACGCGCACCTCCTGTGTTCCATTGAAGCGTGTGAGCGGGCGCTGGGCATCGTGCCCACGCCGCAAAGCATCGCGCTCAAGGAGCTGACGATGGCCGGGCTGAACATCCGCGACCACGCCCTGCATCTTTACCTGTTCTCCCTGCCCGATATCTACGGCAAGGACGCTTTTTTGGATTTCGACGAGAACGACCCCGAGCAGCATCAACTGCTCCACGACGGGTTCGAGATAAAATCCGCCGGCAACTACCTGGCGACATTGGTGTCGGGGCGCTCCGTGCATGCGCTGTATCCGACCATCGGCGGCTTTTTGAAATTTCCTGAATCCGCCGGTATCGCTGAGGCGGTGAAAAAGCTTCAAGCCGCGCGGCCCGCCGTGCTGCGCCTCATTGACGTGTTCTTGCGTGCCCCGTTCCATTTCGACCGCCAGACCAACTACATGGCCCTGCTGCCGGAACGCTATGGGTTCGTCAACGGCTGCATCCAGACGGGCAAGGGGTTATGTCTGCAGGAGGACCAGTTCCGCGACCATTTGGAAAAGGTGGTGCTGCCGTACTCGCAGGCATCCGCCTACCGCCACCGCGGGGAGTCCTATATGGTTGGGGCGCTGGCGCGGATGAACTTGGCGAAAGACCGGCTCCACGCGAAAACAAAAGCCGATGCGGCCAAAGCCATCGCCGTCTTCCCCTCCACGGATATTTTTCACAACAACCTGGCGCAGGCGATCGAGATCCTGCACTGCGTGGATGCCAGTATCGATGCGCTGACTAGTACGACCTTCGCGCCGGAGCCGGTCGTGACGGCAAAACCAAGGGCAGCGGTCGGCGTGGGCGTGGTGGAAGCGCCGCGCGGCACGCTCTATCACAAAGTCGAGCTGGGCGCGGACGGGATCGTCCAGCGCGGGGAGATCGTCGTGCCGACCGGGCAGAACCAGTTCAACATCGAGGATGACGTACGCCGCCTCGTCGAGGACCTGCTGCCGGACGCTCCGAAAGAGAAGATCGTGTTCGAGATCGAGAAGCTTATCCGCGCCTATGATCCGTGCATGAGCTGCGGCTCGCACTTCCTCAAGGTGAACTGGGACGCCTAGGCTATGCGGGAGAGCGCGATGATCATGCTGATCGCGGGCGTTGTCGTAGCATTCTTCCTGGGGCTGCGCCTGCTGTCGGGCGAGGACAACTGGCGTTGCCGCAATGGCCAGTGGATCGAGCACGGCGTGTCCGATGCGCCGCTGCCCGAGGAACCTTGCGTCCCCTAACGATTGGAAATTTTTTCCAGCGCGGCGACAACTTCTGCCGCCGCTTTTGCTTCATCCATCGCGGGGGGAACGCCGATGACGGTAACTTTATCCAGTTTGCCGAGTTTTTGCAGCAGCCGCAGGTTGGAAAGCGCGTCAAAGTCGTGCATGGTCACCCGCGGCGCGGCCGAAAACTTTTCAAGCCCCTCGAACACGCTCACCTGCGAAATGCCAACGACGGTGTCCACGACGACCACCTGGCGCGGGATGTCCCATTCTTCGTTGGGGTTGGCCACGCGAAAATCCACCGACGGGAGCAGTGCCTGCAGCCGCGGCAAGATCCGCAGCGGCAAGGAATCAGCCGCCAGGTCAGAATTGCCGAAGACAAAAACTGTCATCTCGGGTGTGTGCGCGAGTGCGGCACGTAGGCGGCGAGCGCCGTCGCGATCGGCACCGCCAAGGCCAAGCCGATCGAACCCACCAGTGTTTTCACGATCTCGGTGGCAATGAGTTCGCTATTGAGGAGCAGCGCGGTGCTGGTAAAGGGCGGCGTGTGGAGCGAGAACAGGAGCAGCAAAGGCAGCGAGGCGCCCACATAGGCGAGAAATAGCGTATTAATAATTGCGCCGAGGTGTGCCGTGCCGACCGCAGACGCCCGCCGGTAAAGTTCGCGCGCGGACAATCCCGGATTGGCTTGGCGCAACTGGGCGACGGTCTCCACCTGGCTGATGACCGCATCATCCAGTACCCCCAGGGTGCCGATGATGATGGCCGCCAAGAGCAGCCCCCGGAAATCCAATGCGCCCGTGGCCGCGTCGGCCAGCACCAGCACCTCCTCCTGGGCGGTGCCGCTGATCTGTGCCAGCGTCGTGAACAGCACGGCAATGAGGTACGTCGCCACTAGGCTGACGAGCATCGCCAGCAGCGCGACATGCGACTGTTTCGACCACCCCTCGGTCAGGTAGGTGATCGCCGTGAGGATGGCAAACCCACCCAGGACGCTGACCAGCAGCGGGTTGGCGCCGGCCAGCAACCGCGGCAGGATGAACCACATGATGACGGCATAGCTGGCGGCCAGACTGACGAGCGCCCGCAGGCCTTTGCGGCGGCCGATCGCGACGACCACCAGCGCGAAGACCAACGCCAGCGCCGCCAGGCTGCCGGTGCGCACCGCATCCACCACGTAGAACGCGTCGCTGCCGTCTACCCCCGGCACGCGCTGTACCAAGACCTTCTCGCCGACGCGATAGACGCGGCTGGCAAGAATTTCGATGTCGGAGACGCCTTGGCTGACGATGGTGCGCCCGCGCCATTCCCCCTGCAGTCCCTCCAGCCTCAGATCCTGCTGGGTGAAGGTTGAACCGTTGTCGCGGGTTTCCGTTTGCTGCTCCAATATTTCGACGACCCGTGCGGTGAACACGTCGCCGGCATCATGGTCATCCGCCGCTGCGGCCCACGGCACAACGGCCAGCACTACCGAGAGAAGAATAAAACGTATCCTCATAGCGTCAGATTCGCCAACTGCAGGTGGCGGACGGTGTAGCGGCGCAATGCCGCGGCCTGGGCAGAGGTGACGACCTCGCACGGAACTCCCCAGTGCATGGTGATGAGGTCCCCTGGTTGCAGCTGCTCTAAGTCGCCGGCCGTTTCCAGCGCACGGGTAACCGTCCGCTGCACGGGCGCGCCCAATTCTAATTTGCCGTCGCGCAGGACGACCGGCTCGGTTTCCACGGTGATCGCGGGCCCTTGCACGGTCACCACCGTGCCCCAGCCGATGCGGCAGGCGTCCATGCTTTCCACGGTATGCGTTCGTTCCACATGGCCGGTGCGCAGCCAGATGTCCAACACATGGAAGGAGTGGTGGGGAAGGGCACCCGCGCGGATCTTCTCGGTCAAACGGTCGAACTCCACGCTGCCCAGGCGGTCCTTCAGCTGCAGGGTATCGCGCAGGTGAGTGTAGAGCGATTGCGGTGAGACGCGTTCCAGCAGGTCGTTGCCGATCCAGTAGGCCTCCACCACGCGTTCGTCAAACGGGTCAACGATGCGGTTGGCAGCCGCGATGTGCTGGAGATACGGGTACAGCGTCGCGAATTTTTTCAGAATGCCGGTTAGCCCCGCGTCGCTGACGCCTTCCTCCAGATAGGCGAGCATCTCGCGGTTCTGGTCAGGGCCGCAGTAGTGCAGCCGGTTGGGTCCAAAGGAGTACCGGCTGCAGCGCAAAACGCCGTCCATACTAGGTCGCCAGCGAGGGAGCCGGAATTTTTGTCGTTCGGGCAGAGCGGATGACCAGCAAGGTACCAAGGGCGAACAGCAGTGCGGTCTGCACGTCGCGCGGGGAAATCGCGTGCGTGACAAAAACGGCAGACAAAACATTGGTGACCAGCGTCGCCGGTACCAGCAGCGTGGCGACGTACGTCGCCGGCGCCCGCTTGAGCGCCGCGTACCAGGTGAGCACATACCCCGTCAGTAGAACACCCGTCAGTACTATCCAACCCCACTGCGCCGTGTGTAGTTCCAGTATCCTGCCTGTTTCTCCGCGCCAGAAAATCAGCGTCAGCAGCAGTCCCGAACCGACGACCATCCGCGCCGCGGTTACCGTCAGGCTGGACACGTCGGCAAGCGTCCGTTTCGCAATGATGTTCTCCACCGCCCACAGAAGCGTGGCGCACAGCACCAATAGTTCGCCGGCGTTGAATTTGAAACCCGTAAAACCGCCGACCAAAAGGTTGGCGGAAAAGACGGCGGCAATACCCAGCCCCTGCAGCCAGGAAATACGTTCCTTGAGGAACGGTACGGCGAGTAGGAGCACCCACAACACCAGCGTTTTATGGATGAGCGACGCGTTGATGGCCGAAGTCTGCGCGAGACCGGTGAAGAACAGCGCGAATGGCAGCGAGCCCCCGATGACGCCGATGGCCAAGAGCCGCAGCCACTGCCGCCGCGATAGGCGCGCCAGCTCCCGCCATTGCCGAAACAGCAGTACCAGCCCGATGAGCGCGACCGCGACGGTCGCGTTCTTCATGGTCGTGAAAAAGATGGGTCCCTGGACTGACGCCAGCGCCGATTTATTGAGGAAGTTAGCCGTGCCGGAGATGACCGCCGTGGTGAGCGCGAGCAGCGTGGCGGTGGCGTACGGGTGTTTAGGCATAAGAAAATAGTACCCCTCCAGTATAGCGGAAATTCCCGCAGCGCGGCAGCGGCGCGTTCCGCCTTGATTTTTTGGCTTGGTTGTGCTAGCGTGGCCGTTCGCGTTCATTGGTGGCTCGTTCGTTTGTCCCCTTGAAAAGGAGTTGAAAACCCGTGGAATACCTCATCTTGGATACGTCCAAAGTTCAGGGCGTGGTGTGCGCCGGCGGCGACGGCACGCGCATCGAGCCGCTGTCGCGTTTTCGCGCCAAACCCGCCATTCCCATCGGCGGCAACAACCGGCTGGTGGACATCATGCTGTCCAACCTGCTGAATTCCTCCATCACCCACGTGCACGTCATTGTGCAACGGCGGCCGCAGTCGCTCATCCGGCATTTGGAAGGCTACGCCAACGGCGTAGCGCAGATGCGGGGCCAGTATGTGCGGGTGCTGGCGCCTCCCAAGGAGGACGACCGGTTCTTCCTGTCGGACGCCGACTCCCTGCTGCAATTGCGCAGCACCCTGCTGTCCAACGGCACCGAAATTTTCCTGGTGGTGATGGCCGACCAGGTGGTCAAAGTCGACTTTCGCCAGTTCATCACCGCGATGCTGCAAGCCGATGCGGACGCGGCCATGGTCTACCGCGCTGTTCCCGTGGCGGAGGCGCGCGGCCAGCTCGGCGTGCTGGAGATCGACCCCGACGACCGCGTGCGTATCATGCAGGAAAAGCCGGACGCGCCCCAGTCCATTCCCGGCCGACCGGGCTTCTGCCACGCCAACCTGGCGATGTACGCCATCCGGCGCCAGCCGTTCGTCGAGATGCTGGACCACATCGCCGCATCCCACCAGCCGGAAATGACCTTGAGCCGTTCCGGCATCCCCTGGCTCATCAACAATTGCCGCGTGCTGGGCTATGACCTGGAAACCAACAGCATTCCCGGCGTGGAGGCAGGCGAGCGCGGTTTTTTCGCCGACACGGGCACCATTGAAGCGTGGTACCAGGTGCAGATGATGCTGTGCGACCGGCAGCCGCCGTTCAATCTCTACGGCCGCCAGTGGCCGATGTACACCGCGCCGCTCTGGCCCATCAGTCCGGCGAAATTCGACCGGGTCGGCGGCATTGACCGGGCGGTGTTCGGTCCCGACGCCATCTGCCAGGACGACGTGCACGTTACCCACAGCGTGGTGTCGTCCGGCACGGTCGTCGGCCGCGGCAGCGTCGTTGCCGATTGCATCCTGCTCAATGACGTGCAGATTGGCTCAAACTGCCGGCTGCTGCGGGTCGTGGTCGACAAGGAGGTCGCCATTCCCGACGGCCGAGAGCTGTCGCCGCAAAATCCGCCGCCGGATACCGTCAAATTCGCCGACATGTTTCGCCAGCTCAAAGCCGGCGAGCCTGTGCCCAACACTCCCGTCCTGTCCGAGGGCGGTATCCTGGTCATCCCCAAGGGGTACCGCTGCTCATGAACCTTTCTTCCTCACCGCGCCTGTGGCATCCGCCGCGGGCGCTCTTTTTTATGGTTCCTGTGGCAGCTTTTTTGACAAATGCACGACCGCGTGGAAAGATATTGTCGTATGCAGCGCCTTCGCTATTCCCTCCTTGTGGCCGCCGGCTGCAGCCTGGCGTTCGTTGCGCTGGCCGCTGCCTTCGCGAAAGTGGAAAAATTCCGCACCCCGGATATCAAGAACGACTACTGCGGTGTGAAGATGGATTTCCGTTACTGCAAGTGCGCGTTCCACAACGAGTACTGCAAGGACATCGGGTTGAGCAAGGGCGCTGCCAATACCCAGGTTCAGGCGGGCTTCAAAACCTGGGTGGACGAGTTGCGCGCGGCGTTCAAGGGCAATTGTGAGCGCGCGGGCGGCATCTTTGCCTCCGACGAGTGCCGCTATTGCAAGGAAGGTACCCAGGCTCTGAATGGGAAATGCGTGGATGCGGAGGACGCGGCCGCCGCCAACGAACCCATTAACCCAAAGACCTGCACGGTCAATCCGGCCGTCTTTGACCGCGACTGGAAGAAGTACTCGGATCTGGACGACCGTATCGCGCCGTCGGACCGCAGCTTTGAAGGCAAGGAACACGCGGCGACCATGGGTAAGATCGTTGATGCGAAGCTCGAGATATTCCTCCTGGAGCGCGATATGGAAGTCGACCGGCTGGTGCGCGTGGAGCTGCGCGAGTACAAGCAGGCGCTGGTCCAAAACATCAAGACGAACCTGTTGAAATCTTTCTGGCGGCTGGCCTGGGTGACCTACGACACCATCGACGCCAACCGCGGTATGACCGGCAGTTTTGAAAAGGTGCTGGATTTCGAGAGTGTTGCTGAAGTGCTCGCGGCCAAGATCAAGCTGGCGCGCCAGGTCACGCCGGGCGATTCGAGGCTGGCCATCAACACGGATTCGGTGACGGGCAAGGTCAAGTCCGTCGGGCTGTCTGCGGCGCTGGATGCGCTGGAGAGCGTCGGCGATCCCCTGACGATCGCGACCACCGTGGTCTCGGAATCGGTGAAATCCACCTTCGGCTCGGCCGACCTGACCGACGAAGAGGTGGAGATCCTCCGCCAGCAACACCTGAAGAACCGCGGCATCGACGACGTGCTGCAGGAAAGCTATCTGAAGAACCGCGCGCGCCGCCTGCAGGCCGACGCGCTCAAGCAGCAGACTTCCCAATTCCAGAATGATCTAGTCCAGTGGGAGGCCAAGGAGAAAGACCGCGTGAAATCCTCGCTCATCGACGCTTGCCAGAAAGAGAAGGCCAAATCAAACCAGTAATTGCTATGCAAAACCGCATTTTTTCTTTCAGTGCCATTGCGCTGCTCGCCCCGGTCCTGGCGTTCGCCCAGACCACCACCCCCCAGACCGTGGAGGTGTATGGGCAGAGCGTCGCGTATACCGAGGTGGTTGCCGCTGACACCGACGGCAACGGCAAGACCGACCGCACCACGTACTATGACGCCGATGCCATGGTGTTGACCGCGTACGACCAGAATGAGGACGGCAAGAACGACCTCTGGCTGCGCTGGGAGAATGACCGGGTCGTTGCCGAGCTAACCGACACGAACGCGGACGGCGCCGCGGACAAAAAAGACGACATCACTCCGGAGGAGCGGGTGGTCGGTACGTCCACGCCCGCTCCGGCCGCCGGTGCGCCAACTCCGGCGGGCACCGAGGAGGGCGCGAAAGGCGGCGCCATGTCGTGGGTCATCGTTCTTGCCGTGGCCGCCATCGCGGTGTTCCTGTTCGTCCGCGCGCGGCGGCGCCAGTAATTACTTCTCTCCCGTGGCCAGGCCGGCAGCGCCGGCCTGTTTTATATATTTGCAGCAGTCTATATATTTGGCTACACTGTACCCTGCGCAATAAACTCGCTCGCTTCCGCTCGCTCGTTTTCGTGGGTGGGGTATTCACCCCGCTCACGACCCAAGGGGTTCACAACCCCCTGGGAACCCCTTGCGGAGCGGTTCCTCGCAGCAGAGCTGCGGGGAATAATAGCAAATTAACCCTGCGGAATTATGAAAAAAATCCTCATTGCGGCGGTGGCGGGAGCCGCGCTGCTGACGGTGCTCGTTCTGCTCCCGAAAAACCAGCCAAGCCCGGCTCCGCAGGCGCGCGGAAACGAGAACACGAACGTCGCGGCCTTGCCGTCGCCGGCCGAAACGGACGTCACGGCTGTGGGGGTCACCTACGGGGATGGTTATCTGGGGTACCTGGTTCGGCCAAAGGCGGAGGGCGCGTACCCGGGCGTTGTGATGGTCCACGAGTGGTGGGGGCTGAACGACAATATCAAACAGATGGCTCGGGTATTGGCCAATGAAGGCTACACGGTGCTGGCGGTAGACCTCTATAATGGGGAAGTCGCGCAAACCCCGGAGCGGGCGCGCGAGCTCACGTCCGGCCTGGACCAGGCCAAAGCGTTGGAGCAATTGAAGGCTGCCGTTGTCCGCCTCAAGAGCGAGGGTGTAATCAAGGTCGGGTCTTTGGGGTGGTGCTTCGGCGGCGGGCAGTCGCTGCAGCTGTCGCTCAATAGTCCGCTGGACGCGACCGTTATCTACTATGGCACGCTGGTGACCGATGAAGCCAAACTGTCGGCTATCCGCTGGCCGGTGCTGGGGGTATTCGGCGACCAGGACAAGTCCATCACGGTGGAATCGGTGCGGGCTTTTGATGCCGCGCTGGACAAGCTGGGTGTGGAGAACGAAATTCATCTCTACCCGGGCGTCGGCCACGCATTCGCGAACCCGTCCGGTGCCAATTACGCGCCGCAGGAGACCAAGGACGCCTGGGAAAAGACGCTCGCGTTCCTCAAGAAAAATTTACAGACCCCATAGCGGCGGCGTCATTCCCGCGAAAGCGGGAATCCAGAAAAACTCAAAACCAAAACCCCCGGTTAAGGGGGTTTTGGTCGACCGCCGCGCCGCGGGGTCCTAGAAAACTTCGTTGCGCTCGACGTCCCACTGGAATTTGGTCGTATCGCCCGGCTTGCACTGCTTATCCTGTTCGGTGTAGGACACTTTGATTTTGCCGAAGTTCAGGCTGACCTGCTCGGTCGGGAGGGCGTCGCCGTGCGCGTTGTTACCCGTCTGGTACGACGAGCAGACGACGTCTTCCATGGTCCACTGCAGGAAGGATTCCGGGGCGTTCGGCCGCCGTACGTCCAGCTTGACTTCGCGGAGGTGCTCGCCAAGTGCACAGGCCTGCATCAGCTTGGGCGAGGCTTTGTCCATTTTCATCGTGAAGTGGAAGTCCTGCATGCTGACTTTGCCCGCGCCTCCGCCGCCACCACCGCCGACGGTTCCCGTTTGGGTCATGCCCCAGCTGTAGGATTCAAGTTCTAGCCAGCCCGGATGCTGTTCGTCCTTGGATTCGCCCTCAATACCTTTGATCTCGAGATAGATCGTGCCGGCCGTGTCGCGGGGGCACATGCCGCCCTCCGCGGAGGACGGAGCCGCCTGCGCCGGCCGCTGCTGCAGTGCAAACACGAGTCCCGCCAGCAGCAGTCCGGCTGCCGCCAGCAAGGCTGCTGCGCGTCGCATCGGCATGGGAAGAGTTGCTATCATAAGGGAAAATAAAAGTTACATTCAGTCCCGCCGTCGACCTCCCCGAAAGGGGCGCGGAAGTACTGTAATATTTAGGTCAAACATCTATGTTCGTCAATATGTCCTTCCCCCGCGAGCGGAAAATTGTTATGCTCCGTTCGGGGGCTATTTTTTACCACCCGATCGTCCTCCTAACCCTGAGCAAAACCCTATGCCCGTGGTTCCAATCAATTACGCCGCCGTCGTTGTTGCCGCCGTTGCCAGTATGGCAATCGGCTTTGCCTGGTACGGCCCGCTGTTCGGCAAGCAGTGGATGGCATTGTCCGGCATCACGCCGGAAAAGATCGCGACCGACAAGAAGAAGGGGATGAACAAACTCTATGCGCTCGCGATGCTGGGTTCCTTGGTAATGAGCTATGTGCTGGCGCACGCGCTGGTATTTTCCAGCACCTATATGAAGGTCAGCGGCGTGATGGCCGGCGTGCAGGTCGGCTTTTGGAACTGGCTGGGGTTCGTGGTGCCGGTAACTTTGGGTTCCGTCCTTTGGGAAGGCAAATCCTGGAAGTTGTGGCTGCTGAACAACGGCTATTACCTAGTTACCCTCAAGGTCATGGGCGTCATCCTCGCCGTTTGGAAATAGTTTTTTTGGCGCCTTCTCCCCGGCGCGAGCGAGGGGGTTGGTGGGAGTATCCGATGAAATAGTACGCTGGTCATCCCGGCTCTTCGTGCGTGGGTCCGGGTTTGACTTTTGGGCATAAACAGAAGAAAATTAAACCGCATTCGACGCCGGTATGCGTATTATCCAGTCCTCCATAACAATTGCGGAATTGCGGCAGATCGCCGCGCATGGTTTTGGCAATATGGTCAAAGCGGTGGTCGACCTCGAGAAGAATATCATGGCCATCGACGCCGAGTTGCACGCCGACGAAGAAGCTGCCCTGCTTGAACAGGGTTCAACGCAAGCCGACCTGTGGGGTATTAACCTGTACCCGGATGAAAAGGAGGAAAATTTCATTGAGTTCGACTCCATGATCAACTTGCGGCCATCACAGGGCAACCGCAGCCGCAGCGTGCAAGACCCGGCGCTGCAGAAAAAGATCGTTGCCGTCGTCGCTCAACTGGTGACAAAATGATCTACCAACATCGGCAATTGGCGAGTGGGAAATGGTGCGAGCTTTCGTTGGTCGAGCAGCTGGCGAACATCGGCAGCGAAGTGGAGCGGACGATCTCGTGGCGAAGCAAAAATCCGGAATATAGCCGCCTGGCGTTTGAGCGCGCGCTGGAGCTCATCGACCTGACCCTGGCGGACAAAAAAAATAGGCGGCGCTGTAAAGAGATCGCGCGGATCCGTGAAGTATTGGGCGATTACTTTTTGGGCGGCAATGAGTGGAGCTCTACCGATGAACTGTGGCGGAATTATTTTTATCCCTTCAACTTCGCAGCGCGGGCGCATTTGTGATCGTATGGACTACACTTCCTTGGCCGACAAAGCAGTCGTGGAGAGAACCGCCGCGGCGTTGCGCGCCAACGGCGTGGAGGCCTTGATGGTCAAGGACGGCGCCGCAGCGCTGGCCGCGATCAAGGAATTCATTCCGCGTGGCGCCTCGGTCATGAACGGTTCTTCCCGCACGCTTGAGCAGATCGGGTTTGTCGACTACCTGAAGCAGGGAAATCATGGCTGGAACAACCTCCACGCGGTTATCCTTGGTGACAAAGACACAGCAAAACCAGCGGCGCTGCGCAAGCAGGCCCTGCTCTCGGACTAT
>JAUSGZ010000061.1 GCA_030648715.1 bacterium | reverse complement strand
TCGGAGAATGTCTCGTTGGTCACCATAATCTCCAGGTAGCTGACTTGGTCGTTCTGGTAGATCAGTTGGAGCAGCTGGCGCAGTCGTTCGCGTTGTTCCTCGATCTTTCCCCCCTGCACTTCGATGTCGCTGGCGGTGCGCTGGATCTCCAGGTTGGTTTTCGCGATCTGTTTTTTCGTCAGCTCGATATCGAGCTCCTTTTTGGCGATGTCATTTTCCAGGAGCCGGAGCTGGCCGCGCAGCGTTGTCGCCTCCTTTTGGGATTCCTTGATACGCTGTTGGTACAGTTCGATGCGTTTTTTTATCTTTTCGATCTCGGATTTTCGACCCTCGATCTCCTGGTTGTATCCGCTCACCGCATCGTCGGCAGCACCGGCGGGCAGCGTGAGCAGCGCTAGACATGACAATACGGCGCTCCCCCACCCGAGCCAGCGGCGGCGCCGAGTCATGCGGTGTCCACCCCCCATAGAAGAAACATTTTAGCTCAAACTTTGTGCTGCACGCTTGAGGCGTGCAACGGCGGTTGTTTTACCCAGCACCGGTAGTATCTCGAACGGTCCCGGGCTGGCCCGGCGGCCGCTCAATGCCACGCGCAGCGGCCAAAGCGTTTCGCCGTTCCCCCACTTCCGTTCCTCCATCATTTTTTTTACCTCGATTTGCAGCTCATTGGCGGTAAAGCGGTCGTTCGGAAGCCCTTCCAGCAGACTGGCAATCGCCAGCAGTGTGGTTTTACAATCGGCAGCGGTCTGGCTGCGCCAGGGCAACATCGCGGGGTCAAGCGCGGGCTCGTCAAAGAAATACTGGACCAGCGGCGGGAGCTCGCCCAAGCGCTTGAGGCGGCTCTGTTCCAGCGCGACGACGCGCTGCACGAAGTCCTGCGGCGTTGACGGCTTGAGCAGCCCGGCGGCCTGCAGTACCGGGTGAGCCAGCGCGACCAGCTGGTCGGTCGGCAGGTGGCGCAAGTACCAGCCGTTGATCCAGTCCAGCTTATCGCGGTTGAACACCGCGCCGCTTTTGTTGACGCGTTCGAACGAGAATTTTTCGATCAGATCTTGAAGACTGAAGACCTCCTGCTCGGTGCCGGGATTCCATCCCAGCAGCGCGACGAAGTTCAATAGGGCCTCGGGCAGGTAGCCCGCCTCGCGGTACTCGTCCACGGCGACGTCGCCGGTGCGCTTGGAAAGTTTCGAACGGTCCGGATTCAAGAGCAACGGCAGATGGGCGAACGTCGGCGGCGTCCAGCCAAGGGCCTGGTAAAGCAGAATATGTTTCGGCATTGAGGGCAACCACTCTTCTCCCCGGATGACGTGGGTGATCTTCATCTCGTGGTCATCGACGACCGATGCCAAATGGTAGGTTGGGAAACCATCCGTTTTTACTAGGATCTGGTCATCCAAGGTTGCCGCGTTGAAAAGAATGCGTCCGCGGATCAGGTCGTCGCAGGCGATCGTCCCCAGTTGCGGCATGGCGAAACGGATCACCGACGGGACGGCTGCGGCTGGCGGCGTACCGGTGAGCGCGCGGCAGCGGCCGTCGTAGCGCATGGGGAGCTTTTTGGCCTCCTGGTCCCGTCGTAGCGATTCGAGGCGTTCGGCGGTGCAGGTGCAGCGATAAGCGTGCCCGGATGCCAGCAGTTGTTCGGCGTAGCGCCGGTATAACGGCAGCCGCTCAGATTGGGTGACGGGCTCCTGGTCGAACGTGAGGCCGGCCCAACGCAAGTTTTGAATGATATTGTCCACCGCGCCGGGTACGAGCCGCGTCCGGTCGGTATCTTCTATACGCAGTAAAAATTCGCCCTGCTGCTGGCGGGCATATAAAAAATTGTAGAGCGCAGTCCTTAGGCCGCCGATGTGCAGCTTGCCGGTCGGGCTGGGCGAAAACCTAGTGCGAACGTTGGTCATGGGCGTCGATCAGGGCAAAGTAAGGGAAGCGACAAACGGCGGCGATGATGCGAGGAAAACGGGACGGTTGGCGCCAGAGGCGGTAGAGCCATTCGAGGCCATGATCGCTGAGCCAGCGCGGCGCGCGCGGTATTCGTCCGGACCAGTAATCGAATGCTCCGCCGACGCCGATGGCGACGCGAACGCCGGGCAGATCCGCTCGGTGGGCGTACAGCAACCGTTCCTGTTTTCCGTGACCGAGTGCGACGAGCAATACGCCTGGGTGCGCCGAACGGATACGAGCGAGGATACCGGGTTCCGGGTGTTCCGGGTCGTCAATATTTCCGCCGCCGTCCACGCCTGCGATCTGCAGTCCCGGGATTTGGGTTTGCAGGTTTTCGGCCGCAGTTGCGGCAACGCCATCTCCTCCCCCCAGGAGATACACCGAGCACCCAAGAATTGCGGCCTCCTCCAACAGGAGGCGTGCCGCATCAACCCCCGCGACGCGGATACGGATTTGCTGATGGAGCAGCCGGCCGACCGCGACAAGGCCAAATCCGTCGGGGAGCGCCAAGTCAGCGGTCCGCAACGCGGTACGCAATTGCAAGTCGCTGCGGCTTGCCAGAAGCATCTCCGGGTTGGGCGTAACCACCAGGCGGAGCGTGTCGCCATTGAGGCAGTTGCGGAAATAGTTGCGAAGTCCCACCACGTCCAGTTGGTGCAGCGGCACTCCGCAAAGGGTGCCGGCCGGCGGTAGGTGCGTCGTTTTAGCGTCCGCCGAGGGGGAATTCTGCAAGTTTGGCATACTGCGGGCCGTCACTGCCCAAAATGCTACGATACAGTGTCAGCCTGGTGATGAGCAGGGGGTCTCCACTGGGGGCTAAAAGATCTGGAAGTTTTGCGGGGACACCCTTGATCCGTCCGAGTGTCACATGCGGCCGCCATGGGCGCAGGTCCTGCGGCAATCTTAGACTGGCGATGGTCGGCAGGAACCCATTGCGGATCTGGGCCAGCCTTCTTGCACGGTCGCTGCACGGCAGGATGATAACCCTTGCTGGACCGGTGGGCGGCAGCGTCTCCAGTTTCTCCAGTGTCACCGTGAACGGCGAAACCCCTTCGGCGATTTCGCGACCTCGCGCCGCGATCGCGTCTGCTCCTACCCTGCTGACCTCGTCCCCCAAGAAGTGGAGTGTGAGATGTAATTGGTCGGGGTTAACCCAGCGGATCGCGCCCCGCGAAAATTTTTTCGCGAGACGGTCGATCAGCTCGGTTGCAGAGCGTATGCCAATCCCTGGAAGTTCGGCTGCCAAAAAACAACGCCAACCCATAGCTAACGATTAAATGTGCTGACAAGTGTAGAGATTATACCACGATTACAGGTTTTTCGCAATCCCGATAGTGGGGTAGTCCCTCAAGTCTGCATGCTATACTAAAAGGAGTCGGTCAGCCCTGGATCCCATGCCAATAGTGTTTTCCGCCATCGCTTCCCACTCCCCCCTTCTGCTGGAGGGCGTGGGAAAATCGAATCGCCGGCGTTTAAAAACGACGCTGGAATCGTATGCTGAGCTTGAGCGTTTGCTGTATGCCGCCAAGCCTGAAACGTTGGCCGTGATCTCCCCGCACGGCGACGTGCTGCCGGATGTTTTTAGCATCGGGCTGGCGCACCGTTTCACCGCCGATTTTTCGGCGTTCGGCGATTTCAGTCTGCAGCCCGAGTGGCATTCAGATCCGGTCACGGCGCAGGCGTTACGGACGGCGGACGAGTCGTTGCATCAGGCGCAGCCGCATGTGTTGGCCACTCAGCGAACGCTCGACCACGGTATCACGGTGCCGGCAGTACTCCTGACCCCACACCTGCCGAGCCTTGCGCTCCTGCCGTTCCATACCGCCGGGCTTGTTGCTACCGCGCATTGGCGATTCGGTCAGCATGTCGGCAACGGTCTGCGCACCTCTAGCCGAAGGGTGGCGGTGATCGCCTCCGCTGATCTTTCGCATCGGTTGTCGAAAACTTCCCCGGCAGGTTTTTCACCGCAGGCGGCCGCCTTCGATCGCCAGCTTTTGGAATACGTTCGGCGGGGCGACGCCGCCTCCATTATCGGTGTCGACCCGGCGCTGGCCGCGGTGGTTGCTTGTTGCGGCCACTTGCCGATCGCGTTCTTGCTGGGGATTTTAGATGGCATGAACGTGACCCCGTCTGTCCTCAGCTACGAGGGGCCGTTCGGCGTCGGGCATCTCATGGCCGCTTACCGCTTCGGTTAAGTTGCTATGGACCAGACAAGAGATGCAGGACGCACCGTCGCCGAACTGGTGCCGCTGCTGCGGTTGCCGCGCGGGCTCGGTATTTTTGATTACCGCGTGCCGTTCAGCCTCGGCACCCTCATTCCCGGTCAGTTGGTGTCTGCCCCGTTCCGCGGGCGGCTTTGTCCGGCCGTGGTTTGGCGCCTCAAGCCCGAACCGCAGCGATCGGCCTATCGCTATCAGTCGGTCCATGAGTTGACCGTGCGGGAACCCTGGCTGACGGATGGGCAACGGGCGCTGGCCGAGTGGATGGCCGGCTACTACGCGCAATCGTTAGCGGTGGTGGTGAACGCGATGACCCCGATCCCGACGTTGCGCCCCCCGGATCCCTCACCCTTTCCTCCGCTGGCAAACGATTTTACCGGCGGCGGCTTTGTCCTCCCGAGTACATTCGCGGCATTGTTGCAGCAGGGAGAACTTTCACTGCCCGTGCTCGCGGCAACGGTAACGGCAACACTCCGGGCTGAACGGCAGGTGTTGTTGATCGCGCCGGAGGAAAGCGATGTCGAGCGCGTGCACGCCGTTTTGAGCTCGCACCTCGGCGGCCGCATCATGCGTTTCCCGGAGCTGCGACAGCGTCAGGCGAGTATGGAGCTGTGGACGCGCGGGCGCCGCGGCGAAGCGTTCGCGGTCGTTGGGACGAGGCGGGCGGTATTTGCTCCGTTACCGCGGCTTGGGTTCGTGGCCGTGCTCAATGAACATGACCAGAGCTTGAAGCAGTGGGACCAGAATCCACGCTACCATGCCCGCGAGGCTGCCGCGGTCGTCGCGCAGGCAGCTGGTATTCCGGTGCTGTATTTCAGCCGCACGCCTACCGTCACGTTTGTATGGCGTCAGCAGCAAGGGCAGATCTCCTCGCTCCCCTCCCCCGCGGCTGCTCCTGCTGCGCAGGCTGCTACTGTAGATTTGCGCCAGGAATACGCAGCCCGCAACTTCAGTCCGTTCAGCCGCGCCGTCGCCGACCATTTGCGGAAAACGACCGCGGGACGCGGCCTTCAGGCGGTACTCTTGGTCCAGCGCAAGGGAGTCGGTGGCTTTACTCGCTGCAAAGATTGTGGATTTGTGCCGCGCTGTTCAACGTGCGATCTGCCGTTACGTCCGGTCCAGGGACAACCGGTTGGCTCCCTCCCAGGGCTCGCGGCTGATCTGCGCTGCTACCGCTGCGGCACCACCGCGGTGTTGCCTCCGTTGTGCCCGCAGTGCCGCGGTTCAAGATTCTCCCCGATCGGCAGTGGCGCCCAAAAGGTTGTAACCGCTGCGCGCCAGCTTTTGCCCGGGGTAACTGTCGCAAGCTTTGATGCTGATATCCCCCAGCGCCAGCAAGGAGAGATCGCCGCGGCGGTCGCTGGCGGCCGCGTTGATGTGTTGGTGGCGACGCGCGCCGGACTTTCATTGCCCGGGGTCAGGGGCGTGCCTGTGGTGTGCGCCATTGCCCCCGACACCACCTTGCAGCTGCCTGATTTTCGCGCCGGGGAACGCACCCTGCAGGTATTAGCGGGAGCGCAGGCGGTCGCCCGCAATGAACTGATCATCCAGACGTTGTACCCGGAGCATCCGGTCTATCAAGCGTTGGTAGAAAATTCTCCGGATCTTTTCTACCGACACGAACTGGAGTCCCGCCAGATGCTTGGTTATCCCCCGTTTTCCCAGATGGTGCGGCTGTTGTGCGTCCGTTCCACCGAAGCGGCGGCGCGCAGCGAAGCGGAAAGCGTTGCTGGCCGTTTACGAAAATCGCTCGCCGCCACGCAGGTTACCGTGCTTGGGCCTCAGCGGTCGCACGCCGTCAGCCGCCGCGGGAAATCGGTGTGGGAAGTCCTCCTCCGCGCGACCATTTTTCCGACCGGGTCGCATTTTCCCCCCGCGCCGCTCTCCCCTGCCGGTGTGCCGTGGGCGCAACTGCTGTCCGAACTGCCGTCGTCTTGGGTCGTCGATGTGGATCCCGAGGAACTTTGATCGGCTGAATTGTCCACACCCGAACCGTATTGCCATTGACGTACTTCGCATTTGCGTCTATACTAGGACATCAGCCGCAATTTGCAGTCCCCTGCCCGGGGATTTTCGTTTCCTACGGGCAGCGTTTGGCAACAGTAGGATGCGGGGTAGCCAATTGACAATATGTCGCGGGGAAATTCCAAGCGGATTTCTATTCGCCGGCTCAAAACTTACGTCGCGCTGCAGCTCCAGGCATACTACAGCGGCGACTGGGAGGTTTACGACCGGCTGGAGCAAAAGATCCGCAGTCTCGAGGATAAAATCGTGCAGTAAGTGAGCGATATCGGCGCCGGGATCGCGTCCACGACCCAGCGGCAATGGAGGTTGGCATCAATCGTTTCATATAGTATCGTATACGTATCACTATGGCAGCAATGCCCCTGCGGTATTATCCGGCCAAAGTGCTGCGAACCGTTGCGGCACCGGTGAAGGTCAAACAGGCTGCCGAGTTCCGGCAGCTCTTTTTCGGCATGGTACAAACGATGGCTGGCGCGAACGGCATTGGGTTGGCGGCTCCGCAAGTCGGTAAACAGCAACGGGTCATCGTCGTGAGTACCAGTGACGGGCCATTGGGGCTGATCAATCCCGAAATTACGGACGCTTCCACTCGGCGCGATTCCGGTGAGGAG
>JAUSGZ010000030.1 GCA_030648715.1 bacterium | reverse complement strand
GTACGTATCCATTAAAGAGACCATCCAGGGCTTTAAGACAATTTTGGATGGCGCCCTGGACGACGTGCCGGAGGCGGAGTTCTACATGAAGGGCGGCATTGACGAGGTCAAGAAGTAAATGGCGACCATCAAGTTCAAAATCGCGACGCCCGAGCGGCTGGTGCTGGAGACGGAAGCCGATTCCATTTCCGTGCCGACCGTGCAGGGAGAGATCACCGTGCTACCCAACCACGTGCCGCTGGTGGCCGCGTTGGAGCCGGGCGAGTTGACGATTCGCAAGGGCAGCGATGTCCAGCATTTGGCCGTCGCCGGCGGTTTTCTCCAGGTCCAGGGCGGTGATGAGGTCGTGGTGCTGGCGGATGCCGCCGAGCGCGTGGAGGAGATCGACGTCGCTCGGGCGGAGGCGGCCAAGCAGCGCGCCGCCAAGCTGCAGATGGAAGCCAGGGACGACCGGCAGTTCGCGGACAACGCCGCTCACCTTGCCAAGCATTTGGCGCGGCTGCGCGTGGCGCGGCGCCGGCGCGCGCCGCACACCGGACAGGAAGGCGACAGTTTGCGCACTGAGGGCACTGCGCCACCGGCGTAACCGAATGCATTTTTAAAAAAACCGCCCCGCGGGGCGGTTTTTTGATCCAGCCGCCACTAGCGGAAGCGGACGGGAAAGCGCAATTCCGCTGCATGCTCCGGCAGGCCGGACGGATTGTCCTTCTCCAGGACCAGCGTGCCGGTGTCGGTCTGCGGGGCGGTGAATTCCAGCCGCACGAGGAAAGGTACGAAGTCCTCGGTCATCCATTCGCCTTGCGCCTGCGCCGGCTGCACCGCGATCTCTTTATTGTTGCCATCCAGCAGAATGACCGGGAACGAGGCTTCAAAATACCACGTGCCGCGGGCGGCGCCCGTCACCACCAGCGGGCTTTTGACCATACTGTCCGGCAGCGGGCTGTCGACATAGATGCGGTCGTCGAGTTCCGCGCGCGCGGGCCCTTCGACGAACGCGCGGCCGTCCGGGGTGCGGCATTGGCGCGGCAACGATTCCTGGACCGGGAAACCAGCCGCTACGCAGTCGGAAAAATTTTGCGTTGCCACCGGCGTCGGGGTGGCCGCTGGCTGCGGAGTTTGCGCGCAGCGGCCGCCGCCGCAGGTCATGAGCAATACGACCAGCAGCGCGCCGACCGTACACAGGCCAGCCACGGTAATCGCAGCGATTTTGAGCGGGTCGCGCATAGTATTGGTTTCAGACTAGCGGAGTCGGCAGCCTTATACAAGGGGAACTATCAACTAGACATACCCCGCAATCCTCGGCGGCACAAAGGCAACGGCGAACCGCTGCCCCGAACTATGACGCTGCGCGTCAAGTACGGGGCAAGCGCCCTCCTCGATTTACGTCGGGGTCTGCCTGCCACGCACCGAGCTTGCTCTGGTGCGGGGTTGCTCCCAGCTCGCCATTTCCCGCCGATGGCGGGACCCCGCCTAGGGCGGTGGCACCCTCATCTTGGAAACCTCTCGGGGTCTGGCGGCTGGAAACAAAAAGACCCCGTTCCAGAGGTCTTGACCTTCATTCCTTACGGAAAGACATGTGCTTGTGGTGCAAAGAAAATCGCGAGGCCCTGGAACGGGGTTGAGGAGGGAGAGTGTACTTCTCTACCCAAAGAGCACCTCCAGTATACGGCGGGAGTGCAGCATCGTCAACGGGGTTCGACCAAGAGTTGCGACAGCAGTTGGTTGCGTTCCTTCATGGAGCGGGCGTGGAGTACCACCGCTATGGTTTCGCCGCGCCGGACGGCGACGGTGCGCTGGGCTTCAATGAGAAAACCGGATTTGGCGCCGTCGGGGCCGAAGCGCAGCAGCGTGGCGTTGCGGTTGACGACCGGAATGTCGCGAACGGTGCCATCCGGCCGAAGTGCGGTGATAGTGAACTGTCCCATGACCGACGTGCGCGAAATCTCGGCTTGGCTGAATGCCGCGGCCGCTAAGCGCGCCATCTCGGCGGCGGTGGAAACATTGAAGGGATCCAGGCCGCTGGGATCGGTGAAGCGGGTGCGCAGCAAGCCCAGCGTATGAGTTTTGGCATTCATCGCGGCTACGAACTCGCGTTCGGTCAATCCGCTGGCGGCCGCCAGCATCCCCGCCGCCTGGTTGGAGGAAGCGACCAGCATCGCTTTCCACAGGTCGCGCACCGTCACGCGGTCACCGGACGTGAATGGCACTTCGCTGGTGACATCGCCGGGGTCGACGTACAGCTGCGGGTAGGCCAGTGCGTCGGCGGTGACGGGAACGATTTGGTCCCAGTCGGGGTCGTGGTCAAGCAGCACCATCGCCGTCATCAGTTTGGTCAGCGACGCAATGGGCAGGATCTCATCGGCGCGGGTGCCGTCGGCGATCTTTCCATCCTGAAGCCGGGCTGCGGCGACGCCGTTGAAGGCGGGGTCGAAGGTGATCTGCCGCGTGTTCATCGGTATCTGGGCGAGGTCGGCGGTTTTCACCCCCAGGTGCGAGCGCAGCACCGTCGTCCAGCAGGATTCGGGGTCGCCGAGGGGAGCAGTCAGGCCGTCCAGCGGGCTGACGAAGTATAGCCGGCCGCGCAGTTCGGTGGCCAGCAGGAAGCGGCCCGACAACCGGCGGGCCAGCCCGCGATCACCGCCGCGCTTCCCAGCCGCGGGGAGTTTTTCCAGGTCCGCGGTGCGGATGCCCAGCGCGAGCTGCGGCGCCAGTTCCCAACAGCCGCCGGGGTTCTGCAGGAAGTAACGTTTGCCGTCCGCCGGATTCACGTACCATGCCTGGCC